>NZ_JAXHDF010000002.1:0-483999 GCF_037071985.1 Pseudogracilibacillus sp. SE30717A | reverse complement strand
TGACTGCAAATTATTTTTGCAGTCTTTTTTTATTTGAAACATTAATTGGGTAAGCTTCGAATACGTATAAAGCAAAGAGTTCTCTTAATCTAGGAGGGGAAGCGATGCTGCAAGCTTTATTAGAGCTGTTTACAACGGAACAAAAAGCAGAAGTAATGCTGGAGAGCCCAATTATTGAATTAATATTTTTTTCCTTATTCAGTCTGTTTGCTATCACATTTATTGTCCATATTGCATTATTTTTTAAAATAAGAAAGACACGTAATTATATTAAAGAAACGAAGCGGATGGATATCGAACCTTTGCAAACAATTAAAAAAGAATTTTATTCAAGACAACAAGAAGAATCTATCAAACTGGAAACATTTGTCCAAGAAAAATTTTCGAGTTGGCGAATCTTCCAAATCCCGATCATTAGCTTAATTAGAATGGTACAGATGACGATTTCCGTTTTTATTTTACTCGGAGTACTTGGAACGTTTATTGGTTTAACAATTTCACTTGGCAGTATTAATGCTGGCAGTGATCAATTAGTGGAAAATGTCGCAGGGGTACTCTCCGGAATTGATGTTGCGTTTTATACGAGTATTATCGGTATGGGCTTTTCACTTATCATGACGATACTCGTACGGACACTGAATACGGAATACTTACTTACAGACCTAATGCTTATTGTCGAATCCAATTTAGAAAGCCATGATAAACATAGTATGCATGAAATGATTCATGTTTCTGAAAAAATTCATCAGTCGATACAAAGTCTTGAGAAAACGAATGAGCAATCGCTCGGCAGTATTGTTGAAGCATTTAGCGGATTTAAAGATTATACGGAAGGTCTTCAAAAATCTGCAGAAGATTTGGCAAAATTTAATGATGGACTTGCAGTGAACTTAGACAATTTTCATGAACTCTTTGCACAAATGAAAGTAGTGACCAACGGATTTGCAGAAGGTACGGCTCAGTTGAATACAAATTTTGCAACATTATTCTCCTATTTCAAAAAGGTTGATCGTAAAAACGAACGTATGGCGGAAGCATTTGAACGAACCTATGAAAAAATTCAAGGCGTTTCTACCGCTCAAATAAATAGTTTACAAGAATTTGATACCTCAGTTTCCGAATTGAAAGAATTTAAATCCTCTTTATTAGATGGGCAGGCAGATGTTCGAAATGCGCTTGAGCTAATTAACGATAAAACTGTCCGACTTGTTGATACGATGGGGGCACATAACAAGCTGTTTAAAGAAATATTTGGAGATGATTTACCTACAAGACTTGGAAGCATATCTACCTACTTGGCGGAGCTGAAACATGGATTTGACCGAGTGGGGGATGCGATTGGCAGTCTTCCAGAAGCGTTGGAAGTAATCAATCAAACACAGCGAAACCATCATCAATTACTAGGGGATCGTTTTAGTGACTTAAAACATTTCAATGAAACATTTAATGACCATTTAAAGCGTCATGAAACAGAAGTGTCTTCTTTTGAAAATCATTTGCGAGAAGCCACGTCCGTCTTTGAAATGCTTGCAACAAAAAATAGTGGTCTTCTTACCGAGATTAATCGAACAATTACTGATGTAAACAATTTGTATTCTAGGCGTGACCAGCAATTGGACTCAACGATGAATAGTATAAAAGACACACTTACAAGTTATGTTGCCACAACTGAAAATACGCTGGGACAGAAATTAGATATATTAATCCGAAACATAGACAGTACATTATATTCATTGGGTGACAATGTAAATCGTGAATTTACTGAAATGCGCCGAGTGTCTGATGAAATTAGTCAAAATCATGCTCGGATATTGCAGCAACTTCTCCAAGAGCTCGGACGAGAAATTCAAACATTAAACAGACAAATTTCATCGGTTGATCAACAGAATAATAGGATAGATCGGACGATTGGAATGAACCGAAATGAATTTTAAATATCAAAAGTTGTTTAAACAAGAAGAGGAAGAAGGACGATTTTGGCCGTCATTCACTGATTTGTTAACGACTATTTTGCTCTGCTTCATGCTAATCTTTATTATTATGATGGTCATCAAGTCCTTGCAAATTGAAGAAATGAAGAAAACACTCGATCAAATTATGGGTGTACGGGCGGAATTAGTAAAACAACTTAGAGGAGAATTCAGTGATTCCGAATACGGCATTGAAGTGGACGAAAAGACAGGTGCGATTATTTTTGATACCGAAATATTATTTGCATATGACGATGCAGAACTGAAAGCAGATTCATTTACCTTTCTAGATGAGTTTATACCAAGATATTTAGACGTACTGCTTGAGAGCGGGTATGAGGATTATATTGCGGAAATCATTATTGAAGGACATACTGATCGGGACGGCGATTACTTATATAATTTGGAACTTGCCCAAGATCGGGCATATAGTGTCGCAGCCTACATATTAAGTGAGCAATTCCCATATAAACATATTCAAAATGAACTTGAACAGAAACTTACCGTTAATAGCAAGTCATATTCTGACTTTCGTACCGATGAGTCGGGAAATTATAGTGCGGATGCCTCCCGTCGTGTAGAATTTAAATTTCGTCTAAAAGATGAAGAAATATTAAATAAAACAAGAGAGTTACTAGGAGAATAGCAATCCATTTCGCCAACGTGCAATCGACTCAGCGGAAATAGACACCAATTAGCAGCTTAAGAAGATAAGTGAGGGCAGGATTAATTTTACAGTATTTCACAATATTGATTTTTTTATTACAATTTTGTTGCTCCTATTTACATAGTGAATGGGTATGTTAGAATGGCACCTAACGCGATAAAAGAGGAGGAACAAACATTGAAAAAAACATGGACAATCATGTTAACCTTTATACTGACTATGCTCTTACTTGCTGCGTGTGGCAATGAAGATAAGGCAAAAGAAGATATAGAAAGTGGGCAAGACGCAGAACTCGAACTACCTGAACCTGATTTAGAAGGGATACCAGATGTCGTAGCGGAAATAAATGGGGAAGAAATAACGAAAGATGAGTTCGAATCGATGTATACACAGCAATTTCAGCAAGCTGCAATGCAATCTCAATTATCTGGTCAAGAGGTTGACGAAAATCAATTAAAGGAGCAGATAGCTGAAGGTATGGTTGGACAAAGATTGCTTACTCAGGAAGCAAATAATAGAATTGCGGAAGTATCGGAAGAGGACATTAATGAAACCGTTGATTTAGTCGTACAACAAAATGGCCTCGAGACGAAAGAAGAACTTTTAGATCAACTTAAAGAGCAAGGGATGAAAGAACAGGAAGTAATGTCTCTCATTGAAACTCAAGTGAAAATTGACCAGCTTTTAGCAGAAGAATCGGGAGATTTAAATCCGACGGAAGAAGAAGTTAAAGAGGCATATGAAGCGATTAAAGCCCAACAGAAGGAAATGGGCAGTAAAGAGGATATCCCTGCATATGATGAAATAAAAGCAAACTTAAAAGAACAAGTGATTCAACAAAAGCAAATGGAAGTAACGGAAACTCTAATTGAAAAACTGCGTAAAGATGCAGATGTGACAATTTATTTATAAGCTTTCTAATGATGTGTACCCCTGAAGTTAGATCAAAAGTCTAACCACGGGGGTATTTTTAGTTTTAACAATAGGTATGTTTATCTCTATGTAAGATTTTGGTATAATTGGAAACAGATTTAAGTATTTGAATTTCAAAATAAACTTGAAGTATGAAATTGGATTGTTAAAAATATATTATATTTGTAATAGTTTTTATCGGTTTATATTTTAAGGTGATGACATACGTTAAGGAGAGTTATTGGATGAGGAATGAAAAAGAAATGATGGACTTAATAATCAATTTTGCAAAAGGTAACGAGCATGTTCGAGCAGTTTACATGAATGGCTCGAGAACAAATCCTAATGCTCCAAAAGATATTTTTCAAGATTATGATATTGTCTATGTCGTTACAGAAACAGCCTCCTTTATTTCAGATAAAAGCTGGATCAATCAATTTGGGAATTTGCTTATGATGCAGGAGCCTGATAGAAATGATTTAGGATTACAGATGGACGTCGACTTCCAGAGATCATATAGTTTTTTAATGCTTTTTAAAGATGGAAATCGAATTGATCTACGTATGCTGACTAAAGAAACAATGCTAAATGAATATGAAAAAGATTCACTCACGATTCCCTTACTCGATAAAGATTCCATTTTACCGAAAATTCCACCTCCATCAGATCGTAATTATCATCTCAAAAAGCCAACAGAAGAAGAATTTACTAGTTTTACAAATGAATTTTGGTGGTGTTTACAAAATGTTGCTAAAGGAATTTGGCGTGACGAACTGCCCTATGCACAATGGATGAGTGAACGTCCAATTAGAAATGCTTTAAATCAAGTATTCAGTTGGTGGATTGGTATCAAACAAAACTTTAATGTTTCCACAGGAAAGTCTGGTAAGTACTTCAAAAAATATCTACCTGAAGACTATTGGCAGATGTATAAGAAGACTTATTCAGAAGCTAATGATCAAAGTATGTGGAATTCGCTTTTTATTGCATGTGATTTATTTCGAATATTGGCACAGGATATTGCTGAGCATTTTTCGTTTTACTATCCAACGGAAGATGATCAAAACATGACGAAGTATTTAAAGCAAATAAGGATATTATCTATAGATGCTACTGAAATAAGATAGAAAGAGGGATTCCATATGGATCAGATTACAAGTAAGCTATTAATCATTGCTGCATTTTTATTAGTAGTGACGATGATTGAAACGTTAGCCTACTCTACAAGGATTTCAGGGGTGAGAGTAAGATTAATTGCGACGGCAATTTCGTTATTTAGCACGTTGGTTGTTGTGGCAAGATTATCAACGACAATTCACCAGCCCTTGACAGCAAAGCTCATTGCGGAAGCTCCAGATATAAATAAGTTAGGTTTTCTAGAGGAGCAGTACAGAATATTAATTGGAGTAACATCGATCGGGGTTTTACTAGGAATGTTTCTTTTTCCAACATTCATAGCTATTTTTTCTAGAGCTATCATTCAGCTATCACAGGAGCGGGGGTCAATCGTCCAGTTGTTTTTAAAATATTTTAATATGGAAGGCTTCAAAAAATTGATTTCCTGTTTCAGATTACCTCGGTTTACATACTTAAAAGGCATCACATATAAAATGATTCCGAAACGTCTATTTGTTATCAATATTATTGTGTCAGCCATCTTCACAACAGGAGTTCTTTCCTCCATTTATGCATCGATGTTAGTTCCAGAAGATTATAAGCAAGCCGCTTTAATGTCCTCTGGGATTATTAATGGGATAGCGACTATTTTACTGACTTTATTTATTGATCCCAAGGCATCTGTTTTAGCGGATCGTGTCATAAAAAAACAAGTTGATTATCGCTTTTTAAAGAGTTATTCGTTAACGTTAGTCAGTTCAAAATTTATTGGCACAATCGTAGCTCAGTTTTTCTTTCTTCCGGCAGCTTATTATGTCGCATGGTTTGCTAACTTGATTTGATTATTTTTTTAAATCATTTGTGAGTGATGCATTTTGCTCATTGACGGTTGAATAGATAACCCTTTATAATAAAAGATTAACAATCCATATGGAAGCATGGCTAACTAGCTTAGTATGAATTAATTTTTATAAATAACGATCCTAAATTTACAGGATGGTTATTTTTTCTGTGAACATATAAAAGGATTGGAATTTATACAAGAGTTGAGGAGAGATATAGTAATGAATTATGAAAAAATGACATTAAGTGAATTGATGGATGAATTGATCGTGAGTACTAAAAAAGCGTATCCTTTTTTTATTGCAGGGGCATTTTATTGGATAGCAGTATTGATTGTAGGGCAACTGTTTTCAGAAAAAATAACAGCACTCATTTATATAATAGCGATGGGAAGTATCTTCCCGCTTGCTATGCTTTTCGGTAAATTGCTCAATATTGAGTTTATGACGTCAAAAAATCCATTGGCTACACTAACTGGGATTGTCGGTGGAATGCAAGCATTTTTTATTCCGATTTGGATTGTAACGTATATGGAATCTTATGAATATGTGCCTTTCATGGTGGGAATTTTAGCTGCTACTCATTTTCTCCCTTTTACATGGATATATAAAAGTAAGGCATACCTGTTTTTAACGATAAGTTCTGTCATTACGTCGTTTGTTTTCGGATATATTTTTATTGGACAAGCTTTTTTATTTGTACCGATTAGTCAAGCCCTTATTCATATAACCACTTGTGTCTGGTTAATTTCAGAGTCAAAACAGTATAACAAATAAAGCTTTCAATCAACTAAAACTCATTACTTTCTGTCAAATTTGTAGTGTGTTAGACTAAAGGTTGTATGTTTCAATAAACGAACGTGGCCGTTCATGGAAAGTGGGTTTTATTTTGGCTGAAAATCAATCACAAGAAAATTACATAAGAAAAAACTTTCTTTTAATTTTAGTTTTACTTTCTGGTGCTTTTATTACGATTTTAAACCAGACTCTTTTAGGCACGGCATTGCCCCCAATTATGGAAGATTTAAATCTGACTGAAAGCACGGTACAATGGCTACAGTCGGTATTTATGCTTGTAAACGGGATTATGATTCCAATTACTGCTTTCTTGATAGAAAAGTATACAACGCGTAGATTATTTTTAACGGCAATGGGCTTATTTACAATTGGAACCTTTATTGCTGCAATCGCTCCGGGCTTTTCTTTTCTAATGGTAGGAAGGATTTTTCAAGCAGCTGGGGCCGGGATAATGATGCCGTTATTACAAACGATCATGTTTTTAATTTTTCCGATCGAACGAAGAGGAACAGCGATGGGAATGTTTGGTCTCGTTATTGCCTTTGCACCGGCAATTGGACCGAGTTTGTCGGGATGGCTTGTCGATCATTTTCCGTGGCGTAGTGTCTTTTACGTAGTTTTGCCAATTGCGATTCTCAATATAATTGCTGCATACTTTTTACTTAAAAACGTAACAAAACAGAAAAATCCGACAGTAGATGTTCTTTCCATTATTTTATCAACTCTCGGATTTGGCGGATTGTTATATGGATTCAGTATTGCCGGAAGTGCTGGTTGGATAAGCGCGCAATTTATAATATCCATAATAGTAGGTGCCGTTTCACTCCTTATTTTTATTTTGAGACAATTGAAATTAGAACACCCGATTTTAGAATTCAGAGTTTTTAAATACACAACGTTTTCTCTGTCGACTGGACTTGGTATGATTGTATTTATGTCAATGATCGGAACTGCAGTTATCTTGCCTTTATATATGCAAAATATGCTCGGCTTTTCAGCTTTTGATTCTGGATTAGTTTTACTCCCGGGGGCAATCATTATGGGAATTATGAATCCGATCACTGGAAGGTTATTTGATAAGTTTGGTGCAAAAGGTTTGTCTATCACTGGATTTACCTTATTAGTTATCACAACATTTTTATTTACAAACTTATCAACTGAAACGACGTTTACTTATTTATCAGTCATGAATGCTTTTAGAATGTTGGCGATTGCGATGGTGATGATGCCAGTAACGACTGCAGGTCTGAATGAGCTCCCGCCTCATTTAATTCCACATGGCTCTGCGATGAACAATACATTTCGTCAAGTATCCGGAGCAGTTGGAACTGCATTGCTTGTTACGATAATGACAACAAGTGCAATCCCGATCAACAGTGTAGAAGGGGCGATACATGGGGTAAATGTTTCCTTTATTGTAGCAGGTGTCATTGCGGTTGTTGGGTTTATTTTATCGTTTTTTATTAAAAATACGATACCACGAGAAAGTATGTAAAAAAACGAGGCTGGGACATAAGCTAGAAAGAATTATTGAAACACGAATAATTACGTTAATAATAGTCGCTAAAGAAATATACTTCGCTTTCCGCCAGCGCTGATAAGCCCCTTCAGGCTTCGCCTTTCAGTGTCTTATAGAGGCTTTTCTTCTGGCAGGAGTCTCCGTATATTTCTTTCGCTAACTTGAGATATTGTTCGTGTTTCATATCTACCATTTCGTTTTGTCCCAACCTCTTTTTTATTGGGAAAAATTTATTTTAATTTTACAACTTTACCTCTCGATAAGATATTATAAAAAATTTTATCGTTTATCCCTTATTTTATAAGGCTATTCGAATTGAAATATTATAGAAAATGTTTTCAGAGTAGTTTGACATCTAGTTATCTATTACGTTATTATTGTCATAAAATGGAATGTGTTATTTGGGGGGATGCACATGGCGTGGAAAATGGCAAGAAGTACAGTTATATTTATACTGGTTGTTATTCTTTTTATTTTTATTTTACTGCTGCCAAAAGAATTGGAGATCAACTGGCATGGAGGACAGAAATTTGATGCAGAATATCCTTTTACATTTGAGTTATATAAAGAGAATATCAATGAATTTATTACTCATTTTCAGACAGAGAAAGGGTTTGGAACAACAACTGCCGGGACACCGCTTACGGAGCATATCGAGAGGTATTTGAAGAGAAGTTTAAAAATAGTGTTACCGGCATTTCTGTTATCGATGGTGCTTGGTACGTCAATAGGTATGCTGTTATTTTATGTTCGAAATAAAAAGAGTGGGCGAATCTTTTCCTTTTTCTCTTGGACAATTGCTTCCATTCCAGATTTTTTCTTATATATTTCCGTGCAATATATATTGATTAAGGCCATGCACAACGGGTTTCTAAAATTTAATCTATTTAACAGTGACGATTGGTACAGTTTTATTATTCCTTGTATTTCAGTAACTTTATTTCCACTATTTCACATGGTAAAAGTGACTGCGCTAGCAATGGAGAATGAAGTAGGGGAGGATTATGTACGGACAGCGCAATCAAAAGGGTTAACAAAGAAGCGAGTAATATCTCATATGTTTTGGAATGCGTGGACTTCCATTGTAAACCAGTCACATATGATTATGCTATATATTTTATCCAGTTTACCAATTATTGAAAAGTTATCCAATTACCATGGAGCTGGGTATCAGTTTTTAGAAAGTATTTTAAACCACGATAATGTGCTTGCGTTGCTTTTCTTTCTGCCGTTTTTATTATTAATGTATGCTGTCGTGTTGATTGCACAATTTGCACGTGAACGGCTTCTACCAAAGGATGTGGGCAGCGTATGAGGAATATGTGGAAGTTTATACATAGTAATATGTTGCTAAGTTTTGGTTTAACATTGTTTGTCATTTTGGTGTTGATTGCTTTATTTGGACAATACTTACCGTTTATAGATGAGAATTTGGAAAAAGAGAATCATCGTATGACTGACGGGGTGCTCCAGGCACCACCATATGAACCTTCATCAACCTATTGGATGGGTACAGATCATGAGGGTAGAGATTTATTCAGCTTAATCGTGATGGGAGCAAAGGAAACGTTATTGATCGTTCTAAGTATTACAGTGTTAAGGTATGTGATTTCCATCCCGCTTTCTTATTTAGCCCATAAAAAAGTATTAGGAGTAAATTTAGTCGTAAAAAGCATGAACACATTCTTTTCTTACATACCGACTATTATAATCGTTATAATGATTGCCATTTTACCGCCTTTGTTATGGACGGATATGCGGCCTTACTGGTTGATATTTATTGTTGCAATGGTGGAAGTAGGCAGGGTGTCTAACACGTTGAAAGAGGAATTTGATGCGCTAGCCGTCAAAGGATATATGGAAAGCGGAATTGCCATTGGTGCTGGTCCTGTCAAGATGTTGAAATCATATTATTTACCTTTTATGTATGAAAAAATTATTGTCTTTTTTGTTTCAGATCTTGGTAAAGTAATGTTTATGCTTGGACAGCTAGGGTTTATCGGGATTTTTATTTCACAAGTGTTGGTGCAAGTAGATCCAGGAATATTTGCGATTGAAAATGAATCGATATCATGGCCGATGTTGCTTTCAAACGCTTTTATGGACATTCGTGGACCAATCTGGATTGCATTTTGGCCTGCCTTAGCGATGACAGTAACCATTTTTATATGTAATATGATCGCTGAAGGGTTGAGGGGAATGACGGTAAAGAAAGATTCTTTATGGTGATATTCTCTCTACATTTAATTTTAATGAAACTGCAATGAAAGGGTTTCTATTTTATAAACAATAAGTTTGTTCGCTTCATTCTTTTTAAAATAAATCAGACCCGTGTTTCATGCGGGTCTGATTTATTTTTTGTAAAAGTTTATACTGAGGTTGCCCCTTGTCCGCCGTCAATACGATAATAGGAGCCACTTATAAAGGATGCTTTTTCGGAAGCTAAAAACATCATTAAATCGGCAATTTCTTCAGCTGTTGCATATCGGTTCATCGGGACCGAAGCTTCAAATTGTTTACGTGCTTCTTCCGCTTGATCACCCATTGCGTTTTTTTCAATCCGGCGCATCATTTCCGTATTAACCCCCGAAGGTGTGACAGCATTTACTCGAACGCCGTATGGAGCCATCTCAAGTGCCGCTGATTTATTTAAGCCAATCACCGCATGTTTTGAAGCTACATAAAGGCTCATACCTGGCGCTCCAAGAAGCCCGCCGTTTGAAGCAGTGTTGACAACAACTCCACTTTCTTGCTCCTTCATCACTTGCAACACATATTTTAAACCTAAAAAGACCCCTTTAACGTTTACGCCCATCACTTGGTTAAAATTATCAACCGTTTGTTCTATAATCGGATTAAACTCACCATTAATTCCGGCATTATTGATAAATACATCAATCCGCCCATACTGTTCTACTGTGCGATCTACGTAATTTTTCACTTCTTCTTCTAAAACGACGTCTGCTGAAATCAATAAAATATCTTCAGCCTCAATCGACTTTTCTGCTTCAAAAAGTGCTTCATTTTTAAGGTCCACTAGAGCCAGTTTAGCCCCTTCTTTTGCAAATGCTTGAGCTGCAGCCAGTCCGATCCCTCCAGCCGCTCCTGTAATTAATACGACTTTGTCTTTAAATTGCATGTACTTCATCTCCTTTCATATGATAAAGATTCCCTGAAGTATCCTTTTCTACTCATAATTTGTTATTTTAAAAGGTATCTTTAGAGGCATTGTTAGTGTCGCTTAATTGATTTCTTATTTCATGTGATTCACCATTATTAAGTAACGATTAGCTCCATACCTCCTTCACCGGACAATATAGTTTCGATCACGGCTTATAGAGGGCAACAATCTGACCTTTATACGTATTTTTGTCGAACACCCATCTCACTTGAGAAAAATTTTTTCCGTTTTTATCTACATGCTATAATTTTCTTGGTCACTCCACTAACTAAATCATTCGCTTAATGATACAATAATTCCTACTATTACAAAAAAATGAGGGTACATAATGAACGGAATAAAACTGGATGAATTTTTATTTGAAATGAATAAAGTGGTTATTGGCAGAAAGGAAGAATTTAAATTATTATTTGCAGCTCTGCTTACTGAAGGACATGTGTTGTTTGAAGATCTGCCGGGAACTGGTAAAACGACAATGATGAAAGCATTCGCGCATGGGCTTGCTTCCGAATTTTCCCGTATTCAATGTACACCAGATCTATTGCCGACCGATGTGTTAGGGGGATCGATTTTTAATCCGAAAACAAATGATTTCTATATTCGAAAAGGTCCCGTATTTACAAATGTGCTTCTAGTTGATGAAATTAACCGGGCACTTCCAAGAACACAGTCGAGTCTGCTTGAATGTATGGAAGAAAAGCAAGTGACGATTGAAGGGGATACATACAGATTAGATGCGCCGTTTATCGTTCTTGCAACCCAAAATCCTGTCGATATGGAAGGAACTTTCCCACTGCCGGAAGCACAAATGGATCGCTTTTTAATGAAGATAAACTTAGGTTATCCTTCAAAAGAAGAGGAAACGCAAATGCTACTGCAAGTTGGCGATGACATCCCGTTTGAAGCAATTTCTAGTGTATTGGATCCTGCAAAAATAAAACAGTTGCAAAAGGAAGTAAAACAAGTAACCGTCCATGAATCTATTTTGCAGTATATGACAACTTTAGCGCAACAGACAAGAAATCATCCGCTTATTTCCATTGGGGTTAGTCCGCGTGGAACGAAAGCACTTTATAAAACGGTAAAAGCGTGGGCATTATTAAATGGCAGAGATTATGTTGTTCCTGAGGATGTGAAAGAAATGATCCAACCCGTGTGGACTCATCGGATCACATTAAGCCCAGAAGCGAGAATGAGTAAGCGAAACTCCTCTGACATTTTAAAGGAAATTGCTAAAAACGAGCCAATTCCGGAAGAAGAGGTTATTCGTCTATGAGTGTGAGGCAAGAAGACGTACGAAATGAGGAAGCGAGCCTCTTATTTAAACCATTTGCTTTAGTAGGGTTATTCCTCTGTCTACTTGCATCGATATGGTTTCAGCTTTATACCATGATTGGTATTTTGGCGTTTATTCTCGTTTTAGCCGGGTTTATTTTCGTCTGGAATAAGTTAGCTGTACATCATATTGATCTAAAACTGGAACTTCCAGTTTCAAGGGTGTTTGCAGGGGATAACTTTCGTGTATATACATCGGTAAAAAATAATAAATCGTTGCCACTTGTCTGGCTAGACGTTGAATTTAATAAAAGCCAACTTGTTTCC
Organism: Pseudogracilibacillus sp. SE30717A; assembly: GCF_037071985.1. Classification (NCBI taxonomy): domain Bacteria; kingdom Bacillati; phylum Bacillota; class Bacilli; order Caryophanales; family Bacillaceae; genus Pseudogracilibacillus; species Pseudogracilibacillus sp. SE30717A. Next base: position 471,392 of record NZ_JAXHDF010000002.1, on the reverse strand, counting down.
TGGCAGGACAAGCCATTTTATATTGTTCGGTTTATGTGGTTGCTCTCTTATCAAGAAGTTGATTGGGAAGTAAAAGGAAGAGCGCTCCAACGTGGTGTCTATTCGATCGGAAAAATCACCATGAAATCTGGTGACGGCTTCCGGTTTATGGAGTCGAAAAAAATGTATGATTTTCATAAGAAAATGTACATCTATCCGAAATTAGTTCCTATTCGTATTCCTCCATTTCAACCATCAATGCAGTGGGATGTCCAAGGGAAACAAGGCGGCTTGTTGGAAGATCCGTTAATAGTGAGTGGAGTACGTGATTATGAACCAGGAGATGATTGGAAACGGTTTAATTGGTGGGCGAGTGCCCGTTCAGGTAAAATGCAAACGAATGTATTTCAGCCAATTGTCGCAAAGCAACTGATAATCGTCGTGGATGTAGCAGGCTTTGCCCCAACGAAAACATTTGCCGAAGAAGAAAAACAGCAAAAATATGTGTTGGAAAAAGAAAAAGTATTTGAATCTTTTTTATCTGTTGTCGCGTCTGTAGGCGTTGCTTACCATGATCAAGGAATACAAATTGGCTTTGCGACGAATGCACGGAATTATCTAAATGAAAGTCAAGAGATCGTCCAACCGGAAAAAGAAATAACCAGTGTCTTGGATAGCTTGGCGTAAATGACTTATCAGACGGCAACATTTCCTTTTGATGGAATGATTTATGGGAAAAATGGACCGCCGTTATTCCTTTTTTGCAAATCGATTTCTGAAACTCATCTATTATGGTACGAAGAGCAAAAACAGACCCGGGATATTAAGTTCTATTATCAAACAGAAAACGAACGATCGAAAAGATTAGGAGTTGCTGAACCATTGAACGATTTGCTTCTTGAAAAGGAGGCAGATAAAGGTTGAAACAATTTATTGCATCAGCTGTCGTATTATTCAGTGAATCAGTTTGGATTTATTTTCTGTTTGGATTATTTATGAGTGTGGAATGGAATGAGCCGACTTTTGTCAATGCAATATGGTGGGTCGTGGCTGGTGTACTTGGATTCTTGATTAATCGGCTCGTCGCTGGAAACACCCATTATGTCCTTGCGCTTGTCATTAACGCACTCGTCCTCCTTTTTATCGTCATTCAAAACTGGAAAGCAGCTGTGCCAGAAGGTTCATGGGTAGCAGGGATTTTCTTTAGTATCGCCGTTCTGTTTCTGTATGTTCGAAGTGCAAGCTTTGTATATAAATCAGCTACCCGTATGCATATGTTACAGCGATTTGAATTTAGCATATTTATATATTTAGCTTTGTTGTTTATATTCACATTTAATGATTGGATCAATGAGTATTTCCATCCTGCATTTCTTGCGGCAAATTTTAGCACATTGCTAGGAATGATCTTAACGCTCGATACGGATATGAAAACTGGAGAAAATAAGCAAGTTGACGTGTATAAAGCAGGAAATCCGGGTGGGTTTATCACGGTTATTAGCTTGTTATTTACTAGTGTCGTCGTCATAAGTTCAGCGTTATTTTTACCAGCTGTTCGGGAAAAATTACAACAAATCACCTACTTATGCATGAATGGAGTCAGTTGGATTTTTAGCCGAATCTGGCAATTTATTTCATGGGTTTTTGGCCTATTTGAACCGTCAGAAATAGATGGGACGTTACCAGAAGCCGAGCCACAAACACCAATCGAGATGGGCGAAATGCAAGAAGAAATAACTTCTCTGCCGATTGGGTGGCTCTTTGTTGGAATTAGCGTTTTGATTGTCATTTTGGTGTTAGTTATATTAGGGTATTTTTTAAAAAATTGGCGTCCATCTGAACAAGTATCAAGGCTCTCCAATCGGCGTAATAAGAATCGATTTAACTGGCGGATGATCCAACAAAAAATTTGGCAATTCATCCAACGATTAAAAATGAGATACCGTGCAAGATTTGCTCGCTTTTACAAACAAGAAGTGTTTTGGTATTTTAATCAAGTGCTATTATGGGGGAAAAAGCATGGGATTACGCGGGATACATCTGAAACAAGTGAACAATTCATTGAAAAATTAATCGAGAGACTTGAAATTGTACAAGTTTCGGAACATGAGAAAAAACAGGTAATTCAAGAACTGCGAGAGATAACCCATCACTATCAAGCAGCATATTATGGGAATAAAAATGTGTCTGGTGATTATACAGGGCTATTAAACCGGCTGAAAAGCTTAAAAATGAAAAAAGTGCTCTAGACCAACGTGAATTGGCATAGGGCACTTTATTATTATATTGTTAGTTTTCGACCTGCAAGTGTTCCTGCAACCAGAATAACGGCAGCGAGAATGATCATCATGAACAACGGAGCAGTCCAGCTATCTGTCAGATCATGAACCCCACCAGCAAGAACAGGTCCAAGCGCGGCAAGTAAATATCCTACTGACTGAGCCATTCCTGAGAGCTTTGCTGCATCCTGACCATTTTTTGTTCGAAGGGAAAAGAACATCATCGATAAGCTAAATCCACTGCCGCAACCAACACCGAATAAAATCGCAGCCATAATAATGATGACAAGATTACTGCTAAATAATCCGAGGACTCCAATCATAAACATTGCCCCTGTTGCAAAACCTAATATCTTTTGATTTGCCAGTTTATCCGCAACAACGGGAATGACAAACGTTAATGGAATTGCAGCAAATAGCATGAGCGATAACAGCCAGCCTGCTTCACTCGATGAATACCCGTTGACCTTCAATATGTCTGGCAGCCATGTTAGCGCCGTATAATACATCAGCGATTGTAAGCCCATAAAAATCGTCACTTGCCATGCCGTAAAAGAAGTCCATATGGTCGATTGATGCTTGTTATTGTCGACATCGTATTTTGGTAAGGGAGCGGGATGCTTTACTTGCGGAATCCAAACACATATCGTAATCAGGACTAAAATAACCCATGCCCCTAACGCACCTTGCCATCCAAAGGACCCTATGTTGGAAATGGGGACACTCAGCCCCGACCCTAACGCCCCGAGTATATTCATAAAAACAGCATAAAGCCCGGTCATCAATCCAATCTTAAATGGAAAACTCATTTTAATAAATCCAGGTAAAAGCACATTACCAAAAGCAATAGCCACTCCAATCAGTACAGTTCCAAGAAATAATGTTCCAACACCAGTGATGGAACGCATCATAATTCCGATCGCTAACATTATCATCGAAAGAAAAATTGTTTTTTCTATGCCTAAGCGATCCGCAATTTTAGGCGCAAAAGGAGAGATGAAAGCAAATGCGAGCAGCGGCAATGTTGTAATGGATCCAACCACTGCATTACTCACTCCTAGCGTTTCACGAATTTCAGGTATTAATGAACCAACAGCTGTTAAAGGAGCACGCAAATTGGAGGCAAATAATATGATTCCAATTAATAATAAAAAACGTCCTTTTTCTCGGTATCTCATTTGTTCTACTGTTTCTAATGTCATGTAATTCCTCCAATAGTTGCTAGTAATCTATCTTTTTTTAATGGTAGATTTATTAATCGAAAAGAAGCCACAATTTCTAGGGTTTATCTAGATCTAGGTAAAAGTTATATCCATCCATTACATTATAATAAAAATAATGGGCAAAGTTTATCTATTTGTTTTCCATAGGCCTAGTTTGAAAGGAAAATAATGTTGAGTGGGGAAAAATGCACTTTTCTCTTAGACAGGAAAACGTCAATAATTGGAAGTTTTACTTAACTTAATCTTTTACCATTATCACCTTAAGAGATCAGTGAAAAAAACTTCATGGTAATCTCTTTTCTCCCACTGTACACGACTATACATGTACAAAGAGGGAAAAAAGTCTCTTGTTTTGCTGTCTATAATTATCTATACTAATGGAAAAATTTTATCCTATTAAGGAGGATGCAAATGGAAACAACGTTAATTAAATCAGATGATCTCATAACGTTATGGGGAATTATCGTTGTTTGGGCAGCAGTAAGTATTTATTTAGAACAACGATATAAATGGGCTGGGAAAATATCTGGAGCGATTATTGCTTTAATTGGGGCTTTAATTTTATCAAACATCGGTGTTATCCCAACAGAATCTCCAGTGTATGATGCGATTTGGGCGTTTATTATTCCACTCGCAATCCCTTTGTTATTATTCCATGTTAATTTTAAGAAAATCTGGCAGGAGAGTGGACGGTTACTCATTATATTTTTAATCAGTTCCATAGGTACCGTTGCTGGGACAATTTTGAGTTTCTTTTTATTAAAGAATCATATCCCTTATTTAGATAAAATTGGGGCGATGATGAGTGGCTCTTATATAGGTGGGGGCGTGAATTTTGCAGCAATGGCAGCAAAATTTGAACCACCGGGTGAAATGGTTTCTGCAACGGTGGTGGCAGATAATTTGCTTATGGCACTCTATTTCATCGTACTCATGGCCATCCCTTCGATTCAATTTTTTAGAAAACACTTCTCTCATCCACATGTATTGGAAGTTGAAAAACAAGAAGAAACAGGAGAAGGCAGAACATTGGCAGAAGGGTTTTGGAAAAGGAAAGACATTTCGTTAAAAGATATCGCTCTTTCGGTCGGAACGGCATTTTTTCTCGTCATTATTGCGTTTAAATTAGCTGATTTTCTGGCAGGAATTCTTCCGAGCGGAGAGGATGTAAATTTCTTTTTTAATTTAGTAAGCGGGCTATTCGGAGATCGCTATTTAGTGTTAACGACATTAACCTTTTTAGCCTTAGCATTATTTCCGAAGTACTTTGAATCTATTAATGGTAGCCAGGAGATAGGAACCTTTTTAATTTATTTATTCTTCGTAGTTATTGGCGTTCCAGCCTCCATCCCGCTCATTATTCAGAGCGCACCGCTACTATTAATCTTTGTCGCGATTATCGTGCTGCTTAATATGGTCATATCATTGACCGTTGGAAAAGTGTTGAAATATGATCTCGAGGAAATTTTAGTCGTCAGTAACGCAAACATTGGTGGGCCAACGACAGCGGCAGCTATGGCAATTGCCAAAGGGTGGAGAAACTTAATTGGACCAGTTCTCGTCGTCGGTACAATCGGGTATATCATCGGCAACTATATTGGAACTACATTAGGACTATGGTTTGCTACATTTATGTAAAATGGACTTCAAATGCGGGTGACTGACATTGCAAAGGTCGCCCGTAATTTTTATCACAACTCTATAGTCCATCCTACCTATACACAAAGGACTGTTGTGGATAACTTTATGATAAATTTACTTAAGCGCTGAGAATTGATCCGGAATTAGTTTATCCCAGTATCTCTAAATGGACATGTTCTGTTACAGGTTACCTGACTTTATACCGCATAAATTGACAGGCAAGGCAGGAAAATCGTTGCTATGATTAATCTCAAGGGAGTGATAATGATGAAGTGGATCGAATCATTACAGCAGGCGATTGATTTCATGGAAGAACATTTATCAGAAGATATATCGATTGAGCAAATAGCGAAGGAGGTTAATTTTTCACCATTTCATTTTCAACGGACGTTTTCCATTTTAACGGATATATCGATTGGAGAATATCTACGTCGCCGCCGTTTAACATTGGCAGCCCATGAATTACAACGCACCGAAGCAAAAGTGATCGATGTCGCTTTAAAGTATGGGTATGACACTCCTGAAGCTTTCACGAAAGCATTTCGAAGGCAGCATGGGATTACCCCTAGCGAAGCACGTACGTATTCGGGAAAGCTAACATCGTATAATCGCCTTGTCATTCAGGTGAATTTGAAAGGAGCAGAACCAATGAACGTGAAAATTGTTAAAAAAGAGGCATTTCAGATTGTTGGAATGAACCGCCAACTTTCGCTTGAAAACGGAGAGAATCATAAGCAGATCCCAATTATGTGGGAGAACGCAAATAAAGATGGAACATCAAACGAGTTGTTTCAATTGCAAAACGGGCCAAAAGGGGTGTTGGGAGTATGTGTCGATAACAACGACAAGACCATCGACTATTGGATCGCAAGTGCCCATGAAGGAGAGGTCCCAAGTCACTTTTCAAAAATGACGATCCCTGCATCTACATGGGCTATCTTTGAAGTGCATGGTGCTATGCCGGATGCAATGACAAAGGCGTGGAAACAAATTTTTTCCGAATGGTTTCCATCGAGTGGCTACGAACATGCCGGGACACCTGAATTAGAAGTATATTCTGAAGACGATCCAGCGAATCCAAATTTATATTCTGAAATATGGATCCCAGTTAAATAAAAAATAAAGGCTTTCACAGTCGTTTTACCATTCTGTGAAGCCTTATTTTTTTGCATGATTACTAATCAAGTAATCCATTTTAAGGTTTTAATTAGTTTATAAACGTTTCTTTTACGCGTTTGGAACGAATAAAATAAACAATCCAAATCGTACTCATCGCCAGATTCAATACATCTATTCCGAATCCAAAGATAGAATATAGTAAATTCATCACGATCGTCAGTGCAAAATAAACGATAATTAATTTTGGCATGATCTTTTTTCGTTTAAACCAAGTAAAGTATAGGATAATGAGTAACGGGAGATAGATGACATCGGCAAAATAAATAACGAGATCAAACCCGCTCAATTGCGTCGGATTAACATAAATCACCATGATTAAGGCTCCTAAAAGCCCAAATAAGGTTACGATCGCAGGAATGATTAATAATCCGGAAAAAATTGCATACCAATGATCTGTTTCAAATTTTTTCGTATTCGTGTCTGTTCGTTCTTCCATCCAGGGTGCTCCTTTTCTTGCTAAGAATCAATGTGAATCTTCTTAACTATCTTATTTACATAAGGTTCATTTTACTAAACTTCCAAACTGGAAGCAACGAACGAGAGGGGTATTCGCAGATCTACTTTTTTGAAATTACTTATTGGATTTGAGCTTCCGTTAGTTTTTCGATAGGTAAACGTAACTTGATGAGGGAGTGTTTTTCGATTCAAAATAAGATTGTAACGATCCTCAAAAGTATTTTAATAATACATGACTAAATTAATTGAGTATATTTCAAAGGTGTATTAATATGGTAATATTTAATTATGGTTAAAAATTAGATATAGAGCCATTCATGTAAGTAGGTAGATGCATAAGTGTAACAATAATAGCTGATGAATACTATAGTTAGAGATAAGGAGTAAACTTATGAATAATTTCCATCAACTATTAAAAAACCTCCATTCTTTAGAAGGACCATTTCCAATATTTGATACTACCATTGTTTCTTCAACTCCAAACGAGCTTTTTTCAAGATTGGTTTCAAATTGCTATAAAAATGGAGTAATGACTTACGAGTTAAATATGCGGGATTATACGAAAAAGGGTTATGCTAAAATAGACCTATCTTATAATAGGGGGGGAATTTGGTGAATAAGTTAAAAGAAGAAATTCTTCAGCATCTACTCGATTCAATAGAGTATGTAGAGTCATTAAATGATTTGAGTGAAAAGGAGTGGAGAACTCGAATTGAGGAAGGTAAGTGGACGGTGGCAGAAATAATCGGACACTTCACCCCTTGGGATGAATTTGTTTTACATAAACGTTTACCATATTTATTTTCTGAACACGAGCTTCCAAAAGGTCCAGAGAGTGAGAAAATGAACGCAGAATCTGCTTCTATCAGTAGAACAGAAAAACAGCAAGTAACAATAGGTAAGTTCATCTCTACAAGAAAAGAACTTTATAAAGCGATGAATGAGATCCCAAATGATCAATGGGAGGAAAAATTCACCATTGGGAAAACCACTCTATCATTGCATGAATATTTTAGTAGCTTTGCTCAACATGATCATCACCATTTTGACCAAATTAAAAAAAGTATTCATATTAAAAGAAAGTAAGGAAACTCACAATAACGTATTAGGCAATAAGATACTTGTACGATTTAATCCATGATTGATAAAAGAATTTCCTTTCGCTGGTTTAAAGATGATGTTCATCAGTCAAAAATCGTAAAAGGAAATACAATGCGTACAAACATAGTCTTCGTGTATAAACAATATAAAAATAAAATAAGTGCATATATTAATAACGACCTTCTATGCTGATACACGGACAGGGTTGCAGTAGACAGTCCCCCGTCAAGAGGATTGGATAGTTCAAGAAATACTCCCTTATTTACCTTCTAAAGTGCATAAGGGAGTATTTTTTATGCTATTATCAGAAACAATGAACTCCACTAACATCCCGAAAGATTTCATGAACGGTTGCAATGTCCATAGGCAACGCTTCTCTTCAAGGAAGTTTCGACTGAAGACAAAACAGATCAACAGTGTTACCAAGATCTTCATACCATTCAGGCTTATTCTACCATAGGTATCCCCATCCTTAAGCAATGTGAATGGTTTGAATGTTAGAGTCAATCAAGGAGTTATGTTGTTTCCATCAACGTTCTATTTTATACCCAATAATTTTTGATAATCTAAAGGATTATGAACGATATCCGCTAATGTGTATTCATCCAGCACTGCTAAATAAGCATTCAAAGCACGGTTTAACGCATGTTTTAATCCGCATACAGGAGTAATAACACAAGTCGATGGGCCATCTGAAAAACACGCAACGAGTTTAAAGTCATCTTCAATTTGCCGCACAACTTTGCCGATATTGATTTCCTTAGGAGGAGCAGCCAGTTTAATCCCGCCACCACGTCCACGGATCGTATCGATGAACCCAGATGTACCTAGTTCATGAATCACTTTTCCTAAATGATTTCTAGAAATACCGTACGCCTCAGCAATTTCAGTTATCGTTGACAGTTCATCTAGCGGTTTCGAAGCTAAATAGATTAAAACTCTTAAAGAATAATCGGTATAATTTGTTAGTCTCATTCATATCACCACTTTTATCATACCATGTTTTACGTGGGAAATTGATCGTTTTAAAGATAAATATTCATAGAAATGCCATAACTTACTTACCAAATTTGACAGCTTTTTTACAACTATTAAAAATGGGTTGTGTGATCAGTTTTTTTATTTTATTCTAAAGGTGTATTTAAAATACATCTTTAAAAGGAGTGCATCAAAAATGGCACTATCTCAACAAACTATAGACATTATTAAATCAACGGTTCCTGTTCTTGAAGTTCATCGAGTCGATATTACAACAGCTTTTTATAAAAACATGTTTAACAACCATCCTGAACTATTAAATATTTTTAACCAAGCGAACCAATCGAAAGGACAACAGCAACAAGCATTGGCTAACATGGTATATGCTGCAGCGAAAAATATTGATCAGTTAGAAAATGTTCTTCCGGCAGTTATTCCTGTTGCCCATAAACATAGAGGACTTGGCGTAAAGAAAGAACATTATCCGATTGTCGGCAAGCATTTATTAGGCGCAATTAAAGAAGTGCTTGGTGATGCGGCAACAGATGAAATCATCGGTGCATGGGCAGAAGCATATAACGTCATTGCAGATGTATTTATCGGTATTGAAGCGGATATGTATAAAGATTCTGAAGAACAGCTAGGCGGTTGGGAAGGCCTCGAAGAACTCGAAGTATTCGACAAAGTAAAAGAAAGTGACGTAATCACATCTTTTTATTTAAAACGTAAAGATGGAAAAGCACTCCCTGAATTTAATCCAGGACAATATATTACTATTCGAGTACAAATACCTGGCGAAACGTATTTTCATAACCGTCAATATAGCTTGTCTTGTGCACCTGGAAACGACTATTTCCGGATTTCAGTGAAACGTGAAGCAGAGCAACAACCATTCGGTGTCGTATCCAATTATCTTCATGACCATGTCCATGTGGGCGATACAATTGAAGCTAGCGTACCGGCAGGGGATTTTACATTAAATATAGACGAAACAGCTCCAGTTGCTTTGATCAGTGGTGGGGTTGGACTTACACCAATGATGAGCATGCTCGAAACATTAGTAAAAAGAGAATCAAATCGAGCGATTACGTTTATCCATTCAGCAAGACATGAAGAAGTTCATGCATTTCATAAAGATGCCATTTCGATGATTGATAAGTTAGAGAACGGTCAGCTAATCTACGGATATACAAATCCCGTAAACCCTAACGGAGATCGTGATTTTACTGGATATTTAAATAAAGAAATATTACAACAAAATCTTACAAAAGATACAGTTTGCTATGTATGCGGTCCAGTGCCATTTTTGAAAAACATTATCCCTATGCTTAGCGAACTTGGAATTGCCGAAAACAATATTCGCTTCGAATTTTTCGGACCAGCGATTGAACTAGAAGCAGAACCGGCTGTATAAAGAGAAACAAGGAGAATAAGAGAGAGTTTAATAGAGCGCGAAGTAGTAGAAAACTAAACTGTTAGGTGGAATGTAGGACATTCTGGCTGAAGGTTTAGTTTTTTTGTTTAAAGACTTTGATTTTTCTAGTGGGGTAGATGCTCCACCGCAAAAAAATGAGTGGGTCAATTTAATATGTAGAACAAAAATTTGTATATGGAACATCCAATCTCTATATTTGTTATGGTAAATTTGGTATATTTATGTAGTAACTTATTTTACCAATAAGTCAAAAGGAATAGAGAATTAAATTAATTTAATGATCAAATATAACTATAAAAATACCAATCTAGAATAAATATACAGTAAATTTGCATTAAAGGGGTAGTACGATGTCTTACTTTTATCAGTTTCTCGAGCCTGTTTCAAAAGAATTGGCGAGAACATTACAAGAATTAGAAGGCGCTATATATACGAGTCCTCGTTCTATGTTAACTTATAGTCGAACTTTAATTGAAGCGTTAATGGAAAAAGTCATGGTGCATGAACATATGGATAATGAACCGTACTTGACAATTAAAGAACGCATTGAAGATCTAGATCAAGCAGGATTACTCACAGAGGAAGTTAGAAATGCACTGCATGACGTTAGAAAATTTGGCAATATCGCTGCACACGATGTTCGTCAATTTCGATTCTCTGAATCATTGATTACGTGGGAAAATTTATATGTGATTGTAAAATGGTTTGTTGAAGTTTATGGGTCCTATCAGATAGAAGTTCCAGAGTATGTTGATCCTAAAATGAAAGTGGAGCATTCTTATGACTTGGAAGAAATGAATTTTAGATTTAAGAAAATTGAAGACTTGTTAAAAGAATCGATAGCGAAAGAACAGCCGAAAGAAGTGAATCAGGCACTCTCCGAAATTGCTGTTACTAATGTAGATAATAATGTTCCGGTTGAGGAAGAGATATCCCCAACATTACAGATCGATGGGGAGCCTGGACTAACGCCTGTACGTAATATTACATACAAAGAAGAAACACTCGATATCCCTTACTTTTTAAGAGATGCCTTTTTATTGCCGCAACGATTTGAAGAATCTGAACGCTTTTTGCTTCGATTGAATAAAGAACAGCAAGCAAGATTGATAAGTGAGTTGACAACTACAATTGATCATCTGCATGAGCGAATTACGCGATATAACGACTCACATTTGGAAACTTTTTTTCCGAATTAAAACTGTTTATTGATGAAGAGATCAGACGAAAAAAATTAATGCAAACACGACCTGGAGAGTTATTCTCATTCTATAATGGCGACGAAATTTTCGTGACAGAAGAATTCGGTAAAGAAGCAATCACGAAAGAAAAGTTTACTGGTGCCCCAGTATTGATCGATCAACTAAATGAAGGTGGGATTCGAACTGTTCGTGATTTACCGAAGGAATTAGTTATTATCGGAAAATATAAAGGTGTTGGAAAAGGAAGAGTCGATAACTTCTTTAAGCAATTAAAAGAGTTACAACAGAAGAAAATAAAAGAAGCAGTATAAAAAATATGCTTTAAAAGAGATATAACTTGAACTAATAGGAGTGCGTATGTTGAACTTGCAACACCAAGAGAGAAAGTGGAGGTTTTTATCAATACATAATATAGAAGAATAAATTTTAATAAAACATTAGAGCGTTTTTTGCAATGGGTGTAAATCGAGACCGAAGAATTGAGCCAACATTAAAGGCTCTTGAAGAATTCAGGGTACATTTTAAATTCAAGGCAGTAGTTGGGAGAGCTTCAAGGTATCGTCCAGCATAATTTTGTTTTGAGGATTAGAAGGTAGAGTTAAAGAAGGAAGAACCGTATCACAAGTGATGGTAAACAATAAAATGGAATTTACAGTACACAATGATCATTTAAAGCGTTTGGTACTAAGGCGTGATCTAAAAAAGAATTAATGGGTAAATGATTCTGTGAACTTGTTAGCATTTATAATATTATACATATAAGAATACCAAGATCTGATAACTATTTAGGAGGGGTCAAATAAAAATATCACCATTAGATTCTTGCATGGCATGTAGAAGGTCATTGATTCAAGCCCGATATGCTCCATCATAGTAAAACACCTACACATCAACATTTGTAGGTGTTTTTTGTTTGTCAAAATAAAGCGTAAATATTAGTTTTTTATCCGTTTGACATAAATTTGGCACAAAAATTCATTACAACCGGGGATATTGACGTTAAAAAATAGCTACTAACATAAGCGAAAAATTTTTTTTCATAACTAACTCCTCCAGTAATTTTTTTAAAACCTCTCTATAGATTAGTTCTGTATTTATTAGGCATTTTCCTTATAAAATGTTAAAATTTAGTAAATATAATTTTCACAGAGAAGTTCCTTTAGGATATAAAGAATATGAAAAGATATTTTCGAAAGGTGGAATTGTGAATCTAGATAGTTTGGCAAGGGATAGAGCTCAGTTAATATATCAAAAAAAATTAGTATATTCAGTTCTAGATGTACTGACAGAAGAAAGAGACGATACAGTCACAAAAGGAGAATTGTCTGCTCGTGACATATATATCATATTAAAAGTGAACCAAAATTTTAGTCAATCTCCTACGTTAAATCAAATTGAAGGGGCATTAGAATTTTTATCTTCATCATTCATAAGAGTAATTAAAAAAACAAAAAATGGCTATTCTGCAACAGGATCAGTTACTGAAATAAACAATATTTTAAACTTCTTGTCTAGATAAAGTAGAAAACACCGAAAATTTTCTTTTTGCTATTGTTTAGGAAGTTCGATCTTGCTTTAAGTTGGAAGAATTAGAGTAAATGATGCTTGTTTACAGGATTTTGCAAATATTACATAAATATAATTGAGTTTAGTGATAAAATAACAAATTGATTGTAATTATTAGTTATGACCATTTCGATTTAATATTTTGGGGGGGAGAAGAAAATGAGGTTTATTGTTAATAAATTATTATTAATTGGATTGTTAGGGTTAGTGCTAGGTGCTTGTTCTACAGCAACCGATACGGAAGAAAGCTCAGAGAATACAACAGAAGAGACCGTAGTAGAAACTATAGAAGCAATTGAAGAAACTGAAGAAAAAAGTATTGTAGCCGATGAAATTACAACAACTTTCTATCCAGAAGTAACTAGATTAAGACATCTTACCGAAGAAGACCTTGAGTGGTACGATATAATTATGACAAGATTAAATGCTATAGATGATTTCTCAGGTGATCGGGAGACTGTATACGAGATAGCTGAAGAATACGGAGAAGATCCTGAAGAGCTGTGGTTTAATTGGTTAGAGATTGTTGACGCAAAATGGTACGGTGATTATGGGAATTATGCTATTTTGTCAGAGGATTATCATAAATTATTTACTGAAATTATTGAAAAAAACATCGTAGGGGAAAAAATAGAACAATCTAGCAGTGGATATAATTCAGACGAGGAAAATTTAACTACCTCTGTACATCACAAGCTACACGTAGATGGAGAATCTCACGAAGTTGCTTACATAATTGAACACAGAGATGATTTTAAAATTGCTGAAATAATTGAGTTTAGAGTTAACGGGGAAAATATAGATTTATAGATGTATTATGTTTAGTTACGTTCCTTGTAACTATTTTGATGCTGTCAAAACCTCATTTAGACATCGTGCGGAGAACCGTATCATAAATAGAGGGAAAATGGATAGGTTACACTTAATTAATAAAGATTTTATACTGGATCTAATTGCAATGAAATAGGAAAATGAGGGCTGGTGAAACATCTTACTTAATTGATAGCACCCACCAAATGGTTGGCAAAAGAACTAGTAAACTTAAACAGTTAGGATTGATTGACAACACAAAGAAGTATCAGAGTAAAACATTGACCAAGATTACTAAGATAGCGATGACCCTAAACTTTAATAGATAAATTTAATAGATCTTTAGCCCATTCTAAACTTAACAATCATTAGTTTATCTTTACTTGTATAATACATTTAAATCTCAGTCTGCCGGGACCTTGTTTGTGATAATAGCTTAAAACTACTCATGTTATTAATTTGATAAAGGAATAGGTGGAAAAGATTAATTTATAATTAAAAGCATTTCTATCCTACTCATTTCAGGTAATCTTTCTAGAAAATCAGTAAGTTAACTATATTCTTTAAAACTAAATAAAATCAATTCCTGAACTGGTATGTAAGTGTAAGTAACAACTCATCCATTTAGTAAAGTATTGGATCTTGCAAATACGATTAAATTTAATCAAGTGATAAGATTTTTAAAAGAAATAGACGAAATTAATCCGCGACAGATTTCACAAAAAAAGCTTTCGCCAAAATACTTGTTTTTAATAGATGCTTATAAAGATCATCAAGATGTTATTAATAAGGCAATTGTAGAGCTAATAGAAATAAATGGAGCCCTGGAGCATCGATACAGAGATGCAATTGTCTCATCTTATGAAGGTGGCTTACGAAAGGATTTATTTTGGTGCTATGTCCTTTTCCCTTGGTTTGATGAATATATGTATCGCGAGCATATCTATATAAGAGTATTGATGAAGTGAATATTGGAGGTCTCCCTTTTTTACCTAATGCCACATCACTAGTAGAAAGGGTGGTAGAAAGACTTATCGATAAAAGCCCGCAAGAGATCCACGAAGAAGGAATTTTACCAAGAGGAACGATAGAAAAATGGAAGTCGGACTTGGAAGAAAAGGTAATTGTGGGACTTGTTGGTATAGATAAAATGTATGAAGAATGTATTCAAAAAAGTGCTATTCAATTTCGGCGCGGTGTTGAAAACAGGTTGGCAAGAAGCAAAATATGTAGCATTATATTTGAAAAAAGATGTTGGCTCTGCAAATGGAGTAACTATTTATGGGGAGATTAAAGAAATAAGCGTTTTAGAGGAGCGCGTTTTAATTTTTGTGAAACACTGGGTCAATCTACCTTCCGTAATAAAACCCGTAAACTATGGAATTGCAAACTATGCGATGACTACATATGAGTTATTAATAGAAGCTAAAGAACTTCCAGAGTTGTTTATGAAATCAGTTGACGAGACGGTTCTTTGGAGAATGCTTAGAAGGATATCCGATAAAATTAAAGTTAATTTGAACTCAGAAAACTTGGATGAATCCTCAAAAATTAATGAATATAAAATTAGAGAAATTACGATTCGCACAGATCGGGATAGGAATAAACTTATAATTTCAAAAGGCCAGTATACAAAGACTTTATCTATGAACATCTTAGAGAAAAGTCCATTGGCAGTGTTTAAAGCTTTGTTAGAAGTAATCAATTTATAATACCTAGGGTCTAAAAGTAATTTGACAGTATATTTATTTCATTTTATACTATAATTAGAAATAGGTACTCAAGCAGCGCGAACTGCTCAAGTACCAGCAACTACAGTCCGCATAAAGAGCGGCTGACCAATGTATTAATTACTAAAGAAGTAATCGCTTACCATTGATCGGAGGGGCGGTTACTTCTTTTTTTCTAAGAAAATGACGACGCTAACAATTAATGTAAGTAAAGCTACAATGGATAAACCAAATTGAGCTACTAAGCTTAATGCTTCGAAAGTCGTCATTTTACCACCTCCCTTCTGTAAGAAAGATGGCCAACCGCCCACTATACATTTGTAGTTGTTGCTACTATTCTAGCATAGTATCTGAATAGGTAGCAATAAAAATAAGAACGCATATTCGTATATTATATACCACCCTTAGAAATCTAAAGGTGGGTTTTTTTAGTTTGATATTGGTTCAGCAATTTTTAAATTGAAAGGTTTTATTTAAAGAGCGTTTCTTGTAATGATAACAGCTTCAGTTACGGATGAGAAAAATACTAATAACATTAAAAATATCAAATTAATTAGCATATATTCCATCAAGATAATACCCGTATAAATAGAAATATACATAGAATTTTAATTCTATGCTTTTTCAATGTTATAAATTACTACATTTTTGAGCGATCACGTCCGTTTGCTGAATACGCTATTAACATACTTCTAAAATTGATTTAACAAAATCAGTTTTTTCATCTGCATATTTATGCTTATCATGCTTGTTTGCTTTTGTTAACTTTATTTTGAGATCTTGATATTCAATTCTTGCATTATCATTATCTCTTAAGTAATCTCTAAATTTCAGCTGCTCAATTAGATACTTACTTCCACTTTGAAACATATGAATTTGATGAGTCCTTGGTTCTCCTTTATTATAGTAGTGTCTATCCGGGAGAATGTTTGTACCTTTATAGGAGTAGCCTAAACTCTTCAATGGTGATACACAATATTTTCCTTCCCTAAAATCGTTGATTTCAATGGCTATATCGATAATAGGCTTTGCACTTAAATTTTTTACCGCCGTACTTCCAATGTGATGAATATCAATAATATAATTAACGATTTCCTTCTCAATTTTACTTTTTTCTAATAAGAACGCTATTTCCCAATCTTTTGTCCAAGGTATTAAAAAGACCTCTCCCTTTGGTAATCCCAACATATACCAAACCTCCAAGCAGTTTATTGATGGAACTATCTTAAACAGAAGTCGCCAGCATTTTTATTCCAAATGGACCGTTTACTTAAAAACTTACTAGGTTATTTTTAACATATAAATTTCGGTACCTTCGAAGTATAAGAATTTTAATGATTTCACCACTAGTACCGAGCTCCTTAGTTTAAAAAGGAATGCTTTTTATTTTCGGTTTAATAAAATTTCAATAAAAAAGCATTGAATTAGGCTAACTATTTATTGTAAAACGATAAATAATATATTAAAATAAAATTGGAAATAAATAAGTGAGGTGTTATTGATGAAACTAGGATCAACTTTATTTTTAAAGATAGCTGTTGTTTTAATTGGAGTTCCGATTCTTGCTTTGTGCATATTTGGATTGCCACGGATAGCGATTGAGGCTTTTGAACAAACAGGAAGAGGTTCAGAGTTTACATATGTGGTATTGGGCATTTTAATTTTAATGTATGTATCGGCGATACCGTTTTATTTCGCATTATATCAAGCATTAAAACTATTAAGTTATATTGACAAGAACGAGGCTTTCTCTCAAATTTCTGTAAAAGCTTTAAAGAATATAAGAACCTGTGCCATTTTAATTAGTTTTTTTTATATGTTGGCTCTGCCACTCATCTATATCGTAGCGGAGTGGGATGACGCACCAGGTCTTATAGTAATCGGGTTAATTATTACTTTTGCTTCCATGGTGATCGCGGTCTTTGCTGCTGTTCTCAAAAAACTTTTACAAGAAGCGATTGATATTAAATCCGAAAATGATTTAACGGTCTGAGGTGAATGACATGGCAATTATAATCAATATTGATGTGATGTTGGCTAAAAGGAAAATGAGTGTGACGGAACTTTCGGATAGGGTTGGGATCACGATGGCGAATATTTCTATATTGAAAAATGGAAAAGCAAAAGCGATTCGTTTATCAACCTTAGAGGCGATTTGTGAGGCGTTAGATTGTCAGCCAGGAGATATTTTAGAATATAAAAGCGATGACGATATCCAAGAATCATAAAATAGGGAGGGGATACTCATGGATGTAACTGTTCGAAATGATTCCGAGAAAAAAACTTTGAAGGAACAAATGATTACAGCTCTAAAAGGACTTTTTCATTTTGGGTGGGAGCAGGCCCTATCCTGTTTGTTTCCTGTCGTTATTTTTGCTTCATTGGCCATTACACAAGTTATGGCGCTTCCTTTTTTGCCACGGTATGACTGGCTGCTCATCATTTTTCTTTTGATGCAGGTCTGGATGGTGCGTTCGGGACTTGAAACACGGGATGAACTAAAGGTGATTACATTGTTCCACCTTATTGGTCTTGGGCTTGAACTTTTCAAGGTACATATTGGATCATGGTCCTACCCAGGAGAAGGGTATTCCAAAATTTTTGGAGTGCCATTGTATAGCGGTTTTATGTATGCAAGTGTAGCAAGTTATCTTTGTCAGGCGTGGAGAAGGCTTAAAATTAAGCTGGTTAATTGGCCGCCTCTTTTGGCAGTTGTACCTCTTGCAGCAGCGATCTACTTGAATTTTTTCACTCATCATTACTGGGTAGACGTCCGCTTTTGGTTATCCGTTCTTGTAATTATCGTCTTTTGGAAATCGTGGGTATCTTACGAGGTGGATGGAATTCGCTACCGTATGCCACTTGCACTTTCTTTTGTTCTGATTGGATTTTTTATTTGGATAGCTGAAAATATCGCAACGTTCTTTGGAGCTTGGGAGTATCCAAATCAAACCGTTGCATGGAGTCTTGTTCATCTGGGGAAGGTGAGCTCATGGGTATTATTAGTAATCGTTAGTTTTCTTATTGTAGCAACGTTAAAGCAGATTAAGGCAAAGAAAATAGGGGCATGAGCATCATTTCAGGAGGCTAATTGTTAAGGCTTGGACAATGAATCTGTTCCACCATTTCAAAACATTTTAGAGAGGATGAACACGATCAATGAAAATTCCTTTTTTAAATCATCTACAAACGAGTGAACCCTTACCTTATCTGGAAGGTCATACACCAGAACATATCGCAATCATTATGGATGGAAACGGACGCTGGGCGAGGAATCGGGGCATGCCCAGAGTTGCTGGACATAAAGAAGGAGTATCAGTCGTATTTAAAATTGTCAAGGCGGCAGTTAAATCTGGGGTGAAGGTTCTTACACTTTATACGTTCTCCACGGAAAATTGGAAACGTCCGAAGTCTGAAATAAATTATATTTTAAGACTTCCTAAAGAGTTTTTACATGTTTATCTGCCAGACCTTATATCCAATAATGTACGTATTAAAGTAATTGGCGACATGAATGAGCTTCCGGCCTCAACACATGAGACGCTACAGTATGCAATGGATCGTACCCGTGACAATGACGGTCTTCAACTGAATATTGCACTCAACTATGGAAGCAGAAGCGAGATTTTAAATGCAATGAAAGCAATGGTAAAAGATATAAACAACACGAAATTATCACTGGAAGAATTGGATGCACTGGACGAACGGCAACTTTCAAAATATTTGTATACGGCTGATACCCGAGACCCCGACCTGCTTATTCGTACCGGCGGGGAAAAACGTCTAAGTAATTTTTTACTTTGGCAGCTTGCCTACACAGAGTTCTGGTTTACGGATGTTTTGTGGCCAGATTTCTCCGAGAATGATTTTTTAGATGCGCTAGAAGAGTATCGGCAACGCAAAAGAAGGTACGGTGGACTATAAGGCAGTTTTTCTGACCACATTCAATGGACTAAATTTCAGGAAACATGTCATTGTAAACGTCATTTCATGCTTTTAAAAATACCGCAATTTTTTCTAACCTTTTCGTTCTTTTTAAAAATTGTGGTGAAATAAATCGGTTTAAGAAATTTGTCAACTTCACATTTGCTCCGTAATAATAGGCTTGAACAATTAATTTAGAACAATAGTTTTTCTCTATCGACTCAATATTATGATTTAAAACAGTATACTCTTTTACAAGGTGTAGATGATCTGTAGCCCATTTCGCAGCTTCATTTGCACCGGTTTTTGAGCGAAGTAATGTTATTTGATCCCCTGGATGATGCCGATGCCAAAATTGTTCGGCAGTTAACGTATGACCGGAGGGTTTTCCCGGTATCGCTTCTTTCATGGTGTAATCAGAGCCGACAATGACAGTATGACCGACATAATAAGTGGATCTTCCAATCGTAGAATATAAAATATCTCCTGGAAGCATCTCAATATTGCTATAAGGATATGTTTTTCTTTTATTTAAAGACATTGATGATACTCCTTCTAAACGCTGTATAACTTGAGTATAACGATAAAATACAAGTATATAAAGTGAAACTTCTCTAAAAAAGTCCATTTTGATCCATCTAGGACTCTTTAATTTTTTCATTTGAATTTTTCCCAATTCAAATAAAACTTATAATTCTTCACAATGTCTATTGACCAGATCGGTCATTAGAGTTATACTATGGGTGACCAATGTGGTCAATCTCGATTTAACAGAAAGGAGATTTTCACCATTTATTCTAAGTTTCTTAACTTACAAACAGAAAAACAACAAGAAATTATTAATGCAGCAATAATGGAATTTGTCCAAAGTGGTTTTGATAGAGCGTCAACAAATGAAATTGTAAAAAGAGCGAACATCTCTAAAGGTTCATTGTTTAATTATTTTAATAGCAAGAAAGAACTTTATGTCTATTTAATCGAGTACAGTACGCAAATTATTGAAGGAATTGTGGAACAAATTGATTTGAACGAAACCGATATATTTAAAAGAATCGAAAATATTGGATTGAAAAAATTGCATATTCAACAAAGATTCCCGCAAGTTTTTGATTTCCTGCTCGCCGCCACAGAAGAGGAATCAGTTGAAGTAAAGGAAATTATTAAGCAAAAGGTTGATCCTATCTATGAAAAGAGTACGAAAAAAATGTACGATCAGATCGATTACTCTAAGTTCCGTGAAGGGCTTGATGTCGAGAAAGCGATTGAGATCTTGAATTGGACGATGTTCGGATTCGGGGAAAAAGGTCTAAAAGAAATAAATACGTTTGAAAATATAAGCGAATTTGGGGAGCAGTATCTAAGAGAATGGGAGAGTTATTCTAAAATTCTAAAGGACAGTTTTTACAAATAAGTAGTGTGTTTTAAAAAAAGTGTGTCGATGTTTATTCATCGATTTTTACTTAAATAAGAGATGTCTAAATCTTTAAAATAAGGGGTGTCTATGGTATGACACAAGTTGTAAAAGTGCAAGGTTTACAGAAAAGATTTGGCAAGTTTCTAGCATTAAGTGACGTAACATTCACGGTAGAGGCTGGAGAAGTTGTTGGATTTATTGGTCCTAATGGTGCTGGTAAATCTACAACCATCCGTACGTTGTTAGGAATTATCAAACGTGATGCTGGCAGTGCCGAAATTTTTGGGAAGGATGTTTGGAAAGACAGCATTGAAATTCATAAACGCATTTCTTATGTACCCGGGGATGTCACTTTGTGGGGAAATCTTACAGGCGGAGAAATTATTGATTTGTTCATTAAGTTGCATGGGGCTGGTGACAAGGAAAAACGCGATTATTTAATTAAACGCTTTGAACTTGATCCAAAGAAAAAAGCGAAAGGCTATTCAAAGGGGAATCGCCAAAAGGTTGGTTTAATTGCAGCATTATCTGTTGATTCGGATTTATATATTTTTGATGAACCAACTTCTGGTCTTGACCCTTTGATGGAACATATTTTTCAAGAAGAAGTGGAAAAAATCAAAGAATCAGGCAAATCCATTCTATTGTCCTCTCATATTTTAAGTGAAGTGGAACGGTTAGCGGATAAAGTAGTTATTATCCGCCAAGGTGAAATCGTGGAGACTGGTACCCTTGATGAATTACGGCATCTGACTCGTTCTACGGTAACCTTAGAAACAGAAGGCGATGTTGCTAAGATGGCGACTGAAAATGGGGTACATGATTTTACACAAAAAGATAATCAGGCGACATTCTCTGCTGATAACCAACAGATGAATGATATTTTATTACAAGCAACCAAATTAGGGGTCAAAAAATTTGAGGCTGTCCCGCCAACACTTGATGATTTATTCATGCGTCATTATGAAGGCTAACTCCCGAAAGGAGGATGATTTGCGATGAAGGAAAAATTTGCTCGATGGGATACATTGTTTATCCAGTATGTAAAACGTGATTGGAAAAAAATAATTATTTGGGTGCTAGGACTTGGCTTGTTTTCGGCTGGTTTTGTTCCGGCATTTAAAGAAATAGCAAAAGGGCAAGGTTTGCTTGGAATGTTTGAAACCTTACAAAATCCCGCAATGATATCGATGGTTGGCCCTACGCCAATCGAAACAGCAACTGATTATACGTTGGGAGCAATGTATGCGCATGAGATGTTACTGTTTTGTAGTTTGTTTGCGATGATCTTAGCTGTTTTACACGTGATAGGTCATACTCGTAAAGAAGAAGAGCTTGGTCTTACTGAGCTTGTCCGCTCCTTTCAAATCGGACGACAAGCAAATTCTCTTGCTTCAATAATCGAAATCGTTTTTATAAATGTATGGTTAGCACTTTTGATTGGGGTAGTAATGATAAGCTTTGGCGCTGAAACGATTTCTGCAGAGGGTGCGTTTTTATTCGGGGCATCCGTCGGAATGGCTGGTCTGATTG
Organism: Pseudogracilibacillus sp. SE30717A; assembly: GCF_037071985.1. Taxonomy (NCBI): domain Bacteria; kingdom Bacillati; phylum Bacillota; class Bacilli; order Caryophanales; family Bacillaceae; genus Pseudogracilibacillus; species Pseudogracilibacillus sp. SE30717A. The sequence goes on along the minus strand of NZ_JAXHDF010000002.1, from coordinate 448,942 downwards.
GTGCCGCAATAGCTCTCGTTATGGCGCAAATTATGCCAACTTCTTCTGGCGCAACGGCTTCAGCTCTTGGAATAATAGGACTGCTTTATATTGTGCGAGCGGGAACAGATGTAGCTAATGTGAACTTTTCTATGATCAATCCATTAGGATGGACCTATTTAACCTATCCTTTTACGGAAAATAATTGGCTTCCGCTTATTTTTGCTTTAATTTTCAGTAGCATCTTGGTGATAATTGCTTTTGCCCTAGAAGGGGCCCGTGATATGGGGGCTGGTTATTTGCCTACAAGAGAAGGTCGCGAAAGCGCAAAGAAATCTTTATTGTCTGTCCGTGGGTTATTTATTAAAATGAACAAAGGCACGATCATTAGTTGGATGGTAGCGTTTGTTGTCATGGGTGCTGCTTACGGTTCGATTTATGGTGATATGCAGACCTTCCTGGAAAGTAATGAAATGATGAAGCAAATGTTTTCTCACTCAGGTTTTTCCATCGAAGAATCCTTTACAGGCACGATTATGATGGTCATGATTGGCTTAGTTTCGATTTTACCAATTGCTATTGTAAATAAGCTGTTTTCTGAAGAAAATCGCTCACATTTAAGTCAGCTTTTTGCTACAAAAGTGACCCGCAGTAAGCTTTACTGGACCAGCATTGGTATAGCAATTACCGTAAGTCTAATTGGAATTTTCTTCGCAGCTGGTAGTCTTGGTGGAACGGCTGTCGCGGCGATGGGAGATCGTTCAACGATGAATGTAACAGATTTTCTTATTGCTGGTTACAATTTTTTACCAACCGTCTTATTCTTGACAGGTCTTGCAGCTTTAGCCCTCGGTTGGGCACCGAAACTGGGTAAAGTAGTTTATGTGTATCTTGCTTACTCTTTTTTACTAAATTATTTTGGTGGTATATTAGACTTACCTGAATGGTTCTTTAAAACAGCGATTCAAAGCTGGATTCCACAAATGCCTATGGAGGATTTCGATGCTTCCATTTTTATTATCCTAACAAGTATTAGTATTATGTTGATAGTAATTGGTTATCTTGGTTATCGTAGACGGGATATGATGGAAGGGGCTTAAAAGAGATTTTACCAGTGAAGTGAAATGAAACTATTATGAAAAAAGCCGTATTTTTCAATAGAAGAATACGGCTTTAAATATAAGGCTGAGTATATCTCGTTAAAGGGAAATTTAATAGTGGTAATTGAGTTACTAGTAAACTTCTTTACCATTGACTATTATTTATTATAATGATAGATATAATTATAGAGTAAACAGTAAATAGATTAGAAGGAGAGAGTTAATTGCCAACTTTAGAAGAGGTCGAAATACAAGCAGCGCCATTCAATTTACCAGAAGGAATGATAAACTATTTGCCATCCGTGTTAGAAGACGGAGAAGTTATAGAGCAAGTAGCTATGGGTTATTACAAAGAAAGTGGATTTAGTCATATATCGGGTCACTTAATGGTAACTGACCGTAGATTCATCTACTCGCTTTATGTTAAACCAGGAACAAGTTACACGGATTACTTCTATTTTTCGGAGCTAAAGTCAATTACAGTTCGTACATCAAAAAATTTAGCGGATTACAGAGATGTAATTCTTATAGATGTTGCTGATCAGAAATTTGTCATTGAAAGGATTTTAACTATCGGCAATCACGATTTCTTTACACATATTGAACCTTTGCTAGATAGTTCGAATTGAGACAATATAGAATTTTAAGGTGAAGATGTATGATACACTTTTTTAAAAATTTACAAAACGGAATTTAAAAAAGGACATAAAGTACAATTGTAAACGTTAAAGAAGTATGGTCATTTCTTTATAGAAATTTGATTTTTAGACTTATTACACCTTTTATAATCCCTTAGCGATACCCAAATGCATATGAGGGGTTATTTTTTATGTTTAGATATCGAAAAAAACTACAAAGTATATACACAAAAGCTAAATAATAATGTCGTCTAATCAGGGTAAAAATTTGGCGCAAGATACTATCACTCAGAAGTTGAACATTCTGGGTGATTCTTTTTAGTTTCTTTCCATTAAAATACGTATGGCAATTTGGAATAGAATATTGCTGCGGATTAGACTGCAAAGTTAATAAGTATGTTAGAATAGAATAAGAATTAGGAATAATCTAGAAACAAATATGAAGAGAGGGGATTGAAAATGGATGTAAGATTTCCAATAGGGAAATTACAAGTTCCTGAGAAGGTGACGTTGGAAGATGTTAAAGGGTGGCTAGAAGAAATAGAAACGTATACGGCTCGATTAAGAGAAACTGTTGACACATTAACGGATGAGGAATTAAACCGTACATACCGTGAGGGCAGTTGGACAGTTCGACAGCTTGTACATCACATTGCCGATTCTCAATTAAATATGTATCAACGTTTGAAATTAGCTTTAACAGATGAGAATCCAACTGTACCAAATTTTGATCAAGATAAGTGGGCAACTCAACCGGATACAAATCTTCCTGTAGATAGTTCGATTAAGATGTTAGAAGGTATCAATGAACGTGTCGTGTCTTTGGGTAAAAGTTTAACTGACGAGCAATTAGAAAGAATCTTTACCCATCAAAAAAATGGGGAAATTACCGTTGCGACAAAAGTTGCAAAATTAGCTTGGCACGAAGAGCATCACTTAGCACATATAAAGATCGCATTATCAAAGGCATCTTAAATATTAAACAATAATATCATTTTGTGAATCAATGAAAGTACTATCATTGCCCGTTTTCTTCAAAAAAATAGGAGATAACGGGTTTATTTATGATATATTAGTTTTAATCCTAACAGTTATTTTTACATTTTTGGTTTTCACTCCTTTGGATTATATGAAGAATTTATAACTGTTAGTTCTATGGCCTACATCCTTATTTTCTTGCTTCTATTAAAGTCTTTGTTCTAAAGAACAGGTCAAGAATCGAGTTTAGAAAAATGCGCATAAGCAAAATGTACAAATAGAAATTTTACCTAATAAGCTGATGAGCGATTTTTTAAAATAGATTTGTGTAATAAATGGACCTAGATTATTACCTTGCTTGATGGGAGAGAGATCATTTGATAATAAGAGAAATAGAGATTTCAGATGCAGAAAAACTTTCATATTTAATTCAGCAGGTGGAAGCAAGTTCTGAATATATGCTCTGGGAATCTGGAGAAAAAGAAATTAATAGTATGCAGCAAAATAAAAGGATAGACCGTATAAAGAATAGTGAGAATTCCACTATACTTGTAGCTGAAAACGATAGGAATGAGTTAGTTGGATACCTTTTTGCTATCGGTGGAAATGCTAAAAGAAACAAGCACTCAGCCTATGTTGTAGTCGGGATTTCCGAAAAATATCGGGGACAAGGAATTGGATCAAAACTATTTAATGAGTTAGATCAGTGGGCTACTAACCATGGAATCCATCGCTTGGAATTGACTGTCGTTACAAGAAATGAAGCTGGTTTGACCTTATATAAAAAAATGGGCTTCGAAATTGAGGGGACGAAAAGGCATTCTTTATTCATCAGCAATGAATTTGTAGATGAATACTATATGTCAAAATTAATAAGTCCTGTACTCTAATAATGGAACTAAACAATTAGTTGTGATTTCGACTGGCTTGAACGGAAAACCTTTCATCAACTTGTTTCTGATGAAAGGTTTTTATAATTGTATGATCTAGAGGATTTGGCATACCAAGTTATTTCCGTTAAAGATGAATTAACTTCAGAACAATTTTCAGGACTTTATTTATATACTAACCTTTACAAAAAAATGCATACCGAAAATTTGTACGCTATATTTATTATTAGTAATTTGGTAAATTATTAATTAGCTACATTTGTAGACATTATATATTTTTTCTAACGAAAAAACTTAGGAAGAAGGCTAATTGGTTAATGCATTTAAACTTGATGAAATTGTTCGAATGCTATGTTAGAGACTACATACATTTAATCTTACAAATTCAACAAGTAAATAAAAGATATAATTCTACTAAATGGATGTAAAAAGTTTAAATAAAAATTGAATTTTAGAGGTGTACAGCAAATGAATCGTGAAGCGATCAAAAAACAAGTCCTTAAAGATAATTATTTAGATATTGCCTTAACAAGATATATAGAGTTTAAGAAAACTGATACGTATGATGAAAATTATAAATTTGAAATGTTAAAGCGGACGAGAGAACTTTTCCAAGCAAATAGTCCAATAACGGAAGAAAATGTAGTGTTTATGGCGAAAGAGCTGCAAAAACTTAATCCGAATGAAGGGACGTTTGTTTATTGGGCAGCTGTGGATGATTTTGTAACATATGTAGAAGCAAAACCAGCCGAAGCAGCGCAGTTATGGAATCAACTTTATGATGAGTCGATTCCTTTAAGGGACAGAATCAATCAGTTTAGAGAAGTGAGTCAAACATTTAATGAAAAGGCAAGATTTAATGCACCATTTTTTGGATTCTTATTTGCTGCCTATGATTATGAAACGTATCCTTTATATAAGGGATCACTTTATCAACAAGTGAAAAAAGCATATACCATTGATATTAAACTGGCTTCTGTCAGTGAGAATTATGATACATATATGACCATATGTGAAGTGATACTTGACCACTTAAAGGTGGAAAACCCGGATATTACGATGTTGGATGTACAAGACTTTTTATTTTGTAGTAGTGAATATGACAAAATAAAAGTGGAAAGTGCTGTGGAATATTTATATGATTTATCAGTTAAACTGCGGAATTATAAAAAGAATGCAGCGGAATTTCTGGAAGAAATTAAACGTCTAGATAAAGATATTTTACGAGAAAGACGAGCGTTTTATCGAAATAAGATCAAGATCAATCTAATAAGATTTGAACTGTTGGACAAGGTATTAACAGAAGGGAATATTACCATTACTGATTTAGAACAAATAAAAAATGAAGTGAAAGCTGCGTACGATAAGGACATATTAAAGTCTTGGAATAATTTCACAATTTTATTCCAAATCTATTATGCTTTTAAACGAAAAAAGGTGCAAGTAGAGTTAGAAACGGTTCATCAGGCGATTCGTGATATACCGGAATTTCAAGGGATCGATTTTTATGAGGGTAGAGTATTAAAATGGGTTTGATTGGAATCAACAATTTGGAACGGATCATTGTTGGTTAGCAGTTTATGAAACTAAGTATGAGACTCATCAGAAAGCAATCCAATATTATGTAGGTATTAATGAAGGACTTATTTCTTACGGTACGTATTATGGCGCTGAACATATAAATAGTGGTAAAGCGGATCGAGAAACAGTAGCGGATATCGCGGATTTTTCCTATGATCATTTTTATGATAAATTTGTCGAACTGGCTAAGAAAGTACAACCTGAGCAAAATGATGAGGAAGGGCTTTATACAGAAGATATTTATGATGTGGAGACATGGCTTAAGTTATTAAAAAACAACGATTTATTTTATCCAAAAGACTTACAATATATTCATAAAATGTACGAACTCGGCGGAGGAGCTTCTTGTAAACAAATGGGTGATGCATTAGGAGTTAGTCCACATGCGGTAAATTTAACACTTACACATTTAGCCAGACGGATTCAGAAAGAAATGAACGCAGATTTTCCAAAGAATAAGGAAGGAAAAGATTCTTACTGGCGGGTTTTATTCAATGGAGAATATATGCAAAGTGGCCATTTTAAATGGATATTGAAGCCTAACTTATTTGAAGCTGTCTCGAAGTTACATGATGAACAAGAAGTGAAGGTAGATCCATATTCAAAAGGATTTTCTTAAAGAAGTGTTTATGGATGAACAGATGTTTGATACGATTGCAGATTTACTCGATTATAAGCGCAATATTATTTTGCAGGGGCCACCAGGGGTAGGGAAAACCTTTTTATCCAAGCGTATCGCTTATGCGCTAATGGGTGAAAAAGATGATACGCGTCTTGAAATTGTGCAATTTCACCAAAACTACGCATACGAAGATTTTGTGATGGGATATCGTCCAAATGAACAAGGACAGTTTCAACTGGAATATGGTGTATTTTATGATTTTTGTGAACGAGCTATTATGAATCCTGAACAAAATTATTATTTTATTATTGATGAGATCAATCGTGGAAACTTATCAAAAGTTTTTGGTGAGCTGTTTATGTTAATTGAAAAAGAGAAACGTGATGAGTATGTAACGATGGGGTATTCAAAGGAGAAGTTTACTGTACCGGAAAATGTATTTTTAATTGGAACGATGAATACAGCGGACAGGTCACTTGCTCAGTTGGATGTTGCACTCCGAAGAAGGTTTCATTTGTAACATTAGACCCGCAATTTAATACAAAATGGCAGAATTATTTGCAGCAAAAAGGAATTTCAGAGGAAATGATAGAAAGAATTTTACAAGCAGTACACAAAATCAATACAGATATTAGAGATGACTATCAATTGGGTAGAGGGTATGAAATTGGCCATTCCTTTTTTACGTCGATACCGAAACAGTTGGGTGAGCAGAAGTGGTTTGAAAATGTGGTTGCTTTTGAAATTAAACCGTTACTAGAAGAGTATTATTTTGATCGTCCTGAAAAAGTTACCGAATTAATTGAGGGTATGTAAGATGTCTAATAGCTTTAAGGTTCCAATTCGTAATGTCTTTTATTTACTTAGTTATGCAAATGATTTGCCGGAGATGGTTAAAAGTCTAAATCAAGTGGAAGATGACTTACTGACGTTTGATTTTTTGGTGGAACAATTTAATCGGGAAGTTCAATCTATTTTGCATAAAGGATTAGTGAGAAATTATGTTTCAAGTATTCAAGAGACGAGCAATTTAAGTGGACGATTGTTACTAAGTGAGTCGATGCCTTATATCATGAGAAGAAAGCCAATAGTTGTCTGTGAGAAAAATGAGTATTCTGAAGATGTTTTACTTAATCAAATAATGAAAGCGACGTTAGAAAGGATTCAATGGAACAATAAAGTAAATGAGAAAAATAAGCGGACGAGCTTTCACTTACGGGAAGAACTCTACCCAGTTTCGGAGTGTGTATTAACGAAAGAAATATTTTTGCGAATGAAGTTCCATCGTCACAATATGTACTATAAGCGAATGATTCATATCGCGTATTTACTATTTGAGTTGGATTTGTTATCCCATCAAAGTGGAGAGTGGAGTTTATTTAACGCTGAAATTGACGATCAGGCACTTAATACAATTTTTGAGAAGTTTTTATTCAATTTTTATCGTCTTGAACAACGAGAGTATTGGATTCAGAGTGAGCGTTTGGGATGGAATTTAAAAGGTAACAGAGCGTATCTTCCGGGAATGTTGACAGATGTTTCCTTGACTTATCGAGTTGAAGCGAAAAAAATAGTTATCGATGCAAAATATTATAAACATATGTTTCAAGTTTATCGGGATAAAACATCGTTTCACAGTGCAAATATGTATCAACTCTTTACGTATTTACAACATCAACCTATGAAATTTGAGTGTGTGAGAGGAATATTAATTTATCCGTATAATGGGGTTGAAGTAAATGAGATTTATCATTGGGACGAACGGATGACAATGGAAGTAATGACTATTGATCTTGGAGCGAAATGGGTTACGATTAAAGAAACTTTATTGCAGTTATTGTAGGCCGTTTTTGAATAATTAACAGAGATAGAAAAAACACATTTTAATTCACCTTTTCATTAGGGGGGCAGGGGTGTGACCGACTACTAGTCTTGGAGTAAATTAGGCACAAATATCTTTCATCGTAGCAAGTTGGTAAATAGACCGAAAGCCATTTAATTTGAGTGGACAAAGTTTGGCTTATAAACCGCTTATAAAATTAAAAGTAATTTCATAAGCGGTTATTTTTCATACTCATAGTGAGTATCACACCTTATTCCATTCCATTAAAGTAAAAATTCTATCATTTTTTACGGGATTGGTTGCTGTTGTGTTATACAGTGAATGTTTCCTCCGCCAAAGGAGATTTCTCTGGTGTTGATGGTTACAATCTGCCGTTCCGGATACATTTCTTTGAAAATTTCAATTGCCTTTTCATCCTGTGGATCGCTATATATTGGTAAGATTACAGCTCCGTTGCATAGATAGCAGTTAATATAAGAAGGTGAAAATTTTACTTCACTTGAACGATCGTAACTGTAATCCGTTACATCAATTTCACGGCTTTCTGATTCTGTTAGACTAATTTCCTCTGGCATTGGGACTTTATAAATTTTTAACTTCCTTCCTTTGGCATCTGTTTCCTTCTCTAGTTGATGATAAATATTCTGAAGTACCTCGTATTGCGGATGATTAGGGTCATCTGTCCATCCGATTGCTATTTCACCTGGCCTGACATAAAATGCGACAATATCCACATGACCATCTGTTTCATCGTTATTAAGACCTTCTTCAAGCCAAATGATTTTTTGGACATTTAAATAGTCTTTTAATTTATTTTCAATTTCTGATTTTGATAGATGAGGATTTCTGTTTGGATTTAATAGACATTGTTTCGTCGTTAATAGTGTGCCTTCACCATCTGTATGGATAGCTCCACCCTCCAATATAAAATCCGTCGCGTCATATCGGTCGATTTGTTCGATTTCTAACGCTTTTCTTGCGACAAGTAAATCCTGATCCCATGGGAAATATAATCCTTCGTCTAATCCGCCCCAAGCATTGAAACCCCAGTCAATACCACGAACCTCGCCATTATCATTTTTTACAAATGTAGGTCCAATATCACGCATCCAGGCATCATTTGAAGAGATTTCAACAACTCGAACATTATCATTTAAAAGTGCTCGTGCATGTTCAAATTGATCGGTGCTAACCCCTATTGTAACTGGTTCAAATTCAGCAATTGTGTTCGCCACAGCGGCATATACCTGTTGTGCAGGTTTTGCACCAGCTCTCCATGTATCTGTTCTAGTTGGCCATAACATCCAGGTGCCTTTATGGGGTTCGAATTCGCCTGGCATTCTATACCCATCTTTTTTAGGTGTACTTTTAATTGTTTTAACCATGTATATCCTCCTTTGTATCTCTGTTTAATAACTATGCAAGTTTTATGCCATGAAAAAGTCTATGAATTTTCTGAATGTTAATGTTGTAAACATGATATATTTAAGATAGAAATCAAGCACAGATATTTTCGTGAAATATCTGTGGGGATAAAAGTGATTCGAATATGAATCAGACTTCTTAACTGTTTATCACAGGTCGTATTTTTTCAATCTCCGTACATACGAGGATTGTGTTAAACCCAAGGATTGGGCTGCTTTTCTCGTTGATCCGTGTTCCTTTTTTGCCTTTTCAATCAATTGTTTCTCAATACTATCCAAATACTCAGTGAGACTTCTCCCGTTTAGTGTGTACCCCATTTCCTCTGGTTCGTGCAGTATCTGATCTGTTATATCATGGATATCAATCGTTTCTGTTTTTGCTGTTACAATAAGTCGTTCGATCATATTTTCTAGTTCTCGAACATTCCCTGGCCAATTGTATTGTTGTAAATAATGAACGACTTCTTTTGTGTAGGAAGCATTTTTATTATACTTATCTTTAAATATTTCAAAATAATGATTTGCTAGTGGAAGGATGTCTTCCTTTCTTTCTCTTAAAGATGGAATTTTAACAGAAACAACATTTAATCTGTAATATAAATCTTCCCGAAACTTCCTGTCTTTTACCATTTCTGGTAGATCTCGATTTGTAGCAGTGATGATCCGTATATCCACCGTTTTTAGTACCGTTGTACCAATAGGGATAAATGATTTATTTTGAACTAATTGCAGTATTTTAGGTTGGAGAGATAATGGTAGTTCACCAATTTCATCAAGGAAAAGTGTACCACCGTCAGCTTTTTCAGCCAACCCTATTTTTCCACTAGCACTTGCCCCAGTAAAAGCACCTTGTTTATATCCGAAAAGCTCTGATTCCAATAAAGCCTCTGGGATAGCGCCACAATTCACTTGGACAAAGGGTTTGTCACTCCGGTTGCTTTTTTTGTGCAGTTCTTCGGCAATCAAACTTTTTCCAACACCTGTTTCTCCATGTAATAATATATTTGCATCAACGGATGCTATCCTGTCAATTAAACTTAACATTTCTTCGTGTTTTTTACTTTTACCGATGACTAATGATTTTTGTCTTTCTATTTTTTTACTGTTGCGTATTTCTTGAAGTTCTTCCCAGTACTTATTTAAAAGTGTCTCTGCTTGTTCGAGTTTGAGGCTAGATCTGACTGTTTCTGTAATGTCTTTTACTTGAACAAGAATATACTCTGTATTATCTTCCTTGATTTTTACAAGGCATCCTGTGGCTAGAAATTGTCGATTTTTAGATGTTTGTACTTTTGTAACGACCTCTCTTTTTTCTAGAACAAGTTTAGTTACTGAAGGGGTAAAAAATTTATTATTTTCAAGATCTGTGACATTTCTGCCAATGATTTCGGAGCGGGGGGCACCGATTTGTACTGTGCTCATATCATTGCACCATAATGCAAGGCCATTTTTATCTGCTATAAAGATACCGTCATTTAAGTGATTAAAAACATGGTGAAAATGCTTGTTTTCGAAGAAATGCTTTTCCATCTTATCCAACTCCATCTTCTTTTATAAATGATTGTGTCATTTTCGGTTCAATTGTGTCGATTATGATTCACTTTTATTATATAGTAACTGGTTCGAAATTTAAAGAAGCGCTTTCAAACAGGGAATATAAAGAAATATTTACTTTGGCATGGAACTTGCATAAGTCATTAGTAAGGAGGGGACATATGGAATCATTACTTTTGCAGATTAACAGAGAACGATTACTTGACACACTAAATGTAAGCTCTTCTATCGGTACGACTGAAAATGGCGGTCTTAACCGTTTGGCCTTGACTGAAGAAGACAAAACAATGCGTGATATTTTTATTGATTGGTTAAAGAAAGAAGGCTTGGATGTAAGGGTTGATGATTTTGGTAATATATACGGAAGAAGAGAAGGAAAAATAAATAATGCCCCGGCAGTGGCGTTTGGTTCGCACTTAGATACACAGCCATGCGGGGGAAAATATGATGGTATTCTTGGTGTTTTGACAGGTTTAGAAGTAATTCGAGTACTAAATGAAAATAATATTGAAACGAATTATCCGCTAGAGATTGTAAATTTCACAAATGAAGAGGGTGCGCGTTTTGTACCCCCAATGCTAGGATCCGGAGCTGCAGTAGGTGTGTTTGATAAGGATTATGTCTACAGTCGGAAAGATACAGAAGGTGTCAGTTTTGAACACTCACTAAAAGAGATTGGGTATAAGGGGGAAGCTAAAAATAGAATAAGAGATATTAACTATTTTATTGAACTGCATATTGAGCAGGGGCCAATACTTGCAAATAATGAAAAGTCAATCGGCATTGTGAAAGGCATTCAAGGGGATAACTGGCTAACAGTAAAGGTGACAGGTGAAACCAACCATGCTGGTCCAACACCGATGGAAAACAGAAGAGATGCACTTGTAGCGGCAGCAAAAATGATCGATAAAGTTAACGGGATAACAAAGGAAATTCCCGGTTTGAAAACGACAGTTGGAAAAATAGCTGCGATTCCTAACATTACCAATGTTATTCCGGGTGAAGTTGAATTTTCCATCGACATTCGCCATGAAAACAATGAAACTAGAATGTATGCGATTGATAAATTGAAAGAGCAAATGAGTATAATCGCTTTAATTGGTGATGTAGAGCTGACAATTACAACAGATTGGCATTCAGATACAGTTGAATTTTCTACAGTTGTAATGGAAGCTATTTCTGAAAGTGCTGCAAAATGGGATTATTCCACAATGGAATTTTTCAGTGGTCCGGGTCATGATGCAAAATACATGGCTGAAATAGCTGACACTGGAATGATTTTTCTGCCAAGCATTGGTGGTATCAGTCATAATGAGAAAGAGCTTACTCTTGATGAAGATATTGAAAAGGGAGCAAATGTACTACTTTATACAATATGTAAATTAGCGAATTTACAGGAATAAATGCAGGAAATTGTTATTGGAATAGTAATCAATAGATAAGGAGAGATTTCAATGGTACAAAAAACAGAGTCATTAATGAATGAATTAAGAACACTAGATAAAAAACATATTCTTCACCCGTCCACAAATCCGAAAGTACAGGCGGAAACAGGTCCGAAACTTATTTTCAAAGATGGAAATGGTATTTATTTGAATGATATGACTGGGAAAACATATATTGATGGCGTTTCCATGCTGTGGAATGTAAACCTAGGTCATGGAAATAAAGAAATAGCGGAAGCCTCCTATGAGCAAATGAAAAAAGCTGCTTATACGACAACATTTTATGGATATGCAAATGAAGCTATGGTGAGACTTGCTGAAAAGATTACCGCTTTAACTCCGGGAGATTTGAATACGATCTTCTTTACCTCGGGTGGTTCGGAATCAAATGATACCGCTTTTAAACTATCAAGATTTTATTGGGAATTAAAAGGATTTAAAGAGAAAAAGAAAATCATTTCTTTAAGAAGAGGATACCATGGTGTGACTGTTGCGGCACAAAGGGCAACAGGAATTGATGTGTACCGTAACTTTTCTGGTTCATCAGATCCGGATATCGTAAATGCTGAACCGCATTTGACGGAATGTGAACTAGGTGATAGAAGTCATCCGGAATACGAAAATTCCATCCGAGCTATTATTGAAAAAGAAGGAAAGGAAAAAATTTCTGCCGTTATTATGGAGCCAATTCAAGGTGCTGGCGGTGTCCACATACCACCTGAAGGCTATTTAAAAGCAGTAAGAAAACTTTGTGATGAGAATGACATTCACTTCATTGCCGATGAAGTTATATGTGGCTTTGGTAGAACTGGAAAAATGTTCGGAGTGGATCATTGGGAGGTTGTGCCAGATTTCATGTCTACTGCAAAGGGAATTACAAGTGGATATGCCCAACTTGGCGGAGTAATCATGCGTGAAGAAATAAGAGATACGATTACACAATTTGACGGGATGCTAGCACATGGATTTACATACAGTGGTCATCCAACTGCTTGTGCTGTCGGTCTGAAAAACTTAGAAATATTGGAACGTGATGGGTTAGTAGAACATGCTCATTTAATGGGAGAAGAACTTAAAAAAGGCATGGATTACTTGGAGAAAAAATATAATTTCGTGACAAAGACAAGAGGTAAAGGTTTACTTGCTGGTTTTGATTTGATGAAGGACCGAGAGGCTGGCGTTCCATTTACAGATTTCCCTGCTGCAATCACGCTTATTGATGAGTGCTATGAAAGGAATCTTTTAATCAGAGCATTTGACTTTGAACCTGGAATGAACATTGTAGCCATCGCACCACCACTTATTGTTACAAAAGAGGAAATCGAAAAGATCATTGCAATTGTTGATGATAGTCTAGCAGCGGTAGCAAAGAAAATATAAGAAGTTAGTTTATCGTTTGGAAGTTGTGATAAGAAAATAGCTAGATTAGTCAGGGAGGATTACTATGAGTGCTAAAGTGTTATTACATCCGAAGGTTACGGATTTTTTACAAGAACCAAAAAAGCTTTTTATTAATGGTCAGTGGCAGGAATCAGCGGACGGTAGAACATTTGAAACGACAAACCCGGCAACAGGAGAAGTCCTCGCTACTATTTTTGAAGCAGGTCCTAAGGATGTTGATCTTGCGGTTGAAGCTGCATCAAAGGCTTTTGAAGAAGGAAGCTGGACAGAAATGAGTGCCTCAGAAAGATCTCGGATCATGCATAAATTAGCGGATTTGATGGAACGAGATTTTGAAGTGCTTGCCCAATTGGACACACTTGATAATGGCAAGCCCATTTCTGAAATGCGAAGTGCCGATTTACCGAATGCAATTGAACAGCTACGGTATTTTGCGGGTTGGACGACAAAAATGACAGGGCAGACAGTACCAATTTCTCCAAATTCATTCAATTATACGGTGCATGAGCCTGTTGGGGTTGTAGGTCAAATTATACCATGGAACTTCCCAATCATGATGGCATTATGGAAAATTGCACCAGCTCTTGCAACAGGTTGTACGATTATTTTGAAACCTGCCGAACAGACCCCATTATCTGCGGTATACCTAGCTAAACTTGTTGAAGAGGCTGGATTCCCTAAAGGGGTTGTCAATATTATTAATGGCTTTGGAAAAGTTGCCGGAGATGCGCTTGTCAAACATCCTAAGGTAAATAAAATTGCTTTTACCGGATCAACACCGGTCGGACAATCGATTATGAAAGAAGCGGCTAATACGATGAAACGGGTAACACTTGAGTTAGGCGGTAAATCACCAAATATCATTTTGCCTGATGCAGATTTGGATAAAGCTATTCCCGGCGTATTCAATGGCATAATGGCTAATCAGGGGGAAGTTTGTTGTGCTGGTTCACGAGTGTTTGTACATGAATCGATGTATGAAATGGTTGTTGACAGATTAGTAGAATTTGCAAACAACGTAAAATTGGGCGACGGACTTGATGAAGAAACTAAGATGGGACCGCTAGTTTCAGAAAGACAGCAAACCATTGTCACATCATATGTTAAAAAAGGTGTGGAAGAAGGAGCAAATCTTCTCTGCGGCGGGAAAGAGTTAGATAAAGGCTATTATGTCACACCAGCTGTTTTTGTTGACGTTGAAGACGACATGACAATTGCCAAAGAAGAAATTTTTGGACCAGTAGTTGTAGTTATGCCTTATAAAACTATCGATGAAGTGGTGGAGCGGGCAAACAATAGCCAATTCGGATTAGGGGCTGGAATTTGGACAGAGAATCTTAAAGATGCGCATACGGTATCTAGAAAGTTAAAGGCAGGATCAGTTTGGGTTAACACGTATAATGTTACAGACCCAGCTGTCCCATTTGGTGGATATAAACAGTCTGGTTTCGGCCGTGAAATGGGCTCTTATGCATTAGAAAATTATACAGAAGTTAAAAATATTTGGATTAATTTGGAGTAAATACTGTTGCCTGGCTATCTCGGGATTGCTAGGCAACCTTTAAGAAGAGCATATTAATGAGAGCGGATTCATTTAACAATAACTTCATTGTAATTAAGAAAAAAGAGAGTATACATCTATAGCGAGAGAGCTAAAAATTGTTTTAATTTAAAGGATAAAAATAAAATTGGGGGAGTGTTTTTATGAATCAAACAAACCAAATTCAAAGAAAACTGAAGTTGATTCATGTCGTTGCAATCGGACTGGCGTATATGGCGCCAATGGCAGTTTTTGATACATTCGGAATAGCGGCTGACATATCGGCAGGGTTCGTTCCGGCAGCTTATGTCGTAGTCTTTACAGCAATATTTTTCACTGCATTAAGCTACGGGAAATTAGTAAAACAGTACCCGAATGCAGGCTCTGTTTATACGTATACTAGGAATATTTTAAATCCATATGTAGGTGTTATTGTAGGTTGGGTCTCATTTTTAGCATATTTAGCATTGCCGATGATCAATGCGCTTTTGGCTAAAATATATCTCTCCTCAGGATTTCCCCAAGTTCCGGGCTGGGCATGGATAGTTGGTTTGATAGTCGTAATTAGTGCGCTAAACTATTTTGGGGTAAAAATTGCCGCATCCGTCAATCTATTTCTCGTTTTTTTCCAGGTGTTAGTTGTGATTATTTTTGCAATACTCACTGTCCGGTCTATCGTATTGGGCCCAGAGCATTTTATCTCTATCGGTGAGATGATTCCTTCTGGTGGTGAGTTTTCAGGGGTTTTTGGTGCAGCTGCAATCCTAGCACTTTCCTTTATTGGATTTGATGCAATTACAACACTTTCAGAAGATACAGTCAATCCTAGAAAAACAATTCCCCAAGCCATTATTCTAGTAGCATCCTTAGGTGGTGTTGCTTTCTTTATCGTAACTTATTTTATGCAATCACTTTTCCCAGATGTAACAATTTTTAATGATATTGAAGGGGCTTCTCCAGAAATAGCCGTAATAATAGGCGGAAACTTATTTCTTTCCTTCTTCCTTGGAGGTGCGTTGTTTTCCGTTTTTGCATCCGGTCTAGCTGCTCAGGTAAGCGCATCAAGGCTATTGTATGCTATGGGTCGTGATGGTGTATTGCCAAAACGTTTCTTTGGCTATTTACATCCAAAATACAATTCACCAGTACCTAACATAATGCTAGTAGGAGTTCTTGCACTTTCCGCAATGTTTTTAAATTTGGAACAGGCCTCATCACTAGTTAATGTAGGTGCCTTTACTGCATTTTCATTTGTTAACGTTTGTGTGATCTTACAATACTTTAGACATAGGGGGGAGCGAACGGTTAGATTTACGATTGGAAATTTGATATTGCCACTAATTGGCTTCTTATTTGTTGTATATTTGTGGCTTAATCTTGATGTGTTTGCAATTACAATTGGAGTTATTTGGACATTGTTAGGTGTTGTTTATTTAGCTGTTACGACAAATTTCTTTAAAAAGGAACCACCGCAAATCGAGTTTGAACAACTTGAAGCGTAATCGAGTGTAAAAACGGAAACATTCATCGTAAAATAGATGGTCAGACATGTAAATTAAGATAATTATGCGAGCGTTTACATGTGTCTGGATGACAGAGTGGTATAGTTAGAGGGGACGATTTTTACATTCATGGTGATCGGTGAAATGTAGTCGTGGTTTGCTGAATGGTAGGGAATAGTCCTGAATCATTGTATGATTAGTTAAAGACTTGATGATAGTGCTGAATTTTTCCCGAATTTTGCTAAATAAAACATATAATTCGCCGTAAAAGTAAATTATTTAGTGAACTGCTCCCTGGCAAATTGACAGAGGAAATATTAATATGCTTAAAAGGCTTTAGCTCTATATGCGATGGGGCTAAGGCCGTTTAATTTTTTGTAATCGTTCGTATTCCAAAATATTGTTTTCATCTATACCTTTTATAAGTTCTAAAAGTATCATATTTATTCAAATAATACTTTTTTATCGTCTCTCTAAGAACTTCATCATTCAATTTTTTCTTCTAGAGAAGGTGTTTGTTCTAATTGAAAGGAAAAGAGCGATTCATTTTAGTCTTGAATAAACTCCTAAAATTTTGTCTTTGTCGAAACATATCTAGAAGATTTGTCCACTTTCTTGCATAGCATGATAAAAAGGGAAATTTCATGTTTGGAGGTGTTCATGCCTTGCAAGTGTTCAATTGGATTCGTTATGCAGTCGGATATGTTTTTATCGTCTCAGGTGTGGTGAAATTATTAGTCCCAGAGTTTAAACAAACTTTTTTAAGCTTAGGTTTTCCCAACCCTAATACAACTCTGTTTCTTTTGGCAATGATTGAAATTATTTGTGGTGTTCTAATGGTAGCGAGAATGTATGTAAAGCAAGCAACAATCCCACTCATTATCATTATGATTGGTGCACTCGCGGTCGCAAAACTCCCATATTTATTAAATGAGGGCATTTTGTCATTCGTATTTGAATCGCGACTGGATATAGTGATGCTCATTTTGTTAGTGTTAGTTTGGAGGGATAAAGAAAAGCAACTTTTGTAATCGCAAACAGCTGATCATTAGCCCATGGAATTATAGGAGAAAAAAATATATTCATGAGTAATTTTCCATAAATTTTCCTATCCTTCTGGACGGGTTATCCTTTTATTTTTTGGAAAAGTTCAGAGATATCTTCTTTAAAAAGTATTTTCGGTACAGGGTAAAGCGGATTGCTTTCTTCCAATGCCCTTTGTACCATTAGTGGAATATCACGATCGATAATACCATTCACTTTGTTTGGAATTTCCATTTTTTCATTTAGATCTCGTATTGCCTGGATAAATTTTTGTGCTTTTTGTTCAGATGAATCTGTTTCATTGCTGATTTTAATTACATCAGCAAGTTCAGCCAATGGCTCGTGAACAGTTGATCCGTAATAGTCAAGGACATAGGGAAGGATAATTGCATTAGCGAGCCCATGAGGAACATTGTAAAATCCCCCTAAAGTATGAGCGATGGCATGTACGTACCCAACATAGGCACGTGTAAAGGCCATTCCAGCCAAGTAGGCGGCTTTTTGCATCTTTTTACGTGCAGTTATATTTGTTCCGTTTTTATATACCTTATATAGATTTTCAAAGATGATCTTCGTCGCTTCTAAACTCCACTGTTTGGTCATTTTTGTATTGCTTCTACCGATATACGCCTCTATTGCGTGTGTCAGTGCATCCATTCCAGTGGCAGCGGTAAGATGTGGAGGAAGTTTTACTGTAAGGGAAGGATCAAGCACTGCATACTGTGGAATAAGTGAGGTATCCATTAGTGGATATTTTTCAAATGTATTTGTGTCAGAACAGACTGCAGCTAATGTTGCTTCCGCTCCTGTACCTGAAGTAGTTGGCACTGCGAATAATGGTGGCAGCTTCTTTACTATTTTTAATACGCCTTTCATTTGGGGAACGCTTTTATTCGGTCTGACAATCCTTGCACCTGCAATTTTTGCGCAGTCTATTGATGAACCCCCACCAAAAGCTACAATACCTTGGCAATTATGTTCTTTATAAAATTTCACAGCTTCTTCAACATTTTCAATCGGTGTATTTGGTACGGTTTTGTCGTACACAACAAATTTAATGCCTTCATCTTCAAGGCCTTTAAGAAAACCATCCATTAATCCGATTGCTACTATGTCCTTGTCAGTAATGACTAAAACGCTTTCAATTTTCTGTTCATTTATGATTTTTGGAAGTTTAGATAAACTGTTTTCTCCTTCCAATAATTTCGGCTCACGCCAAGGCAGAGCATAAGAAGCTACTTTCATGATATTTTGATAACTTCTACAATACATCGTATACATTTTTTCTCCTCCCCAAGCTTTTAAGTTAACAAAAACAAGTGCATAAAGACGCAGTAAACAAAATGTAATTTCAATTACTATACAAAACATTTTTAATAGCGTCAATCTCTTTTAATGGTTATATGTTATGCGCCGGCAATTATCTGATCGTAACAGTGATTGATTAAAGTATTTTCTACATAATTATTACTAATTCAGCAAACATCCGAGTGAAAGTGCAAGTAAAGTATAATTTTTTTAGTGATAGGTAAAAATACGTGGTAAATGTGCCGTATTTGGAGGTTAAAATAATGAATGAAAAGTCTAAGATAAGTTCCGCAGAAATTGGAGCGCTATGGATGACGTATCATAAAAAAACAATGATTTTACGAATGTTAGAGTATTTTATCGAAAAAGCCGATGATAGAAAAGCAAGAAATCTTATGTCAAGCTTGTGGGAAGAACTTTATCCAAAAGTAATTGAAATAGAAACGATCTTTGAAAATGAAGGGGCTGTTGTTCCAGAAGGGTTTACCAAGAAAGATGTTAATTTAGAAGCTCCTAAGTTATGGGAAAATGATTTTGATATTTTGTTTAGCAGGATTTTAAAGGAAATTAGTACAGGTATGTACGCACTTCATATAACAATTGCTTATAGAGAAGATATTGTAGAGTTTTATAAGCAACTAACGAATATAACAGAGTCTTATTATAATTTGTTTACACAATATCTGCTAGAAAAGGCGGCTCTTCCTCGCCCTCCATTTGTTAATATGCCAAAGACTATTGATTATATAACCGACAAAAGCTACATGAAAGGCACCAATATTTTTGGAAATAAACGATTATTAAACACAGTTGAATTTGGTGTCATCTACCGACAAATTGAATCGAATAGTATAGGAGTCCAATTAATGAAAGGATTTTCCCAATGTTCCAAAGATGAGCAAGTGCGAAAATATTTTGATAAAGGGATGCAACTGTCGAATGAATTTTTAAAAGCAAGTAGTGATATTCTGTTGCAAAATAATATTAAACCTACTTCATCCCCGGGAGCAACAGTTACAAATTCAACAACAGCGCCATTTTCGGATAAGTTAATGATGTTTTGCAATTATCTTCTCGGTGGATTTAGTCTTGGGGGACAAGGTTTTAGTGCGGCTTTCATATGGAGAAACGACTTAAAGGCTCAAATAGTAGTAGAGGGGAAAGATATATTTGAATATATACAAGAAGGGGTTGAACTTATGATGAAGAAGGGTTGGTTAGAAGAACCTCCAAAAATGGATCTTTAATTAGAAGTTGCTAACTTTATACATTTTATTGGTAATAATCAAATGGTTAAATGAACGAGTTGTAACATTAAGAAGGAGTGAATGAAAGTGGGTGCAATTGAGCGAAGCGGATATCTTTTTGAACCAGAGCATAGTGTCATTGCACAAAATGGAGCGATTCATGTTTATAAAGAGGGAGAATTTATCGAAGAAATCAAATTTTCTTTTTCTGGGAAATATCCGGAACTTGGCCAAATTGAAGAGCTAGTGGATACATATTGTGAAGAAAATGGGATTTGTTAATTATGGGAATGGACAAGTGCTTTTTAACAAGAATCACACTCTAATTAATTTTATAAGTTAATTTATCAATATCTTAAAAGATTAGACTCGGAATTTCGAGTCTTTTTTCGTATGAAAGTTAAATTAACTAAAGAGTTGCCAAGAAGAAATAGTTTCTTCAAAAAAAGAAACAAATAACTAGCTTGAAATGTTACGGCTGTAAGGTTTAAATTCCCCCCTTTGATATCATCAAATTTTTATGTTTTCTTCACGTAATTCTTTATATAAAGAGATCATGATAAAAAATAAAATAAGTGTAAACGGAAATGCAGAAGATATGACTGCTGATTGCAGTGCATGTAAACCTCCAGCCCAGAGAAGAACCGTAGCCGCCGCTGCCTGAACCATTCCCCAAATTGCTTTTATTTGTTTTGGGGGATTAAGCATTCCATTGGTCGTTTGCATGCCCATGACGTACGTTGCGGAATCGGCAGATGTTATGAAAAATGTTCCGATTAGGATGATGGATAAAATACTTGTGATAGTTTGGAACGGCATTTGATTAAGGACTGCAAATAAAGCAATTTCAGCATTGATTCCTTGATCTGTTGCCTGCCAAATCTCCCCAGTACCGAACATTTCCAAATGGATCCCGGTACCGCCTAAAACGGTAAACCATAATGCACAAAATACTGTAGGAACTGCAAGTACTCCAATGACAAATTCTCGAATGGTGCGTCCTTTGGAAATCCGGGC
This sequence comes from Pseudogracilibacillus sp. SE30717A, assembly GCF_037071985.1. Lineage (NCBI taxonomy): Bacteria > Bacillati > Bacillota > Bacilli > Caryophanales > Bacillaceae > Pseudogracilibacillus > Pseudogracilibacillus sp. SE30717A. The sequence goes on along the minus strand of NZ_JAXHDF010000002.1, from coordinate 427,829 downwards.
GATAAATGAGCCAACAAAAGGGGACCATGCAACCCACCAAGCCCAATAAAATATTGTCCAATCGTGAATCCATTTGCTTCCTTTCATACTGAGAGGAGCGAGGCTAAAAATTATTTTTGGAAGAAATTCCGCATATCTTATCAATGAAGAAGTAAATTGATGGAGCAATAAGGATGTTGAGCCAAGAACTAAGAGAAATAGCACTAACAATATGGCAAGAATAATGTTTATATTGCTTATCCATTTCATTCCCTTTCCTATTCCTGAAAGAACGGAAATCATGAACAAGATCGTTATTCCCGAAATAATAATAATCTGCATGTTTAATCCATTCGGAAAATCATTATTCAAGTAATGTATTCCGCCAATTATTTGAATAGCGCCGAAGCCGAGGGATGTAGCAACTCCAAATACAGTCGCAAATACTGCAACTGTATCGATGATTATTCCTATTGGACCCTTTACATAGTCTCCTAGTAAAGGATAAAAGCTGGCACTAATTACACCAGGCAAATTTTTTCTGAACGTAAAATATGCTAGCGCTAAAGCAACAAGTGCATAAATTGCCCACGGATGCAGCCCCCAATGAAAAAAAGTTAAAGATAAGGCATTTTTTGCTGCTTCTAGAGATTGTGCTTCACCAATTGGCGGATCGTAATAATGGGAAAGAGGCTCGGCAACTCCCCAAAATACGAGGCCAATTCCCATTCCCGCACTAAATAACATTGCAAACCAACTAAATGTACTGTATTCTGGTTCGTCGTCATCTTTACCAAGTTTAATATGACCATATTTTGAAAGGGCAAGAGAGATAACAAATAAAATAATAATGCCGCCTGTAAAATGATGGAGCCAACCAAACTTAACTTGTAAGGAGGTTTGTATACTTGTAGAAACACTTTCCAGATGACTAGGGGTAAGGGCACCCCAAAGGATAAAAATGATAGACAGAAAGAATGAAATATAAAACACGGGAGTAAGATTTTTCATTGAATCCCCTTTCTACATAACCTCTTTTATACAGATACTATGAAACTCGTCCTATGTTTACCTCACTTTTCTTAAATTTTATTTCGAATTATTTTTTTGGTATAGGTAAAACGAGAAGTCTGTGTTACTTGAAAATCAATTTCAACATTTAATGCTTACTAACCCAAAGTGTTGGTAACTTCTCCTAAACATGTTTTATAACTTACAGACATGATATCCGCATGGTAAAATGAACTAGGCGAGGTGAATTAACATGAAAACAGGTATAGCGAATGTGCCGCTTCATGGTGGGTATTGTCCGCCGTGGTTATTTAAAAAAATGCGTGATCTTGGTGCATCCATCATTGAAGTGATTGTAATGGAATATGGAACAACAGAAGTTTTGCGAAGACTGTCGGATCCAGTATGGTTTCAGTCTTTTGGCAGTGTGTTAGGATTTGATTGGCATTCATCTGGACTGACGACAGTTGTCTGTGGGGCACTTAAAGAAGGTCTTCGGGAAGCTCAAGGTGAGTTAGGTTTATTTCTTGTTGGCGGGAAAGGTAAAGCTTCAAGGAAAACTCCTTTTGAAATTATCGAAACTGGGGACAAATATGGCTTATCCAATGATTTATCCGCCTTGCAGCAGACGAGCCGTACGGTGGCAAAAGTGGACTCAGCAGCCGTGCAAGATGGGTATCAGCTATACCACCATTTTCTTGTGTTTGATCGAGACGGTAATTGGGCGGTTATCCAACAAGGAATGAATAGCAAAAATCGTTATGCCCGCAGATACCATTGGTTAAATGAAGATTTGACGGATTTTACAAGAGATCCGCATAAAGCAGTGTGTGGGACAACGGAAAAGCAGGTGCTAAATTTAGTGTCTGATAAAAATGAGGCGACAAGGCTTGCTTCAGTGGAAATTTGCCATGAAAAGCCAGAAGAAATTGGGAAAGTATATCATGCAATTGTGGAACATAATAGAAAGACGAAACAGGAACCTGAGCAACTAAGTCTTTTTGATGAACCTAAAGAGGTTCGTTTATCGAGCGAACAAGTCCGTTCGATTATTACGATGCCTCCCGAGCATCCTATTCCTTCTCCACGCTATTTGGATAAGAAATTATATGAGATTTATGATCATCCACCAGAAACATATCAACAATTATTAGAACGTAAAGGTGTTGGGCCGAGCACATTACGAGCACTAGCAATGGTAGCAGAAATAACACATGGAGCACAACCAACCTTTCATGACCCAGTCCGCTACGCATTTGCCCATGGTGGAAAGGATAACTTCCCGTTTCCAGTAGAACGTGATGATGTTGATCATTCCCTTTCAGTTTTAAGAACAGCGATTGAAAAGGGGAAAATAGGAGAGAAGGATAAGTTAGAATCTCTTAGAAGATTGGCAAACCAACGCGAAAGGATCATTCGTAATAATCGTTAAATGAAATTGTGAGAAAAAGCTAATTTGATATGTACTATACGTATGAGGCTATCTGTTCAAGTTGCATTATCGCTTGCTTTCACAGTGGTTTTCAGTTTGTCGGACAAGACCACTTAAAATAAAAAGAGATACGAGAATAATCTCTCGTATCTCTTGTATCTTTTTAGTTCCACAATCGCACCCGTTTAAGAGGATTAAAACGAATACAGTTCTATTATTTTATCTATGGATATTTTACTCGGATCACTCATGTCAACAAAATAAGGCAACTGCCATTTTTGAGTTTTCAAAGCTTGCTTACTAGTCGGTTTATCCCAGCTAGAATAAACTCTTATTGCCATTTTCCCCTTTGTTGAACTGGACCTAAGAATATCCTGTTTGAAAAGAACTTTTTTTGGAAAAATAAATTGTCCAAACTCACCATCATCTGTAAAAGTAGTTATAACTAATAAATCAGGTGCTTCCTCATATGTAAAGGGTTGGTTTTTATTATTTTCATCTTTTTCCCAAAAGGCAACAAACTGCCCTACTTTGGTGGGGGTTATATTTGCAACTCTGAAACGAACTGTTCTCGAAGATAATCGAAATGTACCAGCACCATACTTAGAATTTTGTCTTTCTTCTTGAATCGATTTTACAGTTAAATCATTTGGCTCGTAAATCATTTTATTTACATAATTTAATGCTGTATAAAAATCATTCATTATTCCACCCCACAAAATTTCCAACAATCTGGCCCGTTTATTGAATAACTTTATTCTTCTACACCTATGCGTTCTTTGTATTTTTCAACTATTAACTATTTACAATCTAAGTTACCCAATCTTCATATACGTTTTTTCACTTATAGTTCGTCATTCTGTTTGGTCTAAATACTATTTGTCCCAGCCTCATAATTAATTTTAAAACTTATTTACGTAAGATTGAATAGACGTAGGCAAGAGCTGATAGAATTTTCCTTTATATTTTAAATCAAGAAGACCTGCGATCATAAGCAGGATGGCGATAAATAGAATTGGTTTTTTTGAAGTCATTGTCTAAGCTCCTTTATGTTGTGAGTTACAATTAAATCTTATCATGAGCATGTTCAGTCTGTCCCGTTCAAGTATATTTTCGTTTCTATCGGAATTTTACCAGCGAACGTAAAAAAACATTCCGATTCATTCACCTGAATACATTTCCCTCCAACTTTTAACGTTCTCTTGATGTAATGTTTTCGGAGTATATTATAACTGTTTTTTTCTATTGATATTTCCTCCCATATACAAAATCGCTTTCGAAATTATGATTTCCTTCCGAAAAGGTGTGAGTTTTTTTCAAAAAGGGTAGTAAGAGAAAATAGTTACAAACTAAATTTTCGGTGTGTGTAAATAAAGGAGGTCAGGAAGCCCCTCTAGATTTTAGTAATAGGGCGTTCTTTCTCCTAGTCTGGAGGAAACAGTATGATTAAACTAAATAAAGAAAATAGGGAAAAGTATACTAAAATTATTTTATGTGCTTTACAAGAGGATGATTTAGAAGAATTCCGCAAACATTATTTAGAGCTTCATCCGACAGATCAAGTAGATATCTTTATAACATTGAATAAAGAGGAGCGGGAACAAGTTTATTCATTTCTAGATCCCAAAGAATTTGCTGTCATTTTTTCAGGACTGTATGTAATGCACGAGCAAGTTTGTTTTGAGGAGCTGTCTGAGGATTATGCTTCTGAGATGATGAATCATATGTTCACAGATGATGTCGTTAAATTCCTGAAAACAGTCAAGGAAGATGAAGCGAAAAAGATCGTAGAGAGAATGGATGAGGAAAAGGCACAGAAAATAATAGCTATCTTAGAGTATGATTTGGAAACTGCGGGTGCGGTGATGACAGATGAATTTATCACTGCTTTTAGAGAAGAGACTGCAGAGGATGTACTCAATAAAATTAGAAAAAAGGGACAAGACGCAGAAATTGTATACTATACGTATGTGATTGATGACAAAGGATGTTTAGCTGGAGTTGTTTCATTAAAAAAATTAATTGCGTCAGAATCAAATGAACAGGTTGAAAATATTATGCACAAGCATCCTGTATCCATCTTAGTAGATATGGGACAAGAAGAGGTTGGTAAAGTAGTTAAGAAATACGATCTGTTGGCGGTTCCTGTTGTCACCGAGAAAAATCAATTGATGGGCGTTATAACGGTAGATGATGTCATGGATTTAATCGAACTTCAAACGACTAAAAATTTTGGAGAATTCTCGACAGTAAAAGATGCAAATGAAACGAATTTAACTGCCTTTCAAGCAGCGAAAAAGCGGGCACCTTGGATTATCTTTCTTATGTTTGCAGGAATGGTGACGAGCGGAGTAATCGGTCAATTTGAAGACACATTAGAGTCAGTCGTCATATTGGCTGCCTTTATGCCGATGTTGATGGATTCAGGAGGAAATGTTGGAACACAATCCCTAGCTGTATCTGTAAGAGGGCTAGCACTAGGTACAATTGAGATGAAAGATCTTTGGCGGATGATTAGAAGGGAATTTTCAACTGGTTTTTTAATCGGACTTACTTGCATGATCCTCATTTCCATGTTAATTTTAATCTTATATGGAAACTTTATACTAGGAATCGTTGTGGGATTATCGATTCTCATAACGTTAAGTATTTCTGCGGTCATTGGGTTAGTTTTTCCGCTCATCCTTAATAAATTAAAATTTGACCCCGCCATTGCTTCGGGTCCATTTATAACGACTATAAACGATGTTGTCGGATTATTGATTTACTTTTCCATCGCTACGACGTTTATGAAATACTTGTAATTTTCCTTTTGGAGTGGATGGTACTTAATGCTGTGTTGATTTGATGCTACTATTGGTTGTTTCACTATTTTTGCTCTTGAAACTTTTTAATATTTAGCAAATGGGCAGCCAATATTGTTAAATAAGAGTTGACAATTGTATAAGTATCGTAGTATTGTTTAAGTAATTATAAAAGGAAGGGTGACCCAACTAGATGAAGTACTAATCCTATTGATGAAAATACAATTTAAGATATTGTTAGCAGTGGATTTCTGCTTGAATTTTGCGATGTCTTTAATTGTCTTTTTCAGAATAGGATTGGCTTTCTATGGTTGGACCAAAGGGGGGGATCTCTCTCTTTTGGCGTACACCTATTTATTAATGCCTCCTATTCTGAATGAAAATAGGAGGCATTTTTTGTCTCCTGATACATTTTTGAAGGGAGATTTTTCTATGCTTTTATTGGAAGCACACGATATAAAACAATATGTTAAGGATCGTCTATTATTAGATATCGAACAAATTCAAGTTCATCAACATGATCGTATTGGAGTAGTTGGTCGAAATGGAAGTGGAAAAACTACATTGCTTAACATTTTAGCTAAAAAGACTTTGCCGAAAGAAGGGGTAATTACTCAACATACTCAAAATGAGCTTCTTCCTCAATTAAAACGAACGGATACGACTAAAAGTGGTGGAGAGGTTACACAAGAATATATTCAACAAATGTTGCTAAAAGAAGAAAGGCTATTACTTTTAGATGAGCCGACGACCAATTTGGATAGAGAGCATATTGAATGGTTAGAAAAAAAGTTAAGCAAATGGCAAGGAGCACTCATCATCGTTTCACATGATCGAGAATTTTTAGATGCCCTTTGTTCAACTATATGGGAAATTAATGAGGGGAAGGTAACAGAATATAAAGGAAACTACAGTGATTATGCTGCTTTGAAAGATGTAGAAAACCGTCAGCAAAAGATTGCATATGAAAAATTTGAGAAGGAGAAAAAACAGCTTGAGCAAGCTATAAGGTTAAAAGAAGAGAAAGCAAAAAGAGCTTCTAAAAAACCAAAAAATTTAAGTAGCTCTGAAGCTAGAATAAAAGGAGTCAAGACCTATTATGCGAATATAGAAAAGAAGCTACAAAAGACAGCAAAAGCACTTGAAACGAGAATGAATAATCTGGAACAGGTAGAAAAAGAAAGAGAACTTCCACCGATTAAAATGGATTTAATAAATGAAGGGACATTTAAAGGTCGAATTATTATTAGAGCGGAAGATATATCGGGTAAGGTAGCTGAACGTGTACTTTGGAAAAAAGTAAGCTTTCAAATTCGTGGTGGAGATAAAGTAGCGATAATTGGTCCGAATGGAAGTGGGAAAACGACACTTGTAAATAAGATTATTCATCAAGAAACTGGAATTAAAGTCTCCCCTGCTGTAAAAATAGGCTACTTTAGCCAAAATTTAAATATATTGGATGTTGAGAAGTCGATTTTAGAAAATGTTCAATCGTCATCAACTCAGAGTGAAACAACGATTCGGACCGTGTTAGCAAGAATGCATTTTTTTAACGAGGATGTATATAAGCCTGTAGATGTTTTGAGTGGTGGCGAGAGAGTAAAAGTTGCACTAGCAAAGCTTTTCTTGAGTGAGATTAATACGTTAATCTTAGATGAGCCAACAAACTTTCTAGATTTACATGCTGTTGAATCTCTAGAACTTCTTCTAAAAGAGTATGAAGGAAGTGTCATTTTTGTTTCACATGATCGAAAATTCATTGAAAAGATTGCAACTCGAATAATAGAAATCCGTAATCAAAAAATAAATGTTTTTGAAGGGACTTATGATCAGTTTAAAAAGTATCAACCAAAAAAGAAGCGAAATAGCAAAAAAGATGATTATTTATTACTTGAAACAAAAATATCAGACGTACTCAGTCGGTTAAGCATAACACCCTCCGAGGAATTAGAAATGGAATTTCAAAAACTTTTAAAAGAAAAAAAGGAATTAGAAAAGTAATTGTTTAATGGTAAAATGTAAGTAACCTAATCGAGGCATACTTTTTTCAAAAAAAGCTAACTTTTGGTGGATTGGTAGTTAAGATTATAAAATATAAACTAAATTATAAGAAAAGAGGAAAGTTACATGCCAAGCAATAATGATGAAAATATTAAAAAAGAGTTGTCTGCAGATCAACAAGAAGAGTTAATTCACATTTTGAAAAGTCGGTTTGAAAAGAATATGACTCGACATCCCCAAGTAGAATGGGATAAAGTGCAAGCCAAATTAGAGGCGAGTCCTGAAAAGTTATGGTCTCTCCATGAAATGGAAAATACAGGCGGAGAACCTGATATCATCGATTATGATGAAAAAACAGATGAATACATTTTCTTTGATTGTGCTGCGGAGAGTCCCAAAGGTCGTAGAAGTGTTTGTTATGATCGTGAAGCTCTGGAATCAAGGAAAAAACATAAGCCAGAAAATAATGCGATCGATATGGCGACTGCAATGGGTATTGAGATTTTAACAGAAGAACAATATCGAACATTGCAAGAAAGAGGAAATTTCGATAAGAAAACTTCCAGTTGGATACAAACGCCCTCAGCTATACGAAAACTTGACGGTGCACTTTTTTGCGATTATCGCTACGAGAATGTATTCGTGTATCACAATGGTGCCTCCTCTTACTACAGTTCTCGAGGATTCCGCGGCTCATTAAAGGTGTAAGTTTTATTAGAAAGAGCTTTTGTGTTCTTATACAAACAGTAGCCTGGTGAGCCTCAATATCGGCTGACGACATGATAGAGTTAAAAGAGAACCTGCAAATTAGTTAAGGTGAGCTCGTGAATTAAGATATTTCGTCCATTCTTTCACTGAAAACTGAAATGAGAAAAAGGGAGACAACGTAATGTCTCCCTTTGTGTTAAAAGTTATTTATTTCCCGATCTCTACAAATATCATACGTCTGATGCCAAGGTTTTAGCTGTTCAAATATGGAACTCGCCGTAAATACATCTTGATCGGCAAATCTGTTCCCGATAATTTGCATGCCGACAGGTAAATTATCAATTAATCCCGCAGGAATGGATGCTGCAGGGTGTCCGGTAAAATTGGTAAAGTATGTCATGCACCAGCCGATTAGGGGGTTGACTTCGATTCCGTTAATGTGAGTAGGTCCCTTCGTCTTTCCATTTGCTTCATTTTCTACTGGAAGAGATGCAACCGTTGGTGTAATGATCAAGTCGTAATTATTCAATACATTTTGAATCGCATCGAATATGTCCGTGCGCATCGTTTGGTCTCTAATGATGTCTGTCATTTTAATTTTATAGGCATGCTCTAACCAATAAATAAATTCTGGCGGAAAATCGTCTCGATAATCGTTTAATAAGTCAATTTCTTGTTGTTTAAATCCTTCAAATGCTCCTATACTGCCTTGCATAATCATTCTGCACCATAAGTTACTGAGTTCCATTTGATCGTGTTTAATACCAAACGTTACTTTTTCCACATGAGCACCGGCTTCTTCAAACAGTTTTATCGCATTTCCGACTACTTCTTGAATTCGTGGATCGACGGGATAGACATCGAAGTCAGGGCTATATGCGATTTTCCAGCCTGTCATCGGTTTATGTAATGCTGTCATAAAATCAATTTGCTGATTAGTGCTCAGCGGATCACTCGAATTATAACCAGTTAAAGCCGTCATACCGATTGCTGCATCTTCAACTGTTCTCGTAATGGGTCCTTCATATACAAATGGACTTGTACCACCAAATGCATTCGGTCTCATCACCATCGGCACTATCCCGAACGAAGGTTGATAGCCAAATAATCCACTCCAAGAGGACGGGATTCGGATTGAACCACCACCATCTGTTCCTTCTGCAATCGGAACGAGCCCATCTGCGACTGCAGCGGCACTTCCCCCTGATGAACCACCACTGTTTTTGCTAAGATCGAAGGGATTTCGGGTTGGCCCAAACAATGGGTTATCACATGTTCCTCTAAAACCCATGATTGGACTGTTCGTTTTTCCGACAATAATAGCTCCCGCTTGTTCCATCTTTTCTGCATAGACACAATAAAAGTCTGTCTTATGGTCCTTCAAAGCGGGAATGCCTCCGTAAGTAGCAGGCCATCCTGGTTTAAAATCGAATAAATCTTTTATGGCTGTAGGAATTCCGTGAAGAGGACCTAGATATTTGCCCTCCATTATTTGTTTTTCTGCTATTCTTGCTCTTTCTCTTGCTTCATCAAATGCTAAATGAATAAATGCGTTCGTGTCCTTATTTCGTTTTTCAATTCGGCTAATAACACTTTCCATTAATTCTACTGGGGAGAGTTCTCTTTTTTTGATTAGATTTGACAGATCTTTAACACTAGAATAAGCAAAACGATCCATAGAGACGACTCCTTTCCTATTCTGTTTAGTCGTTATTATAGCATAATGGAAAACGTTTACAAAAAGGTGAGGGCTATAAAATGACTACTGTGAATAGGTTGACATGATGAATAGACTTGTTTAATATGTATAAGTAATTTAATTTAAATAATTTATTTTAAACAAAATAAACTAAGGCTTTAGGAAAGGGGGAGTAGATGATGAGTCAAGCGGATAAATTGAGTGAATCCAGGGATGTATTAGAAAGTGCCTTAGCACAATCAATGACTGTCTATGGGGTAACTCCTTCAGTTGGCAGAATTTACAGTGTACTTTATTTTTCAAAAGAACCTTTGACATTAAAAGAGATTCAAGACCATGTAGCGATGAGTAAAGCAAGTGTTAGTAATGGTGTTCGGGAATTAATGGAGACGGAAATGGTCACGAAGATTTGGAAGAAAGGTGAGCGACAAGATCATTATATTGCTGAAAAGGACTTCTTTAGAAATTTCATCGTTTATTTTGTCAAAATGTTGCGGCAGGAAAACAATTTAATTATGAAAGCAGTGGAACACTCTGAACCTCTGTTGAAAGAGATGGCGAGTGAATTAGAAGATGCTGCGACTAAAAAAGAGGTAGAGGAAGATCTGAAGTTATTGGAACATGCAAAAAGTTACTTAGATTGGACGATGCGGATGGCTAATGCCATGGACTCGGGAGATATATTTAAATATTTTCCTAAGGCATCGTCAAAGGAGACATCGGAATGAAGGTAGAAGAGACAGCATTAGTTCTTATTGATTTACAAAAAGAAAGCAATTTTGGTTTGCAGAATTTAGATGATGTTCTTGCAAAAACAAAGGATGTGATCAAGGCGTGTCGTGAGGTAGACATTCCAATTATTTATACAAGGCAAATAAACAGACATGATCAAATTGGCCTGTCAAAAGGAGAACCATTATGTGAAGACGGGACACCGTTTTACTATAGTACGTCAAAAGAGAATCACGAGATTATCGATGAAGTAGCACCAGATGAAAATGATATAGTAATTGATAAATATCGTTGGAGTGCTTTTCATGAGACAAGCCTTGATTTAATTTTACGTAGTATAGGTGTGAAACATATCATTATTGGTGGAGTAGTAAGCGACGGTTGTGTAATGACGACTGTGTTTGACGCGTATTTTAGAGACTATCAAGTCCATTTAGTGAAAGATATGTGTACGACGTCAAATGAAGGAGCTCATATGTCATCTTTAATGATTATGGCAAACTGGGTGTACAACTTAGAAGTATATAATGCGGAACATCTAATTAATAGGTTACACGGTAAAAAGTACAGTCATTGGAAATTTCAAAAAGCGGATGCTTTACAGTTCACTCCAGAGAACATGCGAAATATATTTGAAAACTTACATCCTAAGGAGGACTTGTAAACAATGAAAAAATTAATAGGAATAATTGCACTTATCGCACTATTAACCGTTGCGGCTTGCAGCAATGATAAAGCAGATGGAAATACGGAAGTTGATTCAAATGAGGAAGAAGGAAAAGGGACCATTACATTTGGTCAAACGGGTTGGTCAAGTACAGAAGCACCAACCCAGATTGCAAAATTAATTCTTGAAGAAGCAGGGTATGATGTCGAAATATCTTTATTGGATCAACCTGTTATCTTTGAAGGATTAAAGGAAAAAGAAGTTGATTTCTTTATGGATGCTTGGCTTCCATATACAGAAGAAGCACTATGGGCAGAATATGAAGAGGATCTTATAAAAGTGGCAGAAAGTTATACAGATGCTCCACTAGGTTGGGTAGTTCCAACATATGTGGAAGAAGATTCAATTGAAGATATTAAAAAGAATCCAGAAAAATTTGAAGGAACAGTTTATACAATTGATGCAGGGGCAGGGATTGTAAAAATTTCAGAACAAGTGTTAGAGGACTATGATTTAGACATGTATGAGCTTGCTTATTCTAGTGAAGGGGCAATGCTTGGTGAATTGGATGCAAGAATCAATAAGAAAGAACCGGTAATTATAACTGGATGGCGTCCACATTCCATGTTCACTCAGTATGATTTGAAGTTTTTAGAAGAACCAAATGAAAACTTTAAATTTGATAATATTTATGTAATCTCTTATAAAGGAATTGAAGAAACTTACCCTGAAGCATATGAAATTTTATCTAAATGGAGTATTGAAGTAGACGACTTAGAACAGATGATGTATGAATATGAAGTGAACGGAATACCTTTTGAGGATCTGGCGGAAGAGTGGATCGAAGAAAATCGAGATCAAGTAGATGAAATGCTAGGAAAATAATAAAGAATTCCTATGTCTTTGAAGTTAACTCCGAAACAAGTAGAATATTACGTGAAAATATATTGTCATAGACTAAAGACTTAGTTGTTAAAAAGTATATTTCAAACTATCCTGAGCATAACACCAATTAAGGATTTGGTGTTATGCTTTTTACATTTAATTAAATGAGGTAGATGAATGGGTAAAAGAACATGGTAAAGCTCAAATAAAAGCCCATAATAATCAAGCTATGGACTCAAAAACAATGAGTTATGTTGAACAAGCTTATAGATTGGGATTCGTTGATGTATAGGGTCATTTATATCAAGCGAAAACATATAAGTATTTTATTTCTTATGAGAGAGGTTGGTAAACAAAATAATAGATATGAAACACTACGATATTCCAAGTTAGCGAAAGAAATAACGGGGACTTCTGTTGAATGAAAGACTTCGGAGAGACTACGTAGCACGTCGATTCCTACTTTACAGCCGATAAAACTGCACAATCGCCGATAAATCAATTTACTTCGCCGTTAAAATTGCTCCACAGCCTATATCTACCTCCAAACCGCTATTATCTAATGATAACTCGCCGATAAACACTCGTATGTATTATATGGTTTATGGAAGACAAACTAGGAGGAAGTTAAAACACCAGACAAACAGAATAGTATCGCACGAAAATTTTACATACTATTACTTTTTTATTTGGTAAAATTACCATAATTCATCTATTATAAGAGACAATAGTAGATAAAATATTTGAAGATAGATATTGCTCTCTTTACTCAGTCAATTGAAGGAGGATGAAATGTCCTATGTTTTTAATGGAAGCAAAACGGATTGCCGTTGTTATATTAGGTTCTTTTTTAGTAGCAATTTCATTGAATTTTTTTCTAATTAACGCAAATGTATATGCGAGTGGGTTTAGTGGTGCTGCGCAACTTTTATCGAGTGTGTTTAAAGATTTCTTTTCATTTAATATTAGTACGGGGATATTGCTTTTGATTCTCAATATTCCTGTTCTCCTTATAGGGTGGTTTAAAATCGGGAAAGGATTTACCATTTATAGCATCCTTTCCGTCGCATTCTCAACCTTATTTCTAGAACTATTACCAGTTACTTCATTATCAGAGGATATTATTTTAAATGCGGTTGCTGGAGGAGTTATTGGTGGAATAGGTGTTGGTATCTCTTTAAAGCGCGGTGCTTCCACAGGTGGAATGGATATTGTAGCGATGATATTATCAAGGCTTCAGGATAAACCAATTGGTATATATTTCTTACTATTAAATGCGATTATCATTTTCGTAGCAGGGATTTTATATGAACCGGAACATGCTTTATATACGATGTTGACTTTATATGTGACGACTGTTGTCATTGATGCCATTCATACACGCCACGAAAAAGTAACGGTATTGATTGTGACAGGGAAAGCAGAAGAATTACAACAAGAAATACATAAAAAAATGATTCGTGGAATTACTATTATTCCAGTAAAAGGGGCTTATTCAAAAGAGGATAAAAATTTGCTGTATCTTGTCATTACTCGCTATGAATTATATGACTTAGAAAGAATTATTAAAGACATAGATCCGCATGCGTTTACAAATATAATCCAAACAGCCGGCATTTTCGGTTTCTTTAGAAAAGAAGGAGAAACCGTCAATGATATACAGCAAACAAAATGATACGTTCGAAAGAATTTTCTCATGCTCGCGAATAAATATATTGATCTAGGATGAAACGATTTTTACGATGAAATCGGTGGGGGAATAAAAGGTGAATACTTCGCAGTCTTATACATTTTTTCATTATCATTCAATAGAAGAATATATGGAATGGCTTCAGTCCATCTTAATGTCGATTCATGATGGCGTATTAGTGATAGATAAAGAAGGAATCGTACGGTTGATTAATCCAGAGTATACGAGAATTACTGGAGTGGCTCCTGAAAAAATCATCGGCAAACGTTTAAAAGATGTACGACCTCAGGCACAGCTCGTAGACGTCTTGAATGATGGGAAGGAACGGGTCGGCATTTATCGTAAGGAAGGGAATGTGGAATATGTGGTAGACATGGCGCCTATTCTAAATCAGAAGGAAATCATTGGTGCTGTATCTGTTTGTAAAGGATTGACCGAAGTACATAAATTGGTCCGACAATTAAAAGAGGATCGAGATCAGTTACAGAATCAGATAGGTTCCATCCACCAGGCAAAATACACATTTGACGAAATCATTGGCGCTGACGGGGGACTTACCGAAGTGATTCGGATTGGAAAGAAGGCAGCTGTATCGGAACTACCGATCTTAATTTCAGGAGAGAGCGGAACGGGTAAAGAGCTCTTTGCCCAATCGATACATAATGAAAGCAAAAGAGCAAATGGACCATTTATCCCTGTGAATTGTGCAACGATTCCGGCGTCATTAATTGAAAGTGAATTGTTTGGATATGAAGAAGGAAGTTTTACCAATTCTAAAAAGGGTGGAAAGGTTGGCTTATTTGAAATGGCCAATGGCGGAACGATTTTTCTTGATGAAATTGGCGAACTTTCGCAAGAGTTACAGGCGAAATTTTTAAGAGTGCTAGAAGAACAAACCATTCGAAAAATTGGTGGCACAGTAGAGAAGAGTATTAATGTACGTGTGCTTGCTGCTACCAACCGGGATTTAAGTCAATTAATCCAAAAAGGAATGTTTCGTGAAGATCTGTATTATCGGCTAAATGTGCTAAAGATAGCTATTCCACCTTTGCGTGACAGAAGGGAAGATATTCCTAAGATCATTCATTCGATATTGGAAAAACATTCTCGCGGTAAGGAGTCCTATTCAATTAGTGAAGAAACACTTTGTAAACTGCAAACGTTAAAGTGGCCAGGTAATGTACGTGAATTAATTAATACGATTAAATATGCAGTCTGTATGACGGATACTAGACAAATTACGGAAAAGCATTTACCAGAAATTATAAGTGAAAATAAGACAATGAATGAGTCAAACGTAAATTTTACCCTTAAAGAAGTCACGGAGAGGGCAGAATATGAACAATTGAAATTGATATTAAAAGAATATGGAAATAGTTTAGAGGAAAAAAAGGAAATAGCAAGCAGATTAGGTGTGTCTGTTGCGACGTTATATAATAAATTGAATAAGTATGATCTATCATTCTAAAAATCTAGAAATATATTTATAAATTTTTAGAATTAAACAACGGAAAAGCCTTCAATACAGGCTTTTTTTGTTGGCATAAAACTTGCAACAGTAGTAGATAGGGAAATAAAAATATAAAGGAGGATGAAAATGTTAGCGCTTTATGGCTTTTTAGTGATCGTCATTTTATTGTATTTAGTATTAACTAAGAAAACATCCATTCATTTTTCACTTGTAGTTGTCCCAATTGTATTTGCGGTAGTAGCGGGCTTTAGCTTTAGTGAACTAGGTGAATTTATGGGCGATGGGTTATCTGGGATAGCCCAGACTGGAATTATGTTAACGTTTGCTACCCTTTTCTTCGGTATTATGTTTGATACAGGTATGTTTGATCCATTAATTAAAGGGGTTATTCGCTTTTCCCAAGGGGATCCTGTAAAAATAGCGATCGGAACAGCGATTATTGCAATGGCATCTCATTTGGATGGTTCAGGTTCAAGTACTTTTTTAATTACAGTTGCAGCGATGTTACCCGTATATCGTGCTCTTCAAATGAGTCCACTCACACTAGCTGTTATCGCTGCACTAAGTGCAGGGACGATGAATATGGTTCCATGGGGGGGACCGACTATCCGGGCTGCTACGGCACTTGATATAAGTATAGTAGATCTATATACACCTATGATCCCTGTGCAAATTGTCGGATTGATTTGTGTTCTTGCTGCGAGTTTTTGGCTTGGACGACAGGAAAGAAAGAAGGTTGGTGTAGTCACTGAAATCTCAGCAACGATGCTTGCACCGACAAAAGATACTACGACCGAGGAAAGTATTAAGCGACCGAAAATGATTATTCCAAACATAATTTTAACTATTTTAGTCATTGTTGCACTCGTTATGGAACTCTTCCCATTGGCTATTCCGTTCGTCATTGGGGTACCATTAGCTCTTATTCTTAATTATCGGGATGTAAAGATGCAGCAGGAGAGAATTGAAGCTCATTCAAAAGCGACAATTTATACTGCTTCGATCATTTTTAGTGCAGGTATATTTACTGGAATTTTATCAGGATCAGGAATGATTGAAGCGATGGCAAGTGCATTAGCAAGCTCGGTCCCTTCATCAGGCGGACAGTCTTTACCCTATATATTAGCTTTTTTAGGAATGCCACTTAGTCTTGTATTTGATCCAGATTCATTCTATTTCGGTGTGTTGCCAGTATTGAGCGCTACCGCTGGCGAGTTTGGAGTGGATGCAGTAGCCATGGGGCGCGCTGCTATCATTGGTCAAATGACCGTTGGATTTCCTGTAAGCCCATTAACTGGAGCGACATTTTTACTCATTGGTCTTGCTGGAGTAGAACTAGGAGACCTTCAGAAAAAAGCTATTCCGCTAGCGTTTGGAATTTCTACCGTCATGGCAATAGTTGCGATTATATTAGGACTTTTAAGTTAAGTAGAAATAAATGGGGATGATATTATGTTGAAAATAGGAGTAGGCGCCGGATTTTCAGGTGATCGAATGGAAGCAGCAGAAATATTATTAAACAAAGTTGATTTAGACTACATCGTTTTTGAATGTTTAGCCGAACGTACTATCGCATTAGCTCAACAAAGAAAATTAAAAAATAAAGATACAGGATATGATGTGCTTTTAGAAAAACGGATCAGGAGCATTTTACCAGTTCTCATTCAAAAAAAAGTTCGGCTCATTACAAATATGGGAGCTGCAAATCCGATAGCAGGAGGAAAGAAAATACTAGAGGTCGCGAAAGAATTAAATATTCCTTGTAAAATTGCGGTTGTAACTGGTGATAGTGTACTAGACAAAGTGGATGAGAGTTGGATCACACTAGAAACAGGCAATCCATTAAGCGAATATAAACCGCTACTTTCCGCGAATGCATATGTCGGCATCGAAGCATTACTGCCGGCGCTTGATTCCAATGCGGATATAATTATTACTGGACGAGTGGCCGACCCATCCCTTTTTTTAGCGCCGCAAGTATATCATTATGGTTGGTCATTAAGTGACTATAGAAAGCTCGGACAAGGGACAGTAATCGGGCATTTGTTGGAATGTGGCGGACAAGTCAGTGGTGGATATTTTGCAGACTCAATGAGAAAAAAAGTTCCTAATCTTGCACAGATAGGCTTTCCTTATGCTGAAATTGGTGCAAACGGGGATGCGATCATAAGTAAAGCCGAAGGGACTGGAGGAATCATTGACCTTAGAACGGTGAAAGAACAACTGTTATATGAAGTTCATGATCCGAATCAATATATTACGCCAGATGTCATTGCTAATTTTACTTCAGTTCAATTGACACAAGTAGGTGAAAATAAAGTATCCATAATTGGTGGAAACGGAAAAGAAAGACCAGAATCTCTTAAAGTTTCTGTAGGGTATCAAGCCGGTTATTTGGGGGAAGGTGAAATATCTTATGCAGGTACCGATGCGTTAGGTCGTGCAGAACTAGCAAAGGATATATTGCATGAACGATTAGAGAACCAGCTAGAAGACATACGGATTGACTTAATAGGAATGAATGCGATTCATCGAAAGAATTTTTCGGATGTCCCTCCTTACGAAGTGCGTGTAAGAGCAACTGGTCGTCATCGAGAAAAAGAATGTGCCGCATTAATTGGTGAAGAAGTGGAAGCTTTGTATTTAAATGGTCCCGCTGGAGGAGGCGGTGCAAGAAAAAACTGTACTCAATCAATAGGTATCATTTCTACTTTGATTTCACGTGAAAAAGTCGAACCACAAGTAGAATTTATGGAGTGGAAATAGTGCATATGATTGAACTATTAAAATTATCAATTAGTGAGGTTTCACAATTAATAAAGAAACGTAAAATTTCTCCAGTAGAAATAGTTGAAGCATGTCTTAGCCAAGTTGAGAAAACTGACGCCAAATTATTCGCATATATCACTTTATTTGAAGAAGAAAGCTTGCAAACTGCGAAAAAAATGGAAGAGAAGTTTAGTTGTGACAATCAACTAGGTGATTTGTTTGGTATTCCAATTACTTTAAAAGATAATATTAGTGTGAAAAATACAAAGACTACAGCTGGGAGTCGGATTTTATCTGATTGGCGACCTAATAAAGATGCTCTTATTGTTAAACGCTTAAAAGCAGCAGGAGCAATTATATTAGGGAAAACTAATCTACACGAATTTGCCTGGGGAGCAACTAGTGAAAATGATATATATGGAACAGTTAAAAATCCTTGGGATCAAACTAGGATTGCTGGGGGTTCAAGTGGAGGTTCAGCTGCAGCTGTTTCAGCTATGACGTGTTATGGATCAATAGGAACGGATACAGGAGGATCGATCCGTTTGCCTGCTTCTCTTTGCGGATTAGTAGGATTACGTCCAACATATGAGTTTATTAATAATGATGGGATCGTTCCTTTAGCATTCAGTATGGATACGTCTGGTCCTATAACAAGAACTGTAAAAGATTGTGAAATGATATTTAAAGTGATGGCTTTTGGAGAAAAGACTAGAAACAATTTATTTTATCAGCATGAAACAATGGGGAACTCTTTAGATAATGTGCGGATTGGAATTATTGAAAATTATTTTGGTTACGCCGGGACTAATGTTCTCCAACAGATGGATGAAACAATTTATACATTTAAAAAGCTTGGAGCAAAAATTAGTAAGGTAAAAAGTAAAAATATACACTATCTAAAGCGAGTTAAAGAAATTATACAATTTTACGAGGCAAGCAGCTTTCATAAACAATGGATAGATATTCATGAAAATGATTACGGGCCTGATGTAAGAGACCGATTGCTAAAAGGACTGAAAATCTCAACAATTGATTATATTGAAGCAAAACAAAAAAGAATATTAATAAAAGAAGAGATAGAAAAAATATTTAAAGAAGTGGATATTATCATCTGTCCAACGGTACCTTTTACAGCCCCGAAAATCGGTAAGAAAGAAACAGCTAATGAAAATGGGACTATCGTGGAAATGACAAGTACTATAAGCTATTTTACATCTCTAGCGAGTATAACTGGTATGCCAGCATTAACATTGCCTTGTGGGTTTGATGAAAACCAACTACCAATAGGTGTTCAATTAATTGGGAGACCTCATAGCGAAATGTCATTATTAAAGATCGGTGAGATTTTTCAAAGAAATACAGACTTTCATTTGAAATACCCACAAATTATTAACTAATTGGAGTGATTTAAATGAAATTATATGAAATTGCCCATAGCCGTGCCGGGGATAAGGGAAATATATTAAACTTGTCATTAATCCCTTTTGATGGAGCGGATTATGAGCTGTTATATGATAAAGTAACTGCATCTAAGGTTAAGCATCATTTAAAAGGGATCGTGGAAGGGAAAGTTGTGCGGTATGAGCTGCCAAATATTAAAGCATTTAATTTTGTCTGTTATGATAGTCTGCTTGGAGGAGTGACCACTTCACTTGCTTTAGATGCACATGGAAAGAGCTTAAGCAGTGCTCTATTAGAAATTGAGATAGATTGAATTTTTGATGGAGTGGCATATTTTAAAATGTTACCGTGAAATAATCTATAACGTATGTTGAAGAGCTTCCCGTAAATTGAACTAAAAATCTTCGTATGCACTCCTGAAGTTGTATTTAACAATCTTCTGGAGTGTGTTTTATATTGTTTATAGTTGAAGTACTTTTTTATTTGCTCTGATTTCTTTTTAGGATTGTAGAATAAACTATCATTACGCTAAATGTCTACTTGAATTTGCTAAAGGGAGACAGATGAAAAGGAGAGTAAAGACCAGTCACATAGCTTGTTACCCTTACGTTGAGGAATTGCTAACTAAAATGGTGTGTGATAAGCTTTTAATTATTGGTAAAAGTTTTTATCTTTAAATGAATTATTTGAATGAAAGGAGACGAGATAGGAGATGGAGGAAATCATCAATAAATTGTCCCCTTTTTTACGTGAAGTTTGGGAACATCTGCATGATCATCCAGAATTAAGTTTTGAAGAATATGAAACGACCTCTTATATCGAATCGTTATTAAAAAAATACCCGTGTTCAATTAAAACATTTAATGATTCAACCGGTCTCGTTGTAGATATTGGAAGCGGAAGTCCTGTTGTTGCTTTACGAGCAGACATTGATGCTTTATGGCAGGAAGTTGACGGAGAATTTAAAGCAAACCATTCTTGTGGGCATGATGCGCATATGACAATTGCGATCGGTGTTTTTTTGACTTTACTTGAGGGAGGCTTGCCTGAGAAGGGGACATTTCGATTTATTTTCCAGCCTGGAGAAGAAAAAGGGAAAGGAGCACTTAGCCTTGTGGAAAAAGGAATCGTTGACGATGTAGATTTCTTATATGGAATGCACCTTCGTCCGAGTGAAGAACTAAGAAATGGGCAGTTTGCTCCGGCAATTCGGCATGGAGCAGCAAAATTTATCAAAGGAAAAATAATTGGTGATGATGCGCATGGGGCTCGCCCTCATTTGAACGCAAACGCGATTCAAGTTGGCATGGAATTGTATCAGCATATAAGTAATATCCAGGTTGATCCAAGAACTTCTCATTCCGCCAAACTGACGGCATTTCATGCGGGTAGCAAAAGTGCTAATATTATTCCCGGTAATGCAACTTTTTCGATTGATCTGCGAGCGCAATCAAATGAAGTCATTAAACTACTTTCGAATAAAATTAAACAGATAACTGCTATGTTAGCTTCTTATCATGAAGTGAACATTGAACTTGAAGTCAGCTCATCTGTTGCTGCAGCTGTTCTTGATAGCGATGCTGTACACTTGATGGAAAATGGAATTATAAAAAGTGTTGGAAAAGAAAATTTAGCACCAATAATTACGACGACTGGTGGGGACGATTTTCATTTTTATACGATTAAACGGCCGGATTTGAAAGCGACGATGCTCGCTATCGGTTGCGATCTTAAACCTGGATTGCATCATCCGCATATGACGTTCAATCACGACAGTATTCCAAAAGCGGTTGAAATTTTAGCAAAAGTGTTAATTGACACGGCTAAAGGCATGGTGGAAAAGAGGTAAAATAAGGTGAAAGGTAATCATATAGAAATTCGTGTTCTTTCAACTATGGAAGAACTGGCCGAGGTGCAAAAAGTAGAAATTGCAGTATGGAATATGGAGCCGGTTCCGTTACATCAAACGTTTACAGCGTTACAAAATGGTGGCATTTTATTAGGGGCGTTTGATGGGGAAAAGTTGATTGGCTTCCTGTATAGCTTTGCGGGCTTTAATGAAGGTACCGCTTATCTTTGTTCACATATGCTTGGTATTTTGCCTGAATATCAGACAAGTGGAATCGGGGAAAAGATGAAAATAAAACAAGCTGAACTTGCTCGGAAATTGGGATATAGAATGATCACATGGACGTTTGATCCACTCGAAAGTCGCAATGCTTATTTAAATTTGCACAAACTTCGGGCAACGGGTGCGATCTATGATGCGAACCATTATGGGATTATGAACGATGGTCTCAATCAAGGGCTGCCTTCTGATCGAATTCAGATTAAATGGTTTATAAATGAAGAAAAGCGTAACTCAACTCATCATTTTGACAATCAAAAATTGCTGTTAGATGCTGATGGAAGTTCTGTTCCCGTGTTGACAGAATTTTTTAAACGAGCAGAATGGAACAGTGCAGAAGTTTTATTCGTTGCGATTCCCAAGAATTTTCAAGAATTGAAACAAATGAATCTTGAACTCGCAAAAAAGTGGCGGATGGAGACACGATTCGTGTTTCAAGAGTTATTCGAAGAAGGTTTTCAAGCAACTGATTTACTTTTGGATAACGATCGTTCGTTAAGCTATTATGTTTTTACAAGATAAATGGAGGTTTTTAATAGTGACTATACCGATTAAACAAATAAGACTGCGCAAGTTGAATATGCGATTAAAACACCCATTCACTACTAGTTTTGGTACGATGCAGGATAGACATTTTTTCATTACAGAAGTGCTTGATGACAGGGGGAATCGAGGGTTTGGTGAGTCAGTAGCCTTCATCAGTCCCTGGTATAGTGAAGAAACGGTTGAAACAAATTTACATGTAATGAAGGATTTTTTAATTCCCATTTTACAAGAAAATGAAATTAAGCATCCGAATGATGTTTCTGCTCTTTTTGAACCAATTAAACGTAATCTAATGGCGAAATCTGCATTAGAGGGAGCTATTTGGGATCTGTATGCAAAACGAAACAAGATGACACTAGCAAATGCATTGGGCGGGGAGAAAAAAGTAATTGATGTTGGAGTGAGTATCGGGATCCAACCGACTGTAAAACAACTGCTTGAAACGATTGAAGAAAATGTAGATGCAGGGTATAAGCGAATTAAAATTAAAATCAAACCAGGTTGGGATGTAGATGTTCTCAGAGAAGTTCGCAGCCATTTTCCAAACACGCCGATTATGGCAGATGCAAATTCAGCGTACACGTTGGCAGATTTAGACCATTTAAAACAACTGGATGATTTAAATCTAATGATGATTGAGCAACCTCTTGCACATGATGATATTATTGACCATGCAACATTACAGGCGAATATGGATACACCTATTTGCCTTGACGAAAGCATTCATTCATTTGAAGATACGAGAAAAGCAATCCAACTTGGCAGTTGTAAAATTATTAATATAAAAATAGGTCGAGTTGGAGGGTTGACTGAAGCAATACGTATCCATGATTATTGTCAAAAGCAGGGGATCGATGTATGGTGCGGCGGTATGCTTGAAGCGGGAGTAGGCCGTGCACATAATATAGCTTTAACGACGTTGAGTGGCTTTACGATGCCTGGAGATACAGCCGGTTCATCAAACTATTGGGAAAAAGATATTATTTCTCCAGAAGTAATTGTTCACGATGGTGTGATCACTGTTCCAGATAAACCTGGAATCGGGTACGATATTGACGAGGAAGCCCTTCATGAATTTACTGTAGATGAAAAAGTGTTTCAGTTTTAATGAAATTGTTTAGTATTGAAGGGGATTTTGTTTAAAAGGAATGATTTTCGGAAGAATGGATGTGGTAAAATATGATTAGTTTTGCCTTCATTTTTCTAAAATATAAAGAGGTATGTTCCTAATTGTTAATTCAAATTTGAATATATTGCAGCTGTTTACCTATATTAATTTCAGTCAAAATCATATGTGCTTCATTTTATATTGATATGCTTAACCAGTCATGTTTTCAGATTGCTTGTAATAGACATCAATAATAAGATATTTTGTACATTGAAATAGGGACTGATTTGGTGAAACGGCTGTTTTATATTTCATACTTACTTTGTTTAATCTACCTTGTGTGGCTTTTACCGAGCGATACTAAGCTGCATGCTACATTTAATTTAATTCCATTGAAGACAATTAGGTTATACTTTACTGCATTTCTACATGATTATGCTCCAATATATGTTGTTACGAGCAATCTTATAGGTAACATAGTACTTTTTATTCCAATCGGGATCCTCTTATTTAATCATTTCCGGCATATGGGAATATTATCCATCTTATTTTTCTCGATTTACATCCCTGTCTATATTGAAGTAGGTCAATATTTACTCCATTTAGCCGGATATGGGACAAGGTCAATTGATATTGACGATGTTTTATTAAACTTCATTGGCATATGGATCGGTTATTCTGCAACTTTTTTATTGTACAAAAAAATGCATTGATGCAACTAAAAGACCGTGATTGTATTCCTCATATCGAATGAACATCTTACTCTTAACATATATTTTGGAACAGTGAAATCAACCTTGCTGGATTAAAGGAAATTTGTAATAATAACATTAATTATTTATAAAAATAAAGTGACTCAATCTAAGTCTATAACCGTTATTTAGTTGAACTGGAGGGGATATAAAATGAAAGCAATTACAAAAAAACGCTTGAAAGCTTTTGCTATCGATCTAATGATCTCATCTGCCGTGACAGCGGGGGTGGAGTATGTCTTACGAAAGAAAATAAAAAATGAAGCCTTTCATGCTCTCGTTACGCCAACAATTGTCATGTGGACGTTAGAATATGCTCAGCTTAAAAATTCCGGACAAACAATTGGATACAAAAATCAGAACTTAGTGCTAGAAAGTCAAAATGAACATGAATCTCTCCGCTCCGAACAAATTTTGAAGCGGATGGCTTACCGTGATTACGTTAGTACGTTTTCTTATCTCAAAAGTCCGAAGCGGTTTGAGGAAGGGGAAGGAGAAGTGTTAGCCCAAGATCGTTATGCTAACACCATAGTAAGAGAAATAGAAAAGGAATAATTTCTTTATTAAGTGTGTGAACTGGGAAGAACTTTCGCATCATAGATACCCTCATCCTCTTTTAAGAAAGGTGGTGGTTTTATGGCAAAAGAGTCTACTACCATAAAGAAGCACGGGATCCTTAGCTATATTTCATTGTTCATTGGAATTATTTGCTTCTTTATTGTTTTTATTACGCCGACAAGAATAGCAAATATAGGGAGTTCAGCAGGGGATAATATCACCTTTTTCCTAACGGGTGTAGGAATAATTTTATCGATTATCGGGTTAGGAAAGAAAACAGAAAAAAATATAATCCCAATTATTTCTTTAATTCTTTCGTCGTCTTTTTTCATCTATTGGATAATTATAATTATTTTATTATTTAATGGTCTAATTGATTTCGCACCTTAGTGAAAAATATAATTCCGATACAAATGAAGGTGAGTCTATTCTCTAAAAATCGGCTCATCTTCATCTTCCGCATGGCTTTAAGGTAGCCTAGAATCAATCCATCCATAAAAAGAGCATATACAACCTCATTTATTTTATGCTTCTTTCCTCTAATTTTAACTTCATTATGTAAACGAACTTCGATTTAATTGTCATTTTATCCGAAAATTCCTTTATTAATGATAGTGGTAATAATTTCAGCTATTTCTTGAGGTGACTTATCCATTCCGTTGTTCAACCAGACTTTCATTACTTGAATGCTGCCGCTAACGATAAATGCACTCAAGTATTCGGAGTTTTCATGATCAACAGGCTTAATTTCCATCCAATTTTTTATCATAAAACGCCGGGCGACTTGGCTTACTTTTTTTTCAAAAGAGGAGTCGCTATTTTCATTCAGTAAAGTCTGACATTCTTCTTGTTTTGAAGCGAAATATTCTATTAGTTTCACTGTCTTTTCTAATGTGTTGTCTTTTTTATCAAAGTTAAACGAGCTTAGATACATGCTCATATCCTCGATCAATTCCTCCTCGATTTGTTGAAGTAGGTCAAATTGATCAGTGTAATGAGAATAAAAAGTTGAGCGATTAATATCGGCAAATTCGCATATTTCTTTGACGGTAATCGCGGATATTTGTTTTTCTTTCAATAATTTCATTAGGCTATCTTTTAATACCATTCGAGTGTACTTTTTTCTTCTATCTAATTTCTCTGTAGTAATTGGAATTCCCCCTTAAAGTTTTACGTAATCCAACAGAATAAATGTCTTTGTTGGGAATTGTACGTTTTTCATAAAACTGTATGTTGTAAAAGCAACACGGTGTTTATATAATAGTAAAGTGAGATTTTAAATTTGTCTAGCTTTTTCTGAAACTGAATTGTTTGGAGAAGCTACTATCAATTTTCATAGAGACGGAAATTCGCGCTAAATCCGTCTTTCTGCCTTTGTGTTGAGCTTGGAGTTATAGTCTTACAGGGCGCTTTTTATTTTTGCAAGTGAGGTGAATGATAATAGATATTGCAGCACGAATTATTAAACATAAAAAATCAGTTACCATTATATTTCTTGTTATTGCATTACTTAGTTCCATCATTCAGTTTGGTGTATCTGTAAATTATAATATGGTAGATTACTTGCCAAAGGACGCTCCATCAACAATAGCAATGGATGTGATGGAAGAGGAGTTTAATGGATCAGTTCCAAATGTACGGGTGATGATTCATGATGTGTCCATTCAGGAAGCACTCGTTTTTAAAGAAAAGCTAACTGCAATCGATGGAGTAGAAGATGTAATGTGGTTAGACGATGCCATCGACATGAAAACACCAATTGAGATGGCTGATGAAGATATCGTGAAAGAATATTATAAAGATAAGAATGCCCTTTTTTCCTTCAGTGTCCGCTCTGGTGATGAAGTCGAAGTGACAGATGCTGTTTATGATTTGATCGGTGAGGAGAATGCAATGTCTGGAGAGGCACTTAATACTGCCATTCAGCAAAAGATGGCTTTCTCTGAGACGATGTTTGCAGCAGCATTGCTTGTGCCAATTATCATAATAATCCTCGTTATTTCGACGAGTTCGTGGATCGAGCCGGTATTTTTCCTGACAGCAATTGGTGTGTCGGTATTAATTAATTTAGGTACAAATATATTTCTTGGCGAAATTTCGTTTGTCACTCAATCAGTTGCGCCAATTTTGCAATTAGCTGTTTCACTAGATTATGCTATTTTTCTGCTCCATAGTTTTTCTGATTACAGACAGGAAGTTGCTAATCCGAAAGAAGCAATGAGGCTTGCGATGAAACGGTCTTTTCCTGCTATTATTGCTAGTGCATCAACCACATTTTTTGGGTTCATTGCGTTATCGTTTATGAAATTTGAAATTGGTTCGGATTTAGGGATCAATCTGGTAAAAGGTATTGCGTTAAGCTTTATTAGTGTGATGGTATTTTTACCAGCCTTGACCCTCATGTTTTATAAATGGATCGATAAAACTCAGCATAAACCGATTGTGCCTAAATTTAAAAATGTTGGTAAACGGGTGTTGAAATATAGAATCCCAGTTTTAATTCTCGTAGTCCTCCTCATCGTACCAGCATTTTTAGCACAGGGAAAGAATAATTTTACTTATGGATTCGGTGAACAACCTGAATCTACTCGTGTAGGCAGTGATATTCAAACGATTGATAATGAATTTGGAAAAAATACGCAGACAGTATTACTTGTGCCAAAAGGTGATATCGCAAAAGAAGAAGAATTGGTTCAAGACTTGATACGTATGGATCATGTAACAAGCGTTCTTGCTTATGTAAATACAGTCAGTTCTGCCATTCCACCAGAATACTTGGATGAATCAATTACGGAACAATTTTATTCCGAGAATTACAGTCGAATTATATTGCATACAGATACAGATTTTGAAGGTGATGTAGCCTTTGGGTTAATAGAAGATATAAAACAGACAGCAAAAAATTATTATGGAGATAATGAATATGCACTTGGAGAGAGTGTGACATTGTATGACATGAAAAATGTTGTCCAAAAAGATAATAAGCTCGTTAATATACTTACCGTTGTAACGATCGCATTGGTCTTACTTATTTCATTTAAATCGATTTCGTTCCCAGTGATATTACTTTTGACGATCCAGTCATCGGTGTGGATTAATTTATCGGTCCCTTATTTTACCGATTCTTCGCTAGTATATATCGGATATTTGATTATCAGTACAGTCCAGCTAGCAGCAACAGTTGATTACGCAATCTTGCTGACAGAAGATTATAAAGAGAAGCGCAAAGAAATGCCGGCTTTTGAAGCAGTTAAGAAAACAATCGACGAAAAAACATTCTCGATTGCCGTCTCAGCTTCGATTTTATCCAGTGTTGGATTCATATTATGGATTACCTCTTCAAATCCTATTGTAGGTGCGATTGGACTATTACTTGGTCGAGGAGCATTGCTTGCATTTATTATGGTTCTGTTTCTGCTTCCGGCTTTGTTACTAGTGCTTGATAGAGTAATAGAAAAAACGACGTGGAAAGCGAACTTTTATCGAAAATAATAAAATGTTTTTACTGTGAAGGCGAATAAACAAAATATGCCAACTTTATTAAAGGAGAAATGATGAATGAAGAGATTGAAAAAAATAGTTCTTGTCTTAGTTGCTTTGCTTCTCGTTGCACCGTCATTTCTTAATATAGCATTTGCAAATGAGAGTAGTGCTGCAGCAACGGAGGGTAACGGAGAAATGTCAACAAAAGATGAAGTAGTGTATGCAACCTTAACTGCACATGGTGACAGTGCAAATGTGTACGTGGTAAACACATTCGATATTAAAAAAGCAGGTAAGATTATAGACTATGGATCTTATTCCGGCGTAAAAAATTTAACGGATGTATCGGAACTAGAACAAAAAGGTAATAGAATTGAATTTTCCGCTGATAAAGGCAAATTTTATTACCAGGGCAATATGGACACCGAATCGTTACCTTGGGATGTTTCAGTTGCCTATTATTTAGATGGAAAAGAGATAGAACCAGAAGAATTAGCCGGAAAAGACGGAACCGTACAAATTCAGATTAAAACAGCCGAAAATAAAGAAGTCGATCTAGGATTTTTCGAAAACTATTTACTGCAAATTTCACTTACGCTTGATGCGGAGCGTTTTAGCAATATAAAAGCGGAAGATGGAATGATTGCAAATGCGGGAAAAAACAAGCAAGTGACGTTTACGGTAATGCCTGAAAGTGAAGAGAAACTTGTTCTTGAGGCAAATGTCGTTGACTTTGAATTAGATGGTATTGATATTACTGGAGTCCCTTCCACAATGAATATTGATGAACCAGATGTGGACGATATGAAAAGTGAAATGAAAACATTGACAGGTGCAATCGCTGACATAAACGATGGTGTTGGAGAACTTAAAAATGGTGTTTCTGAATTAAATAACGGGGTAGTCGAACTTAAAGACGGTTCATTACAATATAAAAATGGAATCGCTGAACTGAACGAGTCATCTTCTGATCTTATCGATGGATCCAATGAAATCGATCAGGCACTAGAAACGATGAGTCAAGCTTTAGGAACTGCAGACGATATTGATTTAAGTGATCTTGGAGAACTCACTGAAGGTCTCTCACAACTTGCAAGTGGGCTGAGAGAAACAGGGGAAGGACTAACCACTTTAAAAGAAAATTATGCAAAAGCATATGACGCATTAGATGGTGCGATTGGAAAAATTCCTTCAGAACAAATAAAAGAGGCCGATATAACTGCTCTGTATCAAAGTGGAGCAGATAAAAAGGTAGTAGATAAATTAATTAACACATATGCTGCCGCGCAAGAAGTTAAAGGAACGTATGCTCAAGTGGAGGCGGGGTTTGATGCCGTCAACACAACGCTAGAAACGATAGCTGATTCACTTGATGAAATGGCCGGAAACGTTGATACAGTTGTAACTGGATTTTCGTCTCTGGATGACATGGATGGCTTACAACAATTAAAAGAAGGGTTAGAACTTTTATCCAGTAATTATAATACGTTTCACTCTGGCTTAGTTGAGTATACGAAAGGGGTAGGACAATTATCTACTTCCTATCAAGATTTACATCAGGGGATTGGTAAAATAGCCGAAGGAACTGGTGAGTTAGAAACCGGTGTTGATGAGCTGCATGATGGTACGACTAAATTACAAGATTCTACGAAAGATTTACCAAAACAAATGACAGAAGAAATTGATGAAATGATTGCTGAATATGATAAATCGGACTTCGAAGCTGAATCTTTTGTTTCACCTGAAAACGGCAAAGTTAATTCTGTCCAATTTGTGATAAAAACGGAGAGTATTAAAAAAGAAGAGCCGGAAACAACTGAAGCACCCAAAGAGCAAGAAAAAGGATTTTGGGAGAAATTTAAAGATTTATTTATAAAAGAATAATATAAACCTTTTCATTATGAAGATCCGAACAATGATTCATTACGTTGAATCAGTTCGGATTTTTTGTTTGAAAGAATTGGCTGTGAAAGTCTACTAAGTCGAGATGTTATATCCATACAAAGTGAATTTCCGTTTTGTGAAGTGTTGCACGTTTTTATGCCAAATGAGTTTCTGTCATGCGAAGTGTACTGAAAATAGACTTCTGTTTGGATAATGAACCTCCCTTTTCGTTGGGCATATATTATGATTAAACGAATTGGAGGTGACTAGTATGGAGAAATGGCTAAGAAGTCTCACAACCAATACACCTCAAGAAGGGTTTGAATTAGCCATCACTCTTTCACAAAAAGGGGTAGAATATACGCAGCCAAATGAACAAATAAGAAAAAAGCTCCGACCAAAATATTCCAGAGATGCAGATAGTTTAATATCTGTTTCAGAAGTGATTGCGATCAATTTTCAAACAGTTGCTGCTGCAAATAATTATTGGCAAGAGAAAAAGAAAATTTATTAATTGTATAAAGGTTCCGTAAAAATCTGTCCTTTACACGAAAATAGAAATATGGACCTTCTGCGCTAATTCTCTATCGTCTAATTAGTGCCGAAAGGTCTCCCTTAAATACTTTTTCATTTCTATCATTATATGTGGTCAATAACACGGTGACGATTCCAGTGTCTTTTTTTAATTCTTTCTTACCGATCACTTTAGCGGTGACATGTAATTTATCGCTGGGATATACCGGTTTTGTAAATCTAATGTTATTCATTCCAGTCCCAGCGATAATATCATCCCCATAGATGCCTAGTTCAACCCAAAGTTTAAAGGAAATGCTTAATGTATGGATTCCAGAAGCAATAATTCCATTAAAACTACTTTCGTTTGCTTTTACTTCATTTACATGCATATACTGTGGATCAAATTGTTCAGCAAACCCTATAATATCTTCTTTCGTCAATTTGCACATGTCCGATTTATAAATTTGCCCAATTATAAACTCATCGAATTTCATATATACACCTCTTATACTTTAATACTACATTTAAATGTATCGTTTATAAGTAAGTTAAACAAATGAAATAATTCATGATTCTTAGCCAAGTTATTTTCGATACTTAGTCTCCTTTGATATTTTAAAGCGTAATGAATTTTAATTGTGCTTATTTTGTGTACTAATATAAAAAGAATGACCAACAAAAAAATTTACATTATAATTTCAGTCAGTATATTGTATACTTATTCAAAACAATATAAAATCAGAGGAGCAATGAAATGAGTAAATATTCTATTAATGAATTTATTGAGCAGACGAAACAAGCTGAAGAGCAAAATGAGTTTTTTGAATTGGAAACATCAAGAATTCTGGAAGTGAATTTAACGGATCTTGTTTGGGCGAAAATGGGTTCTATGGTTTCGTATACAGGCGAGATCAAGTTTGAAAGGGAAAGAATGCTTGAACATGGCCTAGGAAAGATGTTTAAAAAAGCACTGACGGGAGAAGGTACTTCCCTTATGAAAGCGACTGGTAAAGGTCAGTTGTATTTGGCAGATCAAGGGAAAAAGATTATTATCTTCGATTTAAACAATGAATCGATTACTGTAAACGGGAACGATCTTTTAGCATTCGAACCTAGTATCAAATGGGATATTCAATTTATGAGAAAAGTTGCCGGGATGATGTCTGGAGGCTTATTTAACGTTTCATTGCAAGGAACGGGAAAAGTTGCAATTACAACTCATTTTGAACCGTTAACACTTGTTGTTCGTCCTGGGGAACCTGTTATTACTGATCCAAATGCTACCGTTGCTTGGTCCGGAAACTTAACACCTGAGTTCAAGACGGATATTAATATGCGTACATTTATTGGGCGCGGGAGTGGAGAATCGATTCAGATGAAGTTTTCTGGCGATGGTTTTGTTATTATTCAACCATTCGAAGAAGTATACTTATCGAATAATAATTCTTAAATAGAACTTTTAAGTTAAATTATAAATTAAGAAGATGGGGTTTTTAAGTTACACGACAAATACTTAAAAACCCCTTTAATCTTGTAATCAACTATAGATTAAAGAAAACAATTGGTGCATAAATAGTATATGCCCTAACAGATTTCGACCTTGATCAAAGAATGATAGATTTCCAATTAAATACTCTATTACCGCTTTCACTCTCCAATTACTCAAAGGATTCTTTTAGCTATACATTGACTTTCACTAATTCGTAATCATTATTAAAATACGCATGAATCAGATGTCCGCCAAATAAATCGCCGTCCCCATATTCACAATATATTTCTTTTGTTCTAATTCGAATGTGATATAGCGTGATTCGATTGGCAAATTCATTTTTTGTTACATCATATTTACCAGATTCTACATCATCTCAGTTAAGGTTGATATCGTTCTCATCATATTCAGGCCAAAAATCATTTTTATACGTAATTAAATTCTCAGAAATAGCGATTCGTGCCTTTTGATCAAATTCTTCTAAAGAATTAAAGAGCTTCTCTGCCTCCTTGACCATTTCATGCACATCAATTGAATCACTACTTACTTCTAATTGCCAATTTATTTTCTCTTTATATATTTCAAATGATTTACTGGTCTCGTTATAAGAGAATACTCCCATTCGTTCACTTTTGATAGTTGTTTCCATCTATTTAATACCTCTATATTCTTAATAAAACTTTAATAATTACTAAAAACAGAACATAAAAATGGTTTATCCAAATAACTCTATTGAACTATTATACTAGTTTCCATATGGATTAGGTATTTTTAACGAATTCCAATGGCGTCTTACAGTCTATCACTTTAATATATGTTAAAATGAAGGATGTGTTTTAATAGATTTTTAAATAGGAGTGGGACGGTTGAATAAAAAAGATATCGCACATTTTCGTAGACAACTTAAACTAAATAATGATTTATTAACGATAAAAGAAATTTTTAATGTTTATATAATGAAAGAATCAAGTGAGATTTATCATCAGGAAAGCATGCCATTTGATTTATTAGAAGAGGAACAGAAAGAGCTATTTATGGCCAATTTTAAAAAAGTGCTCTCTGGTCAACTAGATCAGAAACTATTTGAATTAAAGTTTAATAGAGAAATAGAAAATAGTAGCCAGCTCATTTTACATCAAGGTCTTTTAAGTTCAGATACCGAAGAATGGAAAGCGCAAATGCTGTTGCTCGTGGAAAAAATGCTGGAAGATAAGCAATACGAAATGGATATTGTCGTTACGTTTATTCGCGGTGAATATATGCGGCCAAAGAAACTACAAAGTGAGGAAACGGACGAACATGAACGAGATACTGTTTTTGCACATAACTTTATTTTATGCAGTATCAATAAGACACAAGATCCGAAAAATGAATTAATGTTTGATTATGTGGAAAAAGAATTTAA
Organism: Pseudogracilibacillus sp. SE30717A; assembly: GCF_037071985.1. Lineage (NCBI taxonomy): Bacteria > Bacillati > Bacillota > Bacilli > Caryophanales > Bacillaceae > Pseudogracilibacillus > Pseudogracilibacillus sp. SE30717A. The sequence goes on along the minus strand of NZ_JAXHDF010000002.1, from coordinate 394,708 downwards.
ATACAATGTTGTCGTCGACCCGATTATTAATTTGAAAGCTCCAACGTCGGGGTTTTTATTCCCTTGCTTTACTGATAATACGTCTGATGTGAATCATGTCCTCTATTCAGCAGGAAAAGCATATGAATTGGACTACCATTTTATCGAAGAAGTATTAAATGCAGAAGATACGATGACAGCACAAGAAGATAAAATTGTATTTGAGGAAATCGTGAAAAAAGTAGCGGGAGACCAGATTAATACAGCAACTCTGTCAAATGTATATGAAGAAATTCATCGGGTAGTTGAGGAAAATGAAGAAGAGGAGCCCCCAACACTAGACTATCGAGATGTCGAAAATGTGTTAAAAATAAGTGGTGTTGAACATGTGGAGAGGGAAGAAGTCGAGTCTGCATTTGAGACGGTTATTGATGATAAGGCTTATGAGTTAAAAGCAAGTAATGTTTTACCAAAATACAACTCGAAGTCAATTAAAATCAAGACGAAAGTAGCAGAAATTAAAGTGAGCCCGCAAGATTTGAAGTATGTAAGACAAGTCCAGGTAGATGGTAAACTGTGTCTTATGATTGAGGTAGAAGAAAACACGGTCATTGAAGGATTCGAAATGATCCCGGAAGCAATGTATGTTAACGATCAGGAAGATTAGTCTAATTTTGAACGCTCCCCTTATTGTAAAAGTACTCCTTTTTTTTAGCTCAATCAAAAACAAAGTGTATTTTACGTATCAGGTTCGAGTGCTTGCACCATTTAAAAAGCCTTGCTACTTGATCTTGTTGCTTTAAAAACGATTACTAATTTATCCTTATTGATAGCGATATTGACATAATAAATGGTGGGAACAAAGCCGACAGTTCTTGTGGTTAGCCAAAGAGGGAAGGGACGTAATACTGGCAGAGCAAAAGTAGTCCCATCTAATTATTTCATAGTCGGAACAGCTGGATTGGTCCGTGGTTCCGTTTCAATTAGCGGTTCATAGAACAATATTGTTACCTTAAAGTGTTGTATTTGTCCATTCTTATATGAAAAGAGCCATAAGAACAATTTTTTTCTGAAGGTTTACCACCAACAAAGCATGTTTTGTTGGTGGTAAACTTATTCCGCTAATATTAGCCCCAGATACCCACTTATGATCCTTACAATCTAATCTGATTAAAGCCAACCATTATTATGCAATTGCACTCCGATTGGCGGTATATTATAAAAAATTATTTTATTTCCTCTTTCTTAAAAATGCCAACCAACAGCAAAATAACCCCCACAATAAATACCAGCGGAAATATATATAACATCAGCAATGTTCCCCAAGGACTTCTAACAATAAAAGAATATGTTATACCTAATGAATAAGATAGGGGTAGGGAGATTGGCAACATTATAGCAATTCCCCATATCCTGTATTTATTCTTTGTTGACTTATCCATACCCAATAAATAGGCGATAGGCGCGCTAGCAAAGGTGATTAAATAACCCAAATATAATGGGGAAATCAGAATGTCTTGTTTTGCAAATGAATTATCAGGACTGACTATAAATACTGCAAATCTTAGCCACATCACTACGAAAAAACCCAATAAAACAAAAAGGATACACAATATTACTTTCAACTCTTTATCCATTTTAACCTCCTATATTTTTGTGAAAATTGCACATTCACATTGTCGAGGTATTACTTGATTATATTATTCCCGAGCATATTTAGCACTACCTTTATCTGAAAAAAGTTCCATTTCAATATCGTATTTACCTTTTTCCTTTGGCAAGCTAAAGGTTAAATCATTAATTGGTAAATCAGTATTTTTTGCTGTCTTGATTCACGTAAACCTTTAACCTCTTGTTTTCAAAATTTTGATGATCAAAGTACCCCTAGAATAATAATGCTGTATTCTATCACCTTATAATACAGTATTTTCTAAATGGGTAAAACCCCCTTTTAATGTATGAAAATAATAACAATCGTACATTTTATTTGCTGATATGAGAGGGTTTGTATGTTTTTCTATTTGCAAAATGTCCGATTAGATAATTAATTATATTAAATCATATAAATTGATGCTTTTTGTAAAACATGCAGGAATTACGAGTGGACTTGTTGAAATAACAGTTAAAAGGAAGATTGGGAGAATTGTTTACATAATTATGTTGTTTCATATTTTCCAATACATAGGGAAATTCGACTAATCTGATCCTTAGCCTGTATATAGTATCGAAAAATAAGGAGGAAAAATTAGTGAAAAACAAGGTGTTTCAACGAACAATGGTAAAAATAATGTTATTCTTGTTACTATTGTTCTCAATTTCGCCGATTCAATCGGTGGCTGGGGAAGAATTTCACACAGATCAACTGACTAGCAATGAGCAAGAGGATGCCTTTTTAATAGAGGGTGAAGAAGAGGAGAAAGAAGAATCTACTGAACTAGAAGAAGGATTTGAACAAAATGAGGTTCCTAAATCCAATGAAGAAGTTCAGTATGAAGAATCGACTGATTCCGAACAAGAGGTAGGTACAATTGAAGAGGGAAAATCGGAAGATCCTTCTCAAAATGAACTAGATGTGAATCTAATTGAAGAAGAAAATATATTAGAGGATACAGACGAAGAAACAACTGATGGATTTGATGTAACAATCATGCATATGAATGACACGCATGCACATGTTGAAGCGATGCCGAAAATACTAGCAGCCATTAAAAATGTTCGTGCCGAAAAAGACAATACACTTTTATTTCATGCCGGGGATATTTTTTCTGGAACCTTATATTTTAACGAATATAGAGGAAAAGCAGACTTAGTTTTAATGAACCTAATGGGATTTGATGCGATGGTATATGGAAATCATGAATTTGACCTTGGTTCAAATGAAGGTGGACACAAATCTTTGTCCGAATTTGTACAAGGGGCTAATTTTCCAATCCTTGGATCAAATATTGACTTTTCTCAAGATCCATTCATGAAAGGCCTTGTTAATCCCGATACATTGGTCGAAAATGCAACAGGTGGACAAACCTATCATAGTATTGTAAAAGAAATTGATGGAGAAAAAGTTGGGATTTTTGGTTTAACGACAGAAGATACCATCAATATAGCTAGTCCAATGAGTGTAAAATTTAACAATTATTTAACAACAGCAAAAGAAGCAGTGCAAATGTTCGAAGATGCTGGCATTAATAAAGTAATCGCCGTAACTCATATAGGATATGATAGTAATCCAGCCGTCGGAAATGATCTGTTACTTGCAAAAGTGGATGGAATCGATGTCATTGTTGGTGGGCATTCGCATACAAAGTTACCAGAACCAACTGTTGTAACAACCGATGCCGAGGGCAATGAAAAGGATCCGACCATTGTCGTTCAAGCTGGACAATATGCGGAAAACCTTGGAAAACTCGATGTCACTTTTGACGAAGATGGTGTAGTTACAGAACATAATGGAAAACTAATCGAAGGTGCAGATTTTGATGAAGATTCCGAAGCGACGGAAGTATTGAAACCTTTTAAAGAAAAGGTTGATAGTGTCATAAATGAATCGAGTGGGGCGGTAGCGTTAAAAGATTTGCCAAACCCTCGTCTAACTGATGGTAATAATGATAGTGTTCGGGCAAACGAAACAGAACTTGGCAACCTTGTAACAGATGCAATGTTAGCAAAAGCGAAAGAGAAATTCCCGGAAACTGTTATTGCTCTCCAAAATGGAGGTGGAATCCGGGCTCCGATAGACAAAGGACCAATTACAGTCGGTGAAATTATTGCTGTACTCCCATTTGGAAATGATCCAGTTGTAGCCACAGTAACTGGGGCTGAGTTAAAAGAAATATTGGAACATGGTGTAAATCAAGCTCCAAATGAGAGTGGTGGATTTTTACATGTTTCTGGTATGAGGTTCACTTACGACAGCAATAAGGAACCAGGCAGTCGAATAATAAAGATGGAGATTAAAGATGGAGAAAAATATGTTGAAATTGAGAAAGAAAACGAGTATTTAATTACAACGAACCAGTTTACTGCACAAGGCGGGGACGGATTTGAAACATTTGCAAAAATTTATGCAGATGGTCGTGTAACAAACATCGGTGAAATTGATTGGGAACAACTACGTAATTATATGGTGGAAGAAAAATATTTAAATGGAATTGTTGACCCCGTTCGTGAAGGGCGGATAACCAATATCGCCGAGGATCCAATAGACCCAGATCCAAATCCAAATCCAAATCCAAATCCGAATCCAAACCCTGGTCCAGTAGAACCTGGTGCCCCAGATCCTGACAAGCCAGGAGGAGATCCAAAAGACCCACCAGGAGATCCGCAAAAACCGGATGAAGATCCAAATGGTGACCCAGGTGAAGACCCTAAAGAACCTGGAAAAGATTCAACAGACGGAGGGAATGGCCAGAAAGGAACGGATGAAGATAAGTCTGGTAAAAAATTACCGAGTACTGCTACTACTATTTATACTACGTTACTAATCGGGACGTTGTTGGTAGTATTTGGAACGGCAATATATCTAATTAGACGTCGTATCATAAACTAAATTATACTAACCTGCAGAAATGATGAAAAATCTATCTGCAGGTTTTTTATGCGCCAATACGGTAAATTATTCCTATATTTTCATGCTAACTCACTCGATTCCTGTTCCATTTTTGCCACGTCCTAATCCTCATGAAACAACAGTTTGATGGTGTTATAGTAAGGTATGTAATGAATTTCCATTTTTAATTATTATTAGCAAATTTTGTCTTAAAAGAAGCTTTTAGTTAGGAAGAAAAGAGGAGTAGGATATGAAACAAAAGGTAATAGATCTTGCTTTAAAAAAAGTAGAGCAAATTATTCAGACACGAAGTCAAGACTTAGATGCGGAATCCATTCCCATTATAAAAGAATTTTTTTCCAAATATGCAGAAGATAATCAGCTTTTTAACCATTTACACCAAGCGTATAAGCAAAAGCTTTCATCTATTGATTTGCACCATCAGCAAGATATCATTACTTATCATTATGACGGAACGACTCATTCTATAGCGTTTTCTACTAAACAGTTTGAACTACATGAAGATGTCTTCGTTGAACTTCTGTCCTTTGTTATTGAAATTACTAGAGAAGTTTTGCCTCTTGGAACTGTTGTGGAATTAAATCCAACTTATTTCAAACCGAGCGAGCAGTCTGAAGAACCAACCAAAGTAGTTATTACTGAAAGGTTTATTGCTCCAACCGGGTACAATAGTTATTTTCCTTATGGAGGAATTATTTACCCAATCGGTGAAATGACAAAGGAAGCGAAAGTTTATTTTACGAAACCATTGATTAAAAGGGTTGTTCATCGTGGATTTACGGACAACATAGAGGATGCCTTTGTTTATCTAATAAAAGAAGAATTTATCGTCGATAAAAATTTGAATTCAATTGAGTTTTCACAAGATGACATGAAGAGGGTTGACGAAGAGATGAAACAAAAAGTAGGTGAAGAGTAGTGGCTTTGTACGATTATAATTTCTGTCGTGGGTTGGTTAATGGTAAAGGATGGGAACGAGGGATTGTACAACAGTTACAAGAGGCACAACGTGTGATCAAGAAAAACTTTGCTGATATGGACTTAGAAAATGCATCGGTTGGGGAAGAGATGGAAACGGTTGTCAATGAAATGGTTAGTGAATTAGATAGATTAATCGCAGATGTTCAATCGGTACATTTTCGTTAGTTTGACAGGAGGTGCAATCAAAGATGCAAGAACAGCAAATTAAACTTGATTTAAACAGTTTAGAAAACACTCTTGATCAGTTACGAAACGGCATTGATGACTTTAAGAATTATTCAACCACATTTCGATCAAGCACACAAGACCGTTTAGCTGGATTCAATTCTGATTTTGTATCCAAGGTGGATGCAGTATTGAATAGTATGAACGATGATGTAAACGAAGACTTGATTAATCAGATGGAAATGATTTATCAAGAAGGTAAAACCATTTTTGATATTATGAAAAAACTTGATGAGGAGGTGGCAGAAGCGATAGGAGGTAATCCGTGATGAAACGGGATTTAAAGATAAATTATGGAATACTTGATGATATTATTGACGAACTTAACACGTATAAAAAAGCCCTACAAACCATGGAAAATGCTCTTGTAGATATATCTGCTTTAGTTAAAATAAATGAAGGAAAAAGTATTGAAGCATGGGATGAACATGTACGTACTTCAAAGGACGAAATAAAACGATATCAGGAACAAGTGGGTGATCTTCACTCTTTGTTCAAAAATTATGTTTCCGATACTACAGCTTATATTTCTCCTCTATCTAGAGACACCATGATGCGAGTGAGTCGGAATAATATTTGGGTTAATTTACAACAAATTAATATCGGATATACTGGTAATGTAACAAATGCTTTAATCACTAGCCATAAACCGCCCAATTCTTTCTTATTTGGCTTACTTGATAAACCGAGTGATGCTGAGGTAGAAGCGAGTAATTTCAATAGAAAGCAAATGGGGAACATCCAAGAGAATATCCAGCACACGCAGAGGAAGTTAGAGAACAAAATGGAGGTTCTTTGGGATCTGTATAACTCCAAAGTCAAACCATTTGAAAATACGGACGATGCATATAAAAAGTTGGCCTCTACTGTGAAGAAAAAATATACAGGTTTTTTCGAAGGGCTTGTAGAAAAAGACACTGCTTTCTATCAGGTTCAAGTTGATATTTTAAGAGGGTTTGCTGATAGCGTGATCGGTATGGTTACTGGATTAGTCACCATTGCAGGAGATGTCGGTATCGTCGGTTTATCCGCAATAATCCCCGATCCAATTGAACCTGAACTGATAAAGACAAAAGCCGATGAAACATTTGAAGGCTATAAAGAAATTGCGATACAATTGATTCAAAACCCTATGAGTATGTTAGAATTAGCCGCTCAATCTGTCAGTGATACAGTCGAAACGGAAGGAATCGCTTATTTAACAGGCAACGCATTAACGGTATTGATCCCTGCTTCCTTTGGCATAAAAGCGGTTAAAGGCGGAGCTGGAATAAAGGGTCCGGGAAAAGCGAAGGTTGATAAATCCCCTTACAGCAAGGAGTTTATTCAAGGAAAAATTGACACAGCATTAGCAGGCCTTGGTAATGTAAAAGTTCCCGTATTTTATAAAGAAAAACTTTCAACAGGTCCTTCAGATATCACTTCAGTTGGAGTGGAAATGAAATCACTTAGTGAAGTGCAACCACAAATGTTTAAGGGGAAGGGTGTTGGAGTAGAAGTTAAGGGTACTAAGGGTACGGTTAAAGGTGTACCGGAGATTAACCCTAAATATGCTACAGCAATTGATGACAAGGTAACTATTAAGGAACAAGTGGTACTACCATCATGGCTTAAAAATACATATACAGATGGCCAATATAGAACGGTTATCACGAATGAAAGTATTATGGTATACCGTACTTTCGGTGGTAGGGCAGGAGTGGATGGGGCTTTCGCTACTACGGTACCTGCCCCAAACAGAATAACAAGTAAAATAGATTCCGCTCTTTTGCCGGAGTGGAAGAATAGTAGACAGTATGAGGCAGTTATTGAAATACCCAAAGGTACAGAATTAAATATCGGTAAAGTAGAGCAACAAATGACTCAGACGGGTACGGTTTTTAAAGGAGGAGGCGATCAAATTTTGCTACCACAGAATTGGCCAAATGAATGGATAAAAGAAATTAGGGAAGTCCCAAGCAGATAAGGAAGGGGAAAAGGTATGTCAAAAGATGAAAAGCAGGATAGGTTACTTATACAGTTAAGAAAGGTACTAGCTCTTTTAAAGGAGCAGTATATTACACAACCTACACCCATGCTCGAAATGATTATTTCACGTTATCAACATGCTATTGATATCTTAGAGAGCAGTAATATTGAAGACCTAAAAAAGGACATGTTCAAGATCAGTGGTTCAGTAAGGGCATATTTAGAATCGTACAGTGATTATATGAATCCAGTGCTTGGTGAAATGGATAAGGCCGAGAATATGCTTAAAGATATTTTTACTTAAAAAATATGTTACCCAGTGCTGAATAAATTAATCATCCAACCAATAAAATAGTTAAACCAGATAATACTATAAAAAAATATTTACAATTCAATTGTACGCACAACAGTGATTGGAATCTTATAAACTAGGCAAAGCAAACACGTTAAATTAAACAGGTTAATTATGGTCACATCCTACAAGGATTGACCTGTTTTTTTCTCTTCTTTTTTTGCATATGTCCCCCTACAAATCTAATATGTAATCCGTATCAGCGGTATACATAGGAAAAATCATAGGTTTACAAGTATATGACAACCAAATTAAAGAAACATCGATACAATTGATTGAAAATCCTATAAGTATGTTAGAATTAGCCGCTCAATCAGTAAGTGATACAGTCGAAACGGAAGGAATCGCTTATTTAACAGGCAACGCATTAACGGTATTGATCCCTGCTTCCTTTGGCATAAAAGTGGTTAAAGGCGGAGCTGGATTAAAAGGACCGGGGAAGGCGAAGGTAAAGGAAGGGAAAGGTAGTGAAATATCTAAGGAAACTGCGCACGCGTTTGACCAGATAGACGGTATAAAAATTGTCAATGGGAAGGTCGATGACAAAGTACCTGTCGAGGATTTCAAAAAGATAAGAGCAGATTCAGTTCATAATGTAGATAGTGATTCATTAACACTTGGAAAATACACTCCTACAATAGAAGATGGTGTTCCCAATTGGGGACTAGCCGGACCTGATTCTTATATAGCGAAGGCAGGAAAGGATTCAACCTACTTTGATCTTGGAGATGATTGGAGTAAAATTCAAAAAAAATATAATTTAACAGATGATGATATGTTTGATCTATTTAATAAACCAGTGTTGGATGATGCAGTTGCAGGAGGGAAAGAGATTAGGTTTTCACATGATCCGAGAATAGATGAATATAAGACTAGTTATTTACGAAAAGAATGGGAGTATTTACAAGAGAAATATGGGTATAAAACACTAAAGAAAAAGGGAGAGGTATTAATTGCAAAATAAAAATAGTGATACTATATCTGATGAAATAATACAAAAGTTATCGAATTATTTTAATAACAAAATTGGGACTTACTCAGTTTATAATATGATGGATGAACCATATATAGCATTTAATATTATTTTTGATTTGTATAATTATTATATAATCAACTTTAGTTATGATCGAGGGAGCATTGGGTGTAGTATTATTCAAGGAAAATATGGAATTGATTTAGAAAACAGCCAACAGTGGTACGATACAGCAGATATGGATGTATTTTTGCAAGAGTTAGAACAACAAATTGAGCTACGAATTCCGGATAAATTTTTGGAGTTTCATGGCTGGAAATAAGAGAGAAATATCACTGCATCTTTGGGTTGAGAGGCTAAAGGTGCAGTTTTTTAATCATATTCAAGTAATCGTTACTTCTATAAAAGTATGGATAAGTATATTCATCTGAACAATTAATCCTCACCTCTTTTGACGGGGAGGATTAAGGGACCGGGAAAAGCAAAGGTTTATAAATCCTCTTACAGCAAGGAGTTTATTCAAGGAAAAATTGACACGGCGTTGGCAAGGCTTGTAATGTAAAATTCCCTGTGTTTTATAAAGAAAAATTTTCAACAGGACCTTCAGATATCACTTTAGTTGGAGTGGAAATGAAATCACTGAGTGAAATACGACCGCAGCTGTTTGCGGTAAAGGGTGATGGAGTAGGAAGTAAGGGTACGGGTACTATTGCACCTTCATTTACAAGGCTTAAATCTACGAAGGTATCTTCCGAAAAGGTAGATTTAGACTGGTTACCTGATAGATATAATGCTGTTGAAGTTAAGGGAACGGTTAAAGTATCAGGAAAAGATGTAGATGTATCTAGGAGAGTTTATCAAATTGACATAGATAAAAATTACGTTCCAAAAGACCCAAGCTCAAATGGTTTAACCAATCAACAACTAATGGCAAAAGGTAAAGGGACCGTATGTAGTAAAAGATGGTGTTGAAAGTAAAGTCGAATTACATCATCTTACACAAAAAGAACCCGGAGGTATGGTTGAAATTGCTGAAATAACTCATGATACATACTCAAGTACATTACATGGTTTAATTGATGATGGCCAGAGTTTCAGAAATAATCCAGAGTTACGCAAGCAATATGATAATTTCAGAAATAATTACTGGAAAATGCGTTCGCAAGAATAATAGGAAAAGGTGAAATAAAATGAATGAAAAGATAATTGAAATGATCGAAAAGTATGGGGATGATACGGATTTCTATGGAAAAGTATCAGAAGAAGATATTTCCAAAATAGAGGAAATGCTCGACCTACAATTTCCTCGAGGTTATCGTGAATTTGTTAAGAATTTTGGCTCTGGTGGAATTTGCGGAGTGGAAATAGTGGGAGTTGAAGGTGATCAGGGAGCTTCTGTTGTGAAGGCTACTGAACGATATAGAGAATTTGGATTAGAAAAGCACTGGGTAGTTATTAATGATAGTGGGGAATTTTTTATGTGTATGTCAACTTTTGACGTAAACGAAAGAGTGTTTTTGGGTGATAGAAGTGGCCAGGAACCTGTTGTTCATTATAATTCATTCGACGAATATTTAATTGATGTGTTTCAAGAAGCTATAGATAATCTATGATGTACCAAAAAATATGGATTACACTATTGAGATAAAATAGTAGTAAAAGATGTACGAGCTCAGGTGAGATGACATTTTTCAAGTTGATGAATATAAGCAAAATGAAATGTATATTAAACTAATTAACTTGTACAAACACGTAAGCATTATTAGTTGTCATAACATAAAAAAGTTATCATACTGTTGCTATAAGACTTACAAATTTCTGATACTTAAAAACACATGACTAAAGCACTCGATTGTCATCTAAAGGCAATGTGTGCTTTTTTGCGTTTATGAATAGAAGTAGGCAGGCACATTATTATTTAATAAGTGCTTTAATTGTTAATTTTTATAGATTTTAATGCTTGTGAACAGTGAAAAATAAAGGAGAAGCCATGAGTAAGTGACCAATGTTAAAAAACTTGTCGTAGATCAAATCGTTTACGTATAACCACTGATTTTCCGCATTTAATTTTAATACTTTTTGTCCTTTCTTTATTCTATAATAGGTTAAACGGCTAAATGTAGAGGGTTATAGTACATGGAAAGGAAAGCTGTTTACGAAAGTGCAAATGAAACGCATGTTAGACAAGTATGCTAAGAATTGGATGAAGCTTGGAATAAAGAATTATTACCTCATCAAAAAAAGACATCCGAAGAAAAAAGCAATGCTTTCCATCAGCTTCAAGTTGATATTTTAAGAGGGTTTGCCGATAGCTTGATCGGTATGGTTACTGGGTTAGTAACCATTGCAGGAGATGTCGGTATCGTCAGTTTATCCGCAATAATCCCCGATCCAATTGAACCTGAACTGATAAAGACAAAAGCCGATGAAACATTTGAAGGCTACAAACAAATTGCGATACAATTGATTGAAAACCCTATGAGTATGTTAGAATTAGCCGCTCAATCTGTCAGTGATACAGTCGAAACGGAAGGACCCGCTTATCTGGCAGGCAACGCATTAACGGTATTGATCCCTGCTTCCTTTGGCATAAAAGCGGTTAAAGGCGGGGCTGGATTAAAAGGACCGGGGAAGGCGAAAGTATAGGAAGGGAAAGGTGAAAAGGAAAGCTCTACGTCAAAAATAAGTGAGACCGACAGGGCGAAGTTAGAAAACTGGGAAAGACCTCCTAGTGAAGAACTTTATTTGGCCCATAAAAAGACATATGATAATTCATTATACTTTGATCAAGAAACAGGTAGAATTATTTATCCGGGTACAAAAGGCGAAAAAGGATCTCAACATATACGTGGTTTTTTAAATGGTAATTTTAAAGAAGAACCTCTGAAACCAGGAACAATTATTGATCGTTATGGGGATAATAATAATGGCCAATACTTTTCACCGGATGGGTCCTCATATGAAAGCAGGGCTCTACCTCCTTTTATGAAGGATAAACCATATGAGAGGTATAAGGTTGTTAAAGAATTTAAAGTGGATGCAGGGACAGTTGCTCCGTGGTTTGATGAGAAAGGATTAGGTACCCAATATTATACTGATTATAAGATTAGGGGCTTTGATGGAAATCTTTATGATGCAAATATTGAAAACTTAAAAAGGTTTAAATATATCAAGCTTTTAAAGGAGGGGGAATAAAAAATGAATATTAAACTAATACATGAACTATTGACTGATAAAAATATTAAAATGATAGCTACAAATACATCGATAGAAGAAGACCCGGGTGAATGGGATAATCATTATAAGCTACAATTGCAAAATGGTAAATGGGAGTTTATTTTTGTTCGATGGGAAAAAAGCGATGGAGAAGAAAAGGTCTTAAAATTTTTTGATGATGAAGAAACAGCGAGTAAGTTTTTTTATCTTCATCGATTAAATTCATATTATCTTTGGCAATACATCTTTCCCTTTGAAGAAAATAATGAAGATATTCATATAGGCACACCCAAGTTTAATTTTATTAATTTGAAAAGAGCTTTAAAGCGACTAGGGATTCCAGAGAAATATTATAGTATTCATGGAGAATTAAAGGAACACAGTCTTCTTTTAGAAAAAACAAATGAACATGAAAGTAAAGTAAAATTCATTGGTGATAACTATAAAGTGATTAGTGAATCATCAATTCTAGAAAATTGGCTGGCTTATGTTGCTATGTATCAACAAGCATACTTAGTCTTTTTATTGGACCAAGAGTGTCAAAAGTTAATAAAGGATAAAGTCATTGATCAAAGATTTAATGATGAGGAATATTCTATCTTTTTATCTCCGGGAGTATAGATGTATTCGATAATTTCATAAAAGGTATAGATTCCAAATAAAGAATTGTAATTAAAATCAAGAGGAAAATTCATTAAACAACAAACATATCTTTATTTTTATTGATCTAATGAAAAAAGAAGCACAAACTAAGGGTAATGATATGATAATGGAATTTATAAATTTGAGCACTTGGTTGTCTGGTTACAGGCATGAGTGCTTTTTATTATACATGACAGAGACTCAACTAAAAAAGATTATTTTTATCAATATATTCGTTTTTTACACAAAGAAATGAGGATATCAATGTTGGAACACGCCAATTTAATTTTAATGTGTAAATAAACATTAGTACTTCTGGAAAAAGTGAAAGGTTAGTTTCTTTAATTCAGTTGGGGTTATTATCCAAATAGGAAAAACAAATAATAAATATCGAAAAATCCGCGGGATATTTATTTAATCCCCTTACAGTAGTGACTAGAAATGTATGGTTTAAGTGAAGAAGTGACAGATATAATAAGGGAAGGTTTTGAATTAGAAAATATTCATAATTTAATGCCTGGAAAATTGTTACCAAATATTGTCGGGCTAAAAGAACAAATGCCAAGTAACTTTTCTATCATCAAAAGCCCTGAACTACTAACAAAGAAAATTATTAAATAGATGTAGAAAGTGAAACTTTAATGCTTGGAAAATATACCCCTACAATAGAAGATGGCGTTCCCAATTTCGATATACCTGGACCTGATTCTTATATAGTGAAGGCAGGAAAGGATTCAACCTACTTTGATCTGGGAAAACAGTGGGATAGCATTAAAGATAAGTATAATTTAACTGATAATGATATGTTTGAGTTATTTAATAAACCAGTGTTAGGTGATGCAGTTGCAGGAGGGAAGGAGATTAGGTTTTCACATGATCCAACCAAGAGAGAGTATAGAAGAAGCTATTTGTTTCAAGAATGGGTATATTTAAAAGAAAAGTATGGTTACAGAAGGATAGAGAAAGAAGGGACTATGTGGATTGCAAAATAATAGTTGTGAAACTATAATAGATGATTTAATAGAAAACTTGGAAAGTTACTTCGATGAGAAAGTAGAAGATTTTGTAATACTAGATAAGACAAATGTGCCTTATGTGATGTTTAACATTAGGTTTACAATGTATAAATATTTTAATGTTATTTTAAATTATGACAGAGGAGCTTATGGCTGTGCAATAATAAATGGAGATCTTGGTATCGATCTAGAAAATAGTCAACAATGGTATGATATAGCAGATATGGATGTTTTTTTGCAAGAGTTAGAACAACAGATTGAGCTACGAATTCCGGATAAATTTTTAGAGTATCACGGATGGAAATAAGATAATAAATTTAACTGCACCTAACAGGTTGAAAACTATAGGTGCAGTTTTTATTCGCAAAATAATACAATAAATTCCTTTATTCCTTTTTGTTATCAAAAATTGGATCGATCAAACCAAGTAGAAGTGCTATAATTAATTTTGTTCCGAATGAAAGTGTAATACCATTAATAAATTCATCAACTACAAAAAGAACGAACCAATTCGAGGCAAATCCAAATAGCATTTGAATAAGAAATACATTTACACTTCCAGTTACATTTTTAACGGTTATCTTCGCCATCGCGTCTACAATTAGGTCAACTATAAATCCTAATATAAAGAAACTGACAACAAATATAACTAACGACCAAATAGAATCATAATGTACTCCAAGTAATTGAAAGATTCCTGCAAAACCAAAAAAGAAAATGCTGAAAATAAATCCGATTACTATCACTAGTAATAGTGAAATTCCAATAACTGTTACCGTTTTTTCTTTTAGATTCATATCTTTAAACGAATCATTATTTTCTTCATCCATTAAAAAACTCCTTACGATCATTTTACCTTTTAAAAATAAATCTGCTCGATATTCTAATCTCTACTGCCATTTCTATTCCTTAATAATTTTTTAAAAATGTAACAATCCAAAATGGTTACAATATTTTCTCCTATACAAAAGTGTAACATAAAATTCTTAGTCGCTTCATCTTTAAATATAGGCAAATTTATGTTGACGATGGCCGACATACCCTGTTGACAATTAAAAATAAAAAAATCTGGTCAATACCTTTTATGATGAATTGCTTTCGGGTTAAAAGGGTAGTGTATATATTAACCAGTAGGAAGGTGAGGGAGCAGGTTGAATAAATTATTTACTATATTAGTCCTAGTTGGTTTGCCAATTTCGGTGGTCGGCTCGATTTTTGATTGGTCAGCAATTATGATGTTTATTATTTACTGTGTAACAATCGTTGCTCTTGCAGGGTTTATTGGCAGGGCTACTGAAAGTTTGGCGATTGTTATGGGACCTCGGATTGGTGGATTACTGAATGCGACGTTTGGAAATGCAGTGGAACTGATTATCTCTATTTTTTCTTTAAAAGCAGGATTGATCGGAATTGTATTGGCTTCCTTAACTGGTTCCGTTTTAGGAAATTTATTACTAGTTGGAGGTCTTTCGTTTTTCGTGGGTGGCTTAAAATATAAACGGCAATCTTTTAATGTTCATGAAGCGAGAAATAACTCGGGACTACTCATTTTTGCTGTAATTGTAGCATTTGTAATCCCAGAGGTTTTTACGCATTCAATGAATGAACAAGAAACCTTGTTTGTAAGTATTGGAATTTCGATTATTTTAATTGTACTTTATTTAGCAGCTTTATTATTTAAGTTGGTCACTCATCGTGGTGTTTATCAGATGAATGAGAGTGAAAATCGACCTACTCATGAAGAGGAAGAACCAGAATGGGGCAAGATGAAGGCTATTATTGTTTTAGCAGTTACAACGATCGCTGTTGCTTTTGTATCCGAACGTTTAGTCGGTACCTTTCATATAGTTGGTGAGAAATTTGGTTGGTCTGAATTATTTATTGGGGTTATTATTGTTGCCATTGTAGGAAATGCTGCAGAACATGCTTCAGCAATAATCATGGCATATAAAAATAAGATGGATGTAGCTGTAGAAATTGCTATTGGATCAACGCTTCAGGTTGCCATGTTTGTCCTGCCAATACTTGTTTTGCTATCACTTCTTTTTCCTACTACTATGCCACTTGTCTTTACATGGCCTGAATTAATCAGTATGGTTACTGCAGTATTATTAACTGTATCGCTGTCCAATGATGGGGACTCAAATTGGTTTGATGGATTAATTTTATTGGCAGCTTATTTCATTATGGGGATTGGTTTTTATTTCGTTTAGTATAGATGAAAAAGGAGGGAAAGTAATTGCTAATCAACTGTCGCATTTTACTCATTACTTTTTCTCTTGAACACATCGCATTTTCAAAGTAAACAACATATAATTGAAAGAGGGGCAAGTTGAGTATTAGGTGAGCTTATTTTTGCCAAAGTAATGAAAGGAAGATTCGCATGATAGAATACGAGAAAAAAGTATATGAAGAGATACAATTGTGGCGTAAAAAAGTATTAAGACCATCGAATCGATTGAATCAATTATCAAAAAAAGTTCAAATAAAAATAAATGAAATGATTCCTGAAAAAGCTCATCAAATTATAACAGACAGTATGAAAGGCATGGTAAAAGCTACGTTGATGGGATCGGATATGACAACCAAAACTCAGCCAATGATTAACTTGAGTCTATTTGAACAAGATGAGCTCGTTAAGGAAAAATTAACTTCGTATCGAAAAACGGCTGTAATCGAAGGGGCTGGTACCGGTGCAGGAGGTATTTTTCTAGGTCTTGTTGATTTCCCGCTCCTATTATCAATAAAAATGAAATTCTTATTTGAAACTGCGACAATATATGGATTTAACACAGAGAATTATGAGGAGCGCCTTTTTATTTTACATGTATTTCAACTCGCATTCTCAAGTGATAAACATAAGAAGGAAACGTTCTACATGATAGAAAATTGGGAAGAAGAAAAAAACAGATTGATCGATATGGATTGGCGCTTGTTTCAACAGGAGTATCGAGATTATATTGACTTAATTAAATTACTTCAGTTGATTCCTGGCTTTGGAGCAATTGTTGGTGCATACGCGAATCACAATCTCATGGATACATTAGGGGAAACAGCGATCAATGCTTACCGAATGCGGATTTTACGTTAAATCACCAAACCGTGTTCTTTTTGAATGATTAGACTCTATTCGAATCACATCTTTCATTTTTCGGATGAGAAGTGTAACGATAAGTTCTTATTCGTTCTACAACTTCCATTTTTCTGGTGAGAAGTGTAACGATAAGTTCTTATTCGTTCTACATCTTCCATTTTTCGGATGAGAAGCGCAACGATTAGTTCTTATTCGTATTACATCTTCCATTTTTGGGGTGAGAAGAGTAACGATTAATTCTTATTCGTTTTGCATTTGCCAGTAAATGGACGAGAAGTGCAACGAACACTACGGTCTCCTAAAAAAACATAAAACAGAAAAAATTCACATATAAAAACCCCGGATAAGGGTGAGCTTCAAGCTGCACCCAGCATCCGGGGAAATAATTACTTATATTTTTTGTACGTTTGTAGCTTGAGGTCCTCTTTGACCTTCTTCGATATCAAATGTTACTTGCTGACCTTCGTCTAAAGATTTAAAACCTTCACTTTGGATAGCAGAGAAATGTACGAATACGTCGTCTCCATCTTCACGCTCAATAAATCCAAAACCTTTGTCTGCATTAAACCATTTAACTGAACCTTGTTCCATAAATTGTTTCCTCCTAGTGCTTCATGCACAATATATTACTATCCCTGTCCAAAGTGGCCATTTAGGCAATAAGTGACCATTACTTTATACCGAACAAAAATAATTCTTATTAAGCATAACACATAATAAAATTAATAGCTAGCTTTATTTTTCAAATATTTTACAATTATTTTATATAAGGAAAAACTGGGATACAGTTATAGTATAGAAAAGGATTAAGGAAATTATACATAACTTACTCTAGAATGGTTAGAGAATCCCAACATATTGTTTAACTTAGAACCTTATATGTAACAAAAATTAAATTTCCTGACTATTAACCTAAAAATAATGTAACTTTTCTAGAGCTTAATCGTGTTATCTATAGAAGGGGGAGAGAGATGGGGCAATCCATAGATTCTATATATACTATTTATTTTAATGACATTTATCGCTTTCTTCTCTCTTTATGTAAGAATCATCATACAGCAGAAGATTTATTACAGGAGACGTTTCTTAGAGCTTATCTGCATGTGGAGCAAAATCATGCAGGTAGTATTAAGTCATGGTTATTTACAGTTGCTTATCATGCTTTTATTGACCATCAGCGAAAACAAAGAAGGATTGATTTGGATAAGGGTATTTTTTTGGATAAATTATTGGATCACAAGAAAACACCTGAGGAAAAACTTATGATGGATGAACAAGTACAAATAATAATTCAACAGTTAGATAGCATGCCGAAGAAACAAAAATTAGCAGTGCTTTTACACGATTTTCATGAATTATCCTATAAAGAAGCAGCGTACGTAATGGGAACCTCTTTAGCAAGTTTTAAAGTAAGTTTGTATCGAGCTCGGCAAGCTATTAGGGAAAAGAGAGGAAGAGAAACAAGTGAGTGACATATTTAAAGATAAATTAAAACGATATGAGAAAGGGCTATTAGAAGGAGAAGAATTAGTAGAGTTTGAGAAAGAATTGGAAAAGGTTGAATTATATCAAAAAGTATTAGAGGGAGAAGATGAACCAAGCCAATTGCAAGGATTGCCGACAAAGCAAAAGACAAAAAGAATCTTATTGTGGAGCAAATGGAAAGCTCGCTTTCAAACAGCGTTTACTGCTCTGGGAATAATGTTGATTTTTATCCTCGTTACAACGTTTTTATCTGGTTTGTATTATACATGGGGAGACCCTGATCGCACAGATGTTTTCGGTGATGTAATTGATTATACACTGACAATTTCAGATCCATATGGATATTTAGGAGGGACAAGTACAAGTGTTGATTTTTTCTTTCGCATGAATGCAACTCGAGATATAAGCAAGAAAATAGGGGATGAAAGAGTTAAAGTTGGAGAAATGCGCATTCCATTTTTATTTTCCTCCATGGGATTTCCCGAAAGAAATATGTATGGAATTGAAGGAGATTATCAAGCAACATTTATGTACCCAGGGATGGGTGACGGAGGCATGTCCGACTGGAACCGATTAAGCCATCTTCCAAAAGGTACTGTTGTGACAGCTTTTATATCTTTTAATAAACTTGTGGATACAGAAACTATTTTCGATCATTTTTCCAATAATAATTTTTCTATAGTATGGTTAGCCCTTAATACAGGTGTAGAAGGGAAAGATGGTGATTATGGTGGAATGGTGTTAGACCCAATTGGCTTTCCGCCTTTTCCAATTTGGCATGATGATGATATGATTCAAGATTTTTATGAGGAAGAAGGGACTTTTTTCAACAAAACAGTTTCAGAAAGTTATGCTTCTCCCGAATATGAAGAAGGGGACACGGAAGTACTACATGAACAGTTTATGAAGACGATGAAGTTCCTAAAAAAGCATGAAAAAATGGCTGGAAAGTTGTATACCGGAATGAATTTAGATGTTCAAGAGCGAATAGATTATCTTGAAGGAAATGGATTTAAACATTATGGAATGGTTGTAACAGGCCCAACGAAAGAAATTGAAAAACTAAAAAAAGAACCTCTTATTCAATCAATAGAAATAGATGAAGTCGGTTTTTGGAATTGGCATAATGAATAAAAGGAAATCCTGAGATAAAATACAATAAGTAGAGATAAAAAAGTCACTTTGCTGCATAAGAGCAAAAGTGACTTTTAAATCTGTTTATGCTTCTGTAGTTTGAAATTTGTCTGCATTACGAATGAGGTAATCGAACGCACTTAAGGATGCAGTAGCACCTGAACCCATTGAGATAATAATTTGCTTATATGGACTATTCGTACAGTCTCCCGCAGCAAACACGCCTGGGACGTTCGTTGCACCATAATTGTCTACAACAATCTCTCCAAACTTGTTACGATCAACTGTATCACCGAGCCAGTCTGTATTTGGTACAAGTCCAATCTGTACAAATACTCCTTCTAGTTCGATATGCTGTTCTTGTTTGGTATCAAGATCTAAGTATGTAATACCATTAACATTGTCTGAACCAGTAATCTCAGTTGTTTGTGCATTTTTAATTACAGTAACATTCTGCAAGCTGTTTAGTCGCTCTTGAAGAACAGCGTCTGCTTTCAATTCTGAAGAATACTCAAGTACTGTTACATGTTTTACGATTCCTGCAAGATCAATTGCAGCCTCAACTCCAGAGTTACCGCCACCGATCACAGCTACACGTTTTCCTTCAAACAATGGACCATCACAGTGTGGACAATATGCGACACCTTTATTTCTGAATTCCTTTTCCCCAGGAACACCTACATTTCGCCAGCGGGCACCAGTAGAAAGAACGACAGATTTGCTCTTCAGAACAGCACCATTCTCAAGTTCAACCTCAATAAGGTCTTTCTTTTCCAAACGTGTGGCACGTTGTAAATTCATTACGTCGATATTATAGTCTTTTACATGTTCTTCAAGACTAGCCGCAAGTTTTGGTCCCTCAGTGCGATTGACACTAATGAAGTTCTCAATTGCAGCTGTATCAAGAATTTGGCCACCAAATCGATCAGAAACAATCCCAGTTCGAATACCTTTACGTGCTGCATAAATTGCTGCACTTGCACCGCCAGGACCTCCCCCGACTACTAGTACATCAAATGTCTCTTTATCTGCAAATTCGGATGCATCTGGTCCGCTGCCTAACTTGGCTAAAATTTCTTCAACCGTCATCCGGCCATTTCCAAATGATTCACCGTTTAAGAAAACGGTAGGGACAGCTAAGATGTTCTTACTTTCTGCTTCTTCCTTATAAGCTGCTCCATCAATCATTGTATGAGAAATATTTGGATTTAATACGCTCATTACGTTTAATGCTTGTACAACTTCTGGACAGTTTTGACAGCTTAAACTGATATAAGATTCAAAATGATGTTTACCTTCAATAGCTTTTATTTGATCAATTACTTTTTGATCAATTTTTGGCGGTCTACCGCTAACTTGCAATAGAGCCAACACTAATGAAGTAAACTCATGACCAAGAGGTACACCCGCAAAAGTGATTCCAGTATCTTCATCTATTCGGTTAACACTAAAGCTCGGTGTTCTTTCAAGTACTGTATGCTCAATTTTAATTTTTGGAGACATGGCTGCCAGTTCATCAACTAATTCCACCATGTCGTGGGACACTTTATCGGAATCCACACTAACCTTGAGCAGTACATCGTCCTCCAGCATCTCAAGATACTGAGCTAATTGTGCTTTTAAATCTGCATCTAGTAACATTCAATCGCTCTCCTTAAATTTTACCTACTAGATCTAGGCTTGGCTTAAGTGTCTCAGATCCTTCTTCCCATTTAGCAGGGCAAACTTCACCTGGATTTTCACGAACATATTGTGCTGCTTTAATTTTTCCAACTAAAATACTAGCATCACGGCCAATACCGTCTGCGTTGATTTCAGCTGCCTGTACAACACCATCTGGATCAATGATGAATGTTCCACGCTGTGCAAGTCCTGCTTCTTCATCTAGTACGTCAAAATTACGTGAGATTTTTTGAGAAGGATCACCAATCATAATATATTCAAGTTTACTGATCGCATCAGAATGGTCATGCCAAGCTTTATGTGTAAAATGAGTATCAGTAGAAACAGAATAAACTTCTACGCCAAGTTCTTTTAATGTAGCATATTGATCTTGTAAGTCCTCTAACTCAGTAGGACAAACAAATGTGAAGTCTGCTGGGTAGAAACAAACAACACTCCACTTACCTTTTAAATTTTCGTCTGTAACTTCAACAAATTCTCCAGTTCCTGCATGATAAGCATCTGCTTTGAATGGTTCGATTTCTTTTCCGATTAAAGACATAGTATCAATTCCTCCAATATTTTTTCTAGATGAAATTAGTATACGACAATTCCCGATACATAAACAGGCAAGATCATCTCTAATTTCATCGTTAACTAAAATAATTCTAATCCAAAACTTATTATCGTATATGTGATTTATTCTGTCAAGAATAACACTCTTTTTTATGAAGGTTTCTTTATGACATTGTTGTGACAAGGATTAGGCTCATTAAAAAAGAGTGATTTAAAATTGGACAGAAGGGGAGAGTGTAATTGTTTTCATTCTCAATTGATTGATAGATTCGCAATGTAAATGGTTTAATTTTTACAACCTGCTTATTATATGGATGTCAAATAAAGTTAAAAATTGACGAAACAAGGAAAACAAAGAGTCATCATTATTTATGGAGAGTTATAAAATGTAATGATTATTCTAAGTTGGTTTAACTTTATTTAGTTTTGCTCTTATCATGAAAATACAGGGAGTCAAGTTAAAATTAATATCACTTTCTGAATAGTCAAGTACCTATTTACTGATGTATGCATATATATATTGTTGACTAAACATTAGTAGGATAGGTGATATGGGAATGGGGAATCAAGATAACGACAAACAAACGTCTAGGAACTTGAAGGATGAACAGTTGAATCAATTCAGAGTGAACAATTATGGTAAAAAAATGACAACAAACCAATCTGTCAAAATATCAAATGATGAAGACTCTTTGAAAGCTGGTGTACGTGGTCCCACTCTACTAGAAGATTTTCATTTAAGAGAAAAAATAACTCATTTTGATAATGAAAGAATTCCAGAAAGGGTTGTACATGCTAGAGGATTTGCTGCTCATGGGATGTTTAAATGCTATGAGCCGATGAGCGAATATACAAAAGCAGGATTCTTACAAGAATCAGGTCAAGAGACACCTGTTTTCGTACGGTTTTCAACAGTTGTTGGAAGTGTTGGATCAATGGAGACTGCGCGCGATGTTCGTGGATTTGCAGTAAAGTTTTATACAGAAGAAGGTAACTATGACTTAGTCTCTAATAATATACCTGTATTCTTTATTCAAGATGCGATGAAATTTCCAGATATTGTTCATGCGATTAAACCTGAACCCCATAACGAGATGCCACAAGCATCATCTGCTCATGATACATTCTGGGATTTTGTAGCGAATAATCAGGAGACAGCACATATGATTATGTGGCTAATGTCGGACAGGGCAATTCCAAGGAGTTTTCGAATGATGGAAGGATTCGGTGTCAATACATTTCGTTTCGTCAATCAAGAAGGAAGAGCTAGATTTGTTAAATTTCATTGGAAGCCAGTTTTAGGTGTTCATTCACTCGTTTGGGATGAAGCACAGAAAATTGGTGGGAAAGACCCTGACTTTCACCGACGTGATTTATGGGAAAGGATTGAACGAGGTGCTTATCCAGAGTTTGAGTTAGGTGTTCAGATGATTAATGAAGAAGATGAATTTATGTTTGACTTTGATATTTTAGATGCGACAAAATTATGGCCTGAAGAAATTGTTCCAGTTAGAAAAATAGGGATGCTTACATTAAATAAAAATGTCGATAATGTTTTTGCAGAAACAGAACAAGTGGCATTTCATCCAGGAAATATTGTACCTGGAATCGATTTTACGAATGACCCGCTACTCCAAGGACGGCTATTTTCCTATATTGATACACAATTAATTCGACTCGGTGGGCCGAACTTTACTGAAATTCCAATTAACAGATCCATTTGTCCGTTCCATAATAATCAGCGGAATGGTTATCATAGACAACGGATCGATGTCGGGCAAGTAAGCTATCATAAAAATTCATTGGCGAATAATACCCCGGCAACAACTCCTCCTGAACAGGGCGGATTTGAACATTATCAAGAAAAGGTTGAAGGGCATGTCATTCAAGCAAGAAGTGAGTCCTTTAAAGACTTTTTTTCTCAAGCAAGATTGTTTTGGAATAGTATGAGCCCTCCAGAGAAAAGACATATACGTAATGCATTTATTTTTGAAGTTGGGAAAGTGAAGAGCAGGTCCGTGAGGCAGCAAGTAGTAGATATGTTCGTTCGTGTTGATAAAGGGTTAGCTAATGCGATTGCTGATAAAGTTGGTGTGAGGCGACCGACTGGTGAACAATCAAACGTGACAGCATCTTCACCTGCACTGAGTCAGGAAAACACACCTCATTTACCTTATTATTTGACATTAGGTGTACTCATCGGTAATGGGTTTGATGACGAAGAGGTACTTGCAACAATTGAATATCTAAAAAGATATGGTGTTTTTGTAACAATTATCAGTGAAACTTTATCTCCTGTAGTTGGAAGAAACGGCACTAAATTGGCTGTAGATGAAACGATTATGACAACAGATGCGGTGCTATTTGACAGTTTATATATTGTCGGTGGTGAAGTGGAAAATCAACATGATTTTAACCAAAGCGTGATGAATTTTATTTCTGAAGCATTTCAGCATTATAAACCGATTGGATTTGCTCCTAGTGGGGAAAAGTATTTTCCAGTTGGCGATAAAGAATCGATTCCAGGATTCGTCTATCAAGACGATAATCCTAAGTTCAATGAACAATTCCTATACGCAATTGCCCAACAACGATTTTGGAATAGAGTAATCTAAATAAATAAAAGGACTGTACGAAGGCAAATATGGATTTGGCTTTTGTCTTCGTATAGTCCTTTTTATTATAAACTCAACTTTCGCATCAATAGAATTGGTGTGAAGGTTGAGTAGCTCTTGATTTAACGCATCTTTCATAGCCCACTTGAAAATGTAAGAAATGAACTGTTCATACTTACAGAAATTACTGCTTTGTAAAAGTAGAAGTGCAGTAACTTAAGATCGTTATTATCTTACCGCTACGGAAATATGTTTCGCTTTCACCACGGGCATAAGAGCGACATCTGTTCGAGCTGCGCTTACGCTTGCTTTCACAGTGTCTCCTTTACCATGGGCGGCTGCCCGGCCTTCTTGTGCTACGCACTGTGTAGTCTCATCTAGGCCTTTGCTCCCATAGGAGTCTCCACATATTTCCTCCGCTGGAATGATGCTGTTATTGCTTGAGGAAGTCTACACACGCCATTACGCGATAGTAGATTGTAGCAGAGGGCAAGGGCAGTCGACTCCTGCGGGAAAAGCAACAGCTGAAGATCCCGCAAGAAGCGATCTTTGCTTCTGAGGAAGCTGAAGCGTTGCCCGCGGAAAGCGTACTGCCCGGAGCGGAAATCAACGATGCTGAAACTAAGGATCATAGACTTCAGCTACTGCATAGTTTACGTTAACTACTCAAAGTCAACATAAGTAATGTACCTATATCTACCAAATAGTATCAAGGTTCATTCGACATTTTCTCACTGCGAAAGTTGAGTTATAAAGAAGGGCATTCAATGATTATTAATAACTACTGTCGGTGTTGCCTCTTTTACAATAATAATTCCATTGTATGATTCATTTGGAATCATTTTTATTGTATAGAAAAACGTTAAAGATTTGTACCATGGGCGGAAGTCATCTCCGATATTAGGCATTTTCTGCTCGGATGAAATAATGTCATGGAGTACCGATGATTCATTAGCACGTACAAAATCTACATAAAAGATATTTGGATCAACATTTTTGAATGCAGTGACTAATTTATTGTTGTTTTTAACGGTGTAATTTTTTCGTTCTTCTGCTGCGCTATTAAATGCTTGGAAGGAACTTGTCATAAAATCGGTGCCGATTGCAAAATAGCGATCTCCGTATTTTTCATCAATATAGTCTCCCATTGATTCATAGCCGAATGCTGCTGAAGTTTTTTCAATATGGCCATTATGTGCGGAGACAAATACTTTATCGCGTCCCTGTGTTGATTCAAATTCTACAATCCATTCTAGGTTTTCTGCTAAATATTGATCACGTATTCTTGCATAAGACCCTTCGTTCATCAAAAGATCAGTCCGTTGTTTCATAATTCTTGCATATTGTTGAGCTAGGGAAAAGGATTCTTGGGATGATTGTTTAATATAATCTGCTTCATTTGTATGTAAATCGGTTAAGATGGAATCAATTGTTTTGTTCAATTCTTCAAGTTCTTCTTGTGTTAAATCATGCATTGTATCATTTGTAACATGTTCCAATTGAGCGCCAAATTTTTTCGATGTATTTGGATCCACTGTAGAAAAATAATTAAGCAGACCAGCTTTACTATAGTCGTATCGCTGCATATCATTACCGTAAAAATAAATTTTTTCATCCTCATCTGCTGTTTTATTGTAATTATGCATCCATTCAATAAGATCGATCATTTGTTTTGTTCGGTAAATACCATAGTCGAGTGTCTCTATGACATCTTTTGCTGTTCCATTGCCGTTTAGAATATAATCATTAATTTGCTGGGCGCCACCGAAATCACCTTCTAAAATAAAAACACGGACATTTTCCTGTTCTAATAAGACTTGAAAAACGTCTTTTTTTAATTCTTGAAATTCAATGTTTCCATGTGTCGCTTCTCCGAGACCAATGATTTGTACATTTTCTGGAATAGTTATTTCATCGATTGGAGAAATAAAGTCATTTGCATCTTCTAGTACCGTTTTGCCACATGCCGATAATAAACTAAGAAGAGAAATAGCTAAGATAATAAAGGAAGTCTTTCTTATATAGATCATTTGGATTCCCCCTATAATTCATTTTAGCAGGTAGATTGACTAGTCGAAGTAAGTTTATTAATATTTTACAAAGTGTCGAGTAGAGAAATTATTCATTATTTGTGAGGGTAAAATATACGTAGCAAATCTTCTAAATGATATTCCGTATTTGTAC
Organism: Pseudogracilibacillus sp. SE30717A; assembly: GCF_037071985.1. Classification (NCBI taxonomy): domain Bacteria; kingdom Bacillati; phylum Bacillota; class Bacilli; order Caryophanales; family Bacillaceae; genus Pseudogracilibacillus; species Pseudogracilibacillus sp. SE30717A. The sequence continues at coordinate 368,039 of NZ_JAXHDF010000002.1, read as the reverse complement.
TTGTATAAATGCGGGGGAATGGTATTGTTTTAATTTTAGTATGAGGAAAGGTATGATAGGGACATTGATTTTTAACAGCTTTAATATATAGTATTAGAAATATATATAAATTAAAAAAACGTAAAATAGACTTGATTGATTTGTTTATAAGGAATTGGGAAAAGTAAAGTTACTTGCATGAACTTTTTACTTTTTTCAATAAACGAGGTGAGCTAGTGACAAATAATAACCAGATGGGTTGGAAGCTAGAAAACACTTATACGAGGCTTCCGGACAATTTTTATACAAAAACAAAGCCGACACAAGTTACGGCGCCCCAATTGATCATTTATAATGAGGAACTTGCAGAATCATTAGGCCTTGATGGGACAACACTTCAAACAGACACAGGTATTGCTGTATTGGCAGGGAATGAGTTGCCAGAAGGCTCTATTCCAATCGCACAAGCGTATGCTGGTAATCAATTTGGAAATTTCACGATGCTTGGTGATGGTCGGGCTGTATTGATAGGTGAACAGATAACGCCTTCAGGGGAACGGTTTGATATTCAGTTAAAAGGTGCAGGAAGGACGAGTTATTCACGAGGTGGCGATGGCCGAGCTGCACTCGGACCAATGCTGCGGGAATATATTATTAGTGAGGCAATGCTTGCACTTGAAATTCCAACGACCCGGAGTCTTGCTGTAGTTACTACAGGAGAAGAAATATTCAGGGAAACAAAACTGCCTGGTGCGGTGCTTACTCGTGTCGCATCAAGTCATTTACGAGTCGGTACGTTTCAATTTGCTCATATATTCAGTGAGGAAGAAGACCTGAGAGCACTTGCAGATTATACAATTCAACGACATTTTTCATATCTTGCTCAGCATGAAAATCCATATCAGGAACTGCTCAAGGAAGTAATCCGTCGTCAAGCTTATCTGATTGCAAAATGGCAATTGGTCGGCTTCATTCACGGCGTTATGAATACAGATAATATGACGATAAGTGGAGAAACGATTGATTATGGTCCATGTGCGTTTATGAATACGTTTGACCCGGAAACCGTTTTTAGTTCCATAGATACAGGGGCTCGTTATAAGTACGGTAACCAACCTCCGATTGCACATTGGAATCTTACGCGGTTTGCCGAAAGTTTACTTCCTCTTTTAGATAAAGAAGAAGAGAAGGCCATCAAGCTAGCCGAAAATGCACTTGACACATTCCCTAAAATCTATACAACTTACTGGCTAGATGGAATGCGTGCAAAACTTGGGCTATTTAATGAAGAAAGTGGCGATCAGAAATTAATTACTGACCTGCTACAAGCAATGATAAAATATAAAGCAGATTATACAGATACGTTTATAGCATTAACTACGAAGAAGTTAGATGGTGCAGTACTTTTTCATTCGGAAGAATTTTTAGAATGGCGGAAACAGTGGAGCGAGAGATTAAAAAGACAAGAAGTTGATGAAGGACACATTTATGCAAAAATGAAAGAAAATAATCCAGCGTTGATTCCACGTAACCATCTGGTTGAAACAGCTTTAGATGCAGCAGTAGAAAATAATGACTTCACTGTGATGAAAGATCTTTTAGATGCACTCGCTCATCCGTTTGCTTATACAGAAAAACAAAAAGAGTATGCAGAAGTCCCTGTTCCAAAGACATTTTATCAAACATTTTGTGGAACGTGAATTTTATGGAGTAATCGTTTAGTCGGCGGTTACTTTATTTATTTATTGAACAGAAAGCAGAGGTATTTGCTTTGGGTTGAATTAAGATGAGTCCACCCTGAACCAGTTTATGTATAAAATGCTTCCTGTTTTATGGTAAAATAACGATTAGACTTAGAGTAGGGGATATTATACTCCGTGAAAGGAGCTTATACAGTGACTTCGATTTGTTTAATTAGACATGGAGAAACAGATTGGAATAAAGAAGGTAAAATTCAAGGGAAAACAGACATCCCATTAAACGAGACTGGTAGGTTACAAGCGGAAAAGAGTGCTGTTTTCTTAAGTCGATCAAAATGGGATATAATCATTACGAGCCCGTTGATCCGCGCTAAACATACGGCAGAGATTATTAATAAGAAATTACATTTACCTATAATTGAAATGGTTGATTTTGAGGAAAGAAATTATGGAGAAGCAGAAGGGTTGACGCCTGAAGAAAGAAAAAGAATGTTTCCAACTAGAGAATACCCAAATGAAGAAAAGCGAGAATTTGTCATCGAGCGTGTCATGAGAGGAATTCAGTCCATACTTGAAACATATCCAAATAAAAAAGTACTACTTGTGGCACATGGGGGAGTTATAAATCTAATTCTTGCAACGTTATCCAATGGAGAAATTGGTACAGGAAAGACAAAATTGACGAACGCCTGCATTAGTAATATTTATTATCATGAAAATTCATGGCAAATCAAAGATTATAATCAAATATCTCATTTATCTGATAGATAATTAAACATTTTCACGATCCGTAGAACATAAAAAGAACACTCTATTTCAGTAGGACTGAATAGAGTGCTCTTCTCTTAATACCCCCAAATCATCGCAAACAAAGTTCCAAAAATCGTCACTAAGCCAACGAATAGGGCATATCCAATATTTGTATAAACGGATTTACTAGATTCATTTTCTTTTACATGCATGAATAAAAATAACTGCAGGCTCGCCTGAATCGCAGCTGTAACACCTAAAATTATCATTCCTTGAGTAAAAGACAAATGAAAATAGATGACAACTAATGCGATGAATGAAAGGAGCAATGATGAAACAAATCCTATCACGTGTGGTAAAGGGAAAAGTTCTTTCATGTTACATCATTCCTTTCAAATAGACAAAGCTGAAAATAAATATCCAGACGACATCAAGAAAATGCCAGTATAACGAGAATATGAATGCTTTATTTGAAGTTTTAGAATTAAATCCGTCTTTTGCAACTTGGATTAGGATCGCAAGCCCCCAGAAAAGACCAAATGTGACGTGAGCTCCGTGGGTCCCAAGCAGTGTAAATAAACTCGATAAAAATCCACTCGTTTGGATAGTTGCACCCTCATGGACGTACATAACGAATTCAAAAATTTCTACGCTTAAAAATCCAAGACCTAATAGCAAAGTAATAATAAAAAACGTAAGCATTGCTTTTTTATTGCCTAGACGCATCGCGTGAATCCCGAGCCCAATAGTAAAACTGCTCGTAAGCAATACTATAGTTTCAATCATGACTGGGAATAGTTGAAAGATTTCTTGCCCGCTAGGTCCTGAGCCGATCCGATGTTCTAATGTAAAATAGACGGCAAATAATGTAGAGAATAAGGCGATTTCAGCACCTAGAAAAATCCAGAATCCGAGTATTTTTAAATTATTTTCCTCTGTACTATATTCCAGTGGCAATGTATGATCTATTTTCATTGTTGCTCACCTCGTAATCTGTTTTCCGTTTGTTCAATTTCTTCAACAGAAATATAATGTCCATCATCTTTTTCAAAGGATCGGTATGCCATTGTTCCAAAGATAAAGATCGCTAATATAATTGCTGGCACCCACATGCTGAATACCATAAAGAAGCCCCAGAAGAAAAAGGCAACACCCATAATGAATGGCAATCCACTGCTGTTTGGCATATGAATTGGCTCATAAGCTCCTTCTGTTAATGGTTTCCCTTCTTTTTTAGAAAACCATAAAGCATCTAATGAGTTTACTTGCGGGATAATGGCAAAATTATACTCAGGTACTGGACTATGTGTAGCCCATTCTAAGTTACGGGCATCCCACGGATCTCCTGTTTTATCCCGTGGACTATAGCGAACACTCCAATAAATATTGTAAACAAGAATGATAAAGCCAATCGTTAATCCTAAAGCTCCATTAGCAGAAAGCATATTTAATGGTCCAAAACCAGTATCTGCAGAATAAGTGTACATGCGCCGTGTCATTCCATTTAACCCTAATATAAAGAGAGGGAAGAATGTGACATTAAAGCTAATTGCGATAAACCAGAAAGCTAATTTACTTAATTTTTCATTTAAGCGGAAACCAAAGACTTTCGGGAACCAGAAATGGAAACCGGCAATTACGGCAAAGACCGTTCCCGGAATTAATACATAATGAAAATGCGCCACTAAAAACATCGTATTATGATATTGATAATCCGTACTTGCCATCGCTAGCATTACCCCGGTTACCCCACCAATTGTAAAAATAGGGATAAATGCTAATGCATATAACATCGGGGTCGTAAACGTAATTTTTCCTTTTCGTAATGTAAACAACCAGTTGAATATTTTAACCCCGGTCGGAACAGCGATTGCCATGGTCGTAATAGAGAAAATACTATTTACCATCACACCGTGCCCCATGGTATAAAAATGGTGCACCCAGACAAGGAACGAAAGTAGGGATATTGCAATCATACTTATGACCATTGATTTATACCCGTATAAGTTTTTCCGGGCAAAGGTGGAAATAATTTCACTATATATCCCAAATGCAGGAAGGATTACTATATAAACTTCCGGGTGGCCCCATACCCAGAACAGATTCGCCCAGAGCATGTCCATCCCGCCATTTGCCATTGTAAAAAATTGTGTACCAAATTGGCGGTCTAACATCATTAAGGCAAGTGCAACTGTCAATACAGGGAAGGCGAAGACAATAATGACATTGGTAATTAATACAGACCAAGTAAACATAGGCATTTTCATTAATGTCATACCAGGTGCTCTCATTTTTAATATCGTAACGAGGAAGTTAATCCCTGTCATTAACGTTCCTAGTCCAGCAATTTGCAGTGCAATGGCATAATAGTTATTCCCGACTGTCGGACTAAAATTGACGCTCGCTAACGGAAAATAAGCTGTCCAACCGGCATCTGGTGAGCCCCCGATCACGAAGGAAATATTTAATAGCATCGCACCGAAAAAGAAAAGCCAGAAACTAACGGCATTTAACCGTGGAAAAGCAACATCTCTTGCCCCAATCTGAAGCGGAATAACGACGTTCATTAATCCGATAATAAACGGCATCGCCATAAATAAAATCATAATAATTCCATGCGTAGTGAAAATTTCATTATAATGTTGCGCATCAAGTAACCCATTTTCAGGAATAGCTGTTTGTGCACGCATTAAGACCGCATCGACTCCGCCACGGAAAAGCATTAAAAGGGCAGAAATAATATACATCACACCGATTCGTTTATGATCGACCGTTGTTAGCCATTCTTCCCATAGATAACTCCATTTTTTTAAGTAGGTTAAACCAGCGACAATTGCAATGGATACAACGACAATACTTATCATCGCGGCATAAATCATCGGTTCTCCTGTTACTAAAAACTGATCCCATTTCATTCGCGTTAAACTCCTTTCAATCTATCAAAGCTAGGCAGCCATTTTCTTTAGTAGCCTAAATATAAAACGATGTTACTCGTTCTTATGAGTTGTATCTGTAGTCATGTTCATTTCTGTATTGCTACCATGTTCATGGCCTGTACGATGAGGGGATTCCTCTTTTTCCTGTTCATCCCCATGATGATGTCCTGCATGTTCTCCTTCAGGAGCAGGAGCAAAGCTTAAATGGGTAGAAGAGTAGGATTTTCGTCCAACATGCTCCATTTCTAATAATTTATTAAACTCTGATTCTGTTAACTCTTGTTCATTATTTTTCACATCATTTACCCATGAATCAAAATCCTTGTCAGACATTGCTTCTGCTTCAAATTCCATATGCGCAAAGCCTTTTCCGCTGAAGTTGGAGTTTTTCCCCATATAAGAGCCAGGTGTGCTTGCGGCGAGATTGATTTTTGTAACCATATCGCTCATAGCATATTTTTGACCAGAAAGCTGTGGTATCCAAAAACTTGTTATTGGTCCATATGAATAAAGACGAAATTCAATTGGACGATCGACCGGAATATTTACATAATTTACTGTTTCAATATTTTGTTCTGGGTATGAAAAATGCCATTTCCAGTTCGATGATGCAGCATAGATAACAAGCGGTTCCTCGTTTTGATATGCATCAGGTTTATTTTCTACTGTTGTGGTCGTTTGAACGGTAACTATCGAAAGAATAATAACAATGATAATCGGCATAGCCGTCCAAAAAATTTCTAACGCTTTACTGCCTTCTTCATGAGGCGGTTCATAATCTTTGTCCAATTTAGATGCACGATATTTAACTAACATGATCGTAAATAAAACATAAACAACGAGTAAAATACAAGCCATCATAATAATAGAAAAAATAATTGTATTTGATAGAGTTTCCGCTTGTGGTCCTCTCGGATCAAGTACTTTAAGTGAATACTCACAACCGGATAACATTGCTGAAACAGCCAGAATAAATGATACCCACAGCCATTTTTTACTCATTTTCTACTCCTCCTCCATATATAAACATGTCGTAAACCTTTTACAGAAAATGTATAAAAAATATCTGTTACAAATATTATTCCTATTTTTTTGGTATGACAATTAGTTGATTCGAAATATCGAAAAAAATAATTAAAATCTGAACATTAATTGAACTTTTTTAACTGGTAATCAATGGTAGATGTCTGCAAATACTGTTATAGATAAGATCACACAAATTTTGTAAATAATATCTATATAAACCAGTATTTATATAAGTTGATCGTTACTAGAAACTCTAGAACGACTTGCATTGTGTATCCACGAGACACCTATACAGATATACTTAGCAAACAACTCATTAGTTGGGCATTGGTAATACGTGTAAATGTCTTGAAAGAGGGTAAAGCTAACTAAATACAAGTCAACTATTGGGGGAAATTTAGAAGATGTTTCAACTTGATAATGTACAGGTTAAAAATGTGTTCACTATTAAAAGCTTATTATTAAAAGAACCAGTAATTAGTATTGAAGGACAGAGTGGCAGTGGCAAATCTACTCTATTACGTTTGTTAAATAATCTCGATGATCCCGCAGCCGGTATAATCAAATTAAATAGTCGGAATATTACGGAACTACCTGCTTGTGAATTGCGAAGGAAAGTTGTGATGGCGCCGCAAAATCCAGTAATGTTTGATGGATCTATCCGTGAAAATTTATATATGGGATTGAGATTATCTGGTCAGCAAGCTGCTTCTGATGAGGCTTTAAAAGAGATGTTAGATCGCTTAAGGCTTGAAAAAAGTTTAGATATCAATATCAATGATCTGTCAGGTGGGGAAAAACAACGAATTGCTTTAGGACGTGTATTGTTGATGAAGCAGGCAAATGTTTTGTTATTAGACGAACCAACTTCAGAATTAGATAATAAAACGACAGATCATGTATTAAGCCAATTTTTAACGATTGCACGGAAGCACGAACAGCAGGTTATTATGGTTACGCATGATAAGCATGTATCGGAAAAATTTGCCGATAATGTAATAAACATGGATACATACAGCGGCCAGCATGGAGGTGAATGAGAGTGAATGAAGATGTGATGGATTTTACAATGTGGCAAGTTGCATATGCCTATATCTTTATCATTATTATATTAGTCATCTTTCGTTTTAAAAAAATTCCCCGGGAAAAATTACTTATTATATCTGTATTACGAATGACCATCCAACTTATTATAGTCGGATATATTTTAGTCTATGTATTGAAGAACCCTCATCCTCTTATAACCGTTTCTATCGTGTTCATTATGTTAGGTTTTGCCGTTTTCAACGTGTATCAGAGAACAAAAGCAACTATAAAAATTGACATTAAAAAAATCATTGCACTCGCAATGTTCGTCGGAATAAGTATAAATCTTATCTTTTTCATGCTTGTTGTATTGCAGCTTGATCCATGGTATGAACCACAATATTTTATTCCTCTAAGCGGAATGATTATCGGAAAAACAATGACAGGGGTTTCTCTCGGAGTAAATAATTTATTAAACGGAATGAAGGGGCAAAAGGAAAAGATAGAAGGAGCGCTCATGCTTGGGGCTTCACCAAAAGTAGCATCGAAGTCAATAATAAATGAAGCTTATGATCAAGCAATGCTCCCGACGATAAATGCGATGGTCGGAATGGGAATTATCTTCTTGCCGGGAATGATGACTGGGCAAATTATCGCTGGTCAATCTCCAATTACAGCAGTGAAATATCAATTATCAGTTATGCTAGGGGTGGCAGGAACAGTTTCCATCACGGTCCTCATTTTTCTACATTTAGCCTATAAAGTATTTTTTAATGAACGACAACAGTTTATATTAACGAAAAGAGACATTAGTAAAGATAATCTACCAGTAAAATATGAATGATTAATTGAAGTTTCGTCACCTATAATAGTGGTGCTTTTGGAATGGAAATGTGCACGAAGCATTGTCTCATCCCTTGAATGAGGGCAATGCATCGTGCACGTTTTTTTCGTCCAATAGAATTTTTACCAAGTATCGTTCATTCTACACCAAGTAAAATCACACAATACTGAGACGATTCTCTTACCTTATTCTTTTTTAACGACTTTTAAGAAGGAGACAGACATTAAAATAATAATGACTGAAAATGGCAAGGCCGCGATGATCAGCATATTTTGAAAACCTTGAATCCCTCCAGAATACATTACGATTGCAGCCATCGATGAGAGTAAGATTCCCCAAATTATTTTTACCGAGTTTGCAGGGTTTAATCGTCCAGTTGTACTGAACATGCCGAGAACAAATGTAGCTGAATCAGCTGATGTTATAAAAAATACTGCAATCACAATAATTGTTAAAAAAGACAAAATAGTCCCTAACGGATAATGCTGAAACATGCCAAAAGTTGCCGTTTCAGTAGCTAATTCAGATATTTTAGCAATCCCATTTTGCTCCAAATTTAGTGCAGATACTCCAAACACAGCAAAGAAAATCATCGTTACAAATGTAGGGGCAAGTAAAACACCGGCAATAAATTCTCTAATTGTTCTTCCTTTAGAGACGCGCGCGATAAACATGCCGACAAACGGTGCCCATGAAATCCACCAAGCCCAATAAAAAATTGTCCAATCATTAATCCATTGCCGTTTCTCCGGATCAACAGGTTTTAGTTCAAAACTCATCTCAATAAAATTTCCTGCATATTTTCCAATTGTTGTTGTAAACATATTGATTATGTACATCGAAGGACCAACGAAAAATAATAGCGTTACGACTAATGCAGCGAGCCACATATTGATGGTACTTAAATATTTAATCCCATACCCAATTCCCGACCAGGCAGAAGCGATAAATAAGACTGTTGCAATTACTAAAATTATGAGTTGGAACCAAAACGTTTTAGGTGCATTAAATAAAAATGTCAAACCACTATTAATTTGTGCTGAACCTAATCCAAGGGTCGAAGCTACTCCAACAACGGTTGCAATGATTGCTAATGTATCGACGATGACACCAGTTTTTCCACGCATTACCTTTTCTCCAAACAAAGGTTCAAGTGTCGCACTGATTAAACCAGGGGCTCCTCGATAAAACTTAAAATAGGCAAGAATCAAGCCGACAATTGCATATAGCCCCCAACCATGAAATCCCCAATGAAAAGAAGTGTATTGTAAAGATTCTACGATTGCCTGTTTTGTACCTGGATCGGCATTTGGAGAGCTGATAAACGCATGAGAAATTGTTTCTGCTGTCGTAAAAAACATCAATCCAATTCCCATTCCTGCACTAAACAACATTGCAAACCAAGCTGGATAGCTAAAATCTGGTTCATCATCTTCTTTACCAAGTTTGATTTTTCCAAAGCGAGAAAACATTAGGTAGATACATAATATTATCATCACCATAATGACAAACATATAGTACCAGCCGAACCGGTCGTAAATAAAAGCGGTAGTTGCAGCTGTTATTGTATTTAAATGACTTGGAAAAAATGTCCCCCATAATACAATTGCGATACAAGTGGAGACGGCGTACCAAAAAACATTTGATACCTTTTTCATACAAACACCTCCGAGTAGTGTTAGTATGAGTTATTTCCGAAAAAGTGATACAAAAAACTATTATTTATATATTTAGGGTTAACTAAGTAGAAAGCACAATAATTAGTTCTTAATTAAATCTTGTTATTAAGGTATTTTTCTATAATCAGATTAGAAAAAAGAGTTCTGTTTCTGTTTAAAAACATAACTCTTGACTGACTATCCCGTTTGTTCTTTTTTATCAGGTAACAGGAAACTGAATAAAATTCCAAAAATAGCTGCTATGAAAAAAGTAGAAAATCTCGATGTTATAATGCCATCCAGTGGGGTGCTAATCCATAAAACAGTAAAGACAAAACCGGAAACAACAGTAGCTATTAACCCAGAACTTGAATATTTTTTCCAAAAAAACGTCATCAATATAGCAGGGGATAAAGTACCTCCGACACCTGCCCATGCCCAACTTACGACAAGATAGAGTAAGGATTCTGAGGTCAATGCTATGATCATACCAACGATTCCAACGGCTAAAATAATAATTCGAGAAAGGGTAACCATTTGTCTGTCCGTTAATTTCATACCAAGTGTCTTATGAATAATATCCTCACTAACAGAACTGGTGACGACCATAAGTTGAGAGTTAGCAGTAGTAATAATAGCAGCCATAATTCCAGCAAGTAAAATACCAGCAATCCACGGTGGCATCAGATCAAGAATCATATGAGGAAGGACTGTTTCCACATCCGAAAAACTCCCTTGCTGGTACATAGCAATCGCGGCAAGTCCAATTATAAATGCACCTGCATATGCGAGTAGGGTCCATATGATAGCAACGGTAATGCCTTGCTTCGCTTCCCGATCATTTTTTAATGCCATGAAACGTGCACTCAGCTGTGGCTGCCCGCCTAAATAACCAAAGAACCAAGAGAAATTATTAAAAAATAACACACCAATGGCAAATCCAGTGACACCACCCATCCACGAATCGAAACCTTCTCCTGCAGTGACAAGAGAGGTCGAAATGGATAGATCATTTGAACCAATATAAATAAGCGCAACGATTGGTAGAAAGACTAATGTAAGCAGCATCATAATACTCTGAATCATATCTGTCCAGACAACAGATAAAAACCCTCCAAAATATGCAGTTGCCATGATGACGGCAGTAGCAATGATAATCCCGGTCGTTTCGTTCATGTGAAACGTAGTTAGAAAAAGTTTTCCCGCTCCTGCAAGTTGAGCTCCGACATAAAACATGAAGAAACTTGCGATTAATATACTTATTAGCCAACGAATAATATTTGCTTTCGCTTGAAACTTAATGGCTAAATAGTCTGGTAAGGTAAGGACATTATATTTATCTGCTTCTTCTCGAAATCTTCTTGTCAATACTAACCATGCGAAAATTATTCCCGTAGCTATACCGATTGCTACCCATATTCCAGATAACCCTGTAACAAAAACAAATCCAGTAAAACCGAGCAGTAACCAAGCTGACTCTCCAGTTGCCCGTTCTGAAAAAGCAAGCGCCCAACCAGGAAGTTGTTTTCCACCTAAAAGAAATACTGAATGACTCATTTTTGTTCTGCTTGCCATATACGCTATGGCAATGATGACGATAAAATATAAAATAAATTCCACTATAATAATATTATTCATTTATCCACCTCCATTAAAATATGTGGAATTCTTTACTATTAAATTATGAAAACAAGGGTAAAAATATTAGTCTTGTATAAGGAGAAGGCAGTTAGAATAGTGAAAAGAAGTTATTAGGTTGTGACTACTGATATCTCGAATGAATGGAAAAAAATATATAGAAAATTGAGTAGATAGTTCAGATGCCTTGACAAGAGTTTCACCAATAAAGAGTTTGAGGTAAGTTGGAATGTTTGCACGGACATGGACATCTCGTCTCATGGCTAAGAGCGAAATGTAATTTTGCTAGGTTGTCGCATGGCCTCCGACAAAAACATTTAAAATAGCAGAGCAGTAATTTTATTTAAGGAAAATTAGGCATGTAATAAAAAGATGGCTTAAATTTCCTATGAATAGCTTGATAAGACCAAGTTTAATCTACTAATCATCCTTTTATCTAAGAAATAATATGCATATCATTCTCATCTTATAAAATAATAAGTTCTATTCTCCTATTTCTTTAGACTCTTGAGGGTTCTAACATATTTTGATAATGTTTACTCTGTTATGATACTGATCTTACGCAAAATTTCAGTAACATTTTAAAACTATGGGGGAGTAGAGGATAGATGAGAAAGATATTTACATTAATTTTTGCAACAGTGCTTCTAGCAGGTTGTAGTAATATGATGGACGCAGTATTAAATGAGTTAACTGATGAAACTCCTAAAAACAAAACGGTGGAAGAGGATAAAGAAATTAAAACCGTATCAGATGCAGAGGTTGAAAATGAACTGATTGATTTAGAAAATCCTCTTAATGAACGAGAAATCATTGAAAAAATGATGACAAAACAGCGAGAATTAAAAAAACCTGGCTTTATTAAAAGTGAAAAGGATATAGGGGACATCATTATTCGTTATTTTACATATAATGATACGTTCCAATACTCCTCATATTACGATTTGGACTTGGGGTTGCCACTCATTTCATATGAAGGTGGTACCAGATATGACAAGGAAGCGATGAAAGAGTTTAAAGGTGAATTTGTCGAAGAGAAAAAGCTCGACCATGATTCAATTAATGGAGTGTATGGGTTATATGGAGATTCCTATAAAAGATATGAAATGTGGGGAGAAAGTGATGGGAATATCTATAACATTACTTTGTCCGAAGAGGAAGATCCAGATAACGAAAAAGCTATCGAATTAATAAGTAAATCTTTAAAAACAGAGGAAGAGGGAGCGTACGATCCGCTATATAAAGCATTGAATTTAGATACGGAAAACATTAAATTTCCAAAGCTCCATGAGGAATATGTTGAATTAGATGGAGCAGCATTTATGTACATGGGATATAATGAAAAGACTGTTCAGTTGGATGTTCAATATAGAATAGGAGGGTCTGATACCATTACATATTCGGTCTCAGATCAAGAACTGGAAGTGTATGAAGATATATTTAAGGAAGACGAAGTAGTTAAAACACCTGGCGGTATAGAAGTAACAATTTATCAACATAATGAGCGTAAAGACCGTATTTATCAATGGACTGACGGAACACATTTTTATCAAATAGAAATGTGGATTATGGATAAAAGTCTCCTCAAAGCAAACGACGTCTATGCTGTAATTGACTCAGCGATGCAGGATGACCGGAAATTTGAAAACAAGGACATCTTTAAAGCGATAAATACAGAACCCGCTTTAGGAAAAAATGAAAAAGCACTCGAAAAATTATTTATAAAAATGAAAAAATAATATCATCTTGCTAAAAATGAAACTACTGGGCTTAACGAAAATGGACACTCTATAAGGCGACATCGACGAGAGTTATGCTTCTTTTTTGTAGTTATAGTAGCGTTTCTTTGCACAGATAAAACTATTTTGAATAAATAGTTTCAACACTAACAGGATATAGTAAATATGATAGGAGGATTTACTATGTCTGAAGAAAATAAAAATCGAAATAGAGATACTGGAAAACAAAGAAATATTGCGAGAAAGTATGATACGAGTCCGAAGCACGATGTAGAGGTCGCAAGGGAAAGCGAATTCGTTAACCTGGATGGCAAGAAAAATAAACGGAAACGAAAATAAAAATAAGCTGGCACTTTATACCAGCTTATTTTTTTAGCTCATTATTACCCATTTCCATTTTTTCTGTTACTTCTCGTTTCCAATCCAAAAAAGAATAACTTAACAACAACTCTTCTTTTCTAGGTCGTTCAAATGGCACATGAATAATTTCTTTAATTTCAGCGGGATTCGAGGATAAAATAACAATTTTGTCCGATAAAAAGAGTGCTTCTTCTATATCATGGGTAATAAAGAAAATCGACTGTTCCACTTCTTCCCAAGTTTCAAGTAGCCACTTCTGCATATCCAAGCGAGTAAAAGCATCAAGCGCTGAAAAGGGTTCGTCTAAACACATGATCTCCTGTGGGCTTAATAAAGCACGAATAAAAGCAACTCTTTGTTTCATTCCACCAGATAATTGATGAGGATACGCATCAAGCATATCACCTAAGCCTGCTTTTGTTAGTAGTTTTTTTGCATATTCAGCATCTGTTTTTTTGGCTAACTCTTGACCTAATAGAGCATTTTCCAAAACGGTACGCCATGGAAAAAGCGACGGCTGCTGAGGCATATAACTAATATGTCCCGATCGATTAGTAATCTTTCTTTCTTCTAAAAAAACATCCCCTTCATCAGGACTGAATAACCCTCCGATTATATTAAATAACGTACTTTTTCCACTACCTGAAGGACCAAGTAAAGAAACGAACTCTCCCTTTTCAATCTGAAGAGAAATATTTTGTAAAACTTTTTTGTTGCCAAACGATTTGTTTATATTATGAAGGGAAAGTGCCATTACTCGACTTCCTCTCTGTTCCATTTTATGAAAAAACGCTCAAGAAACGAAATGAATGCAAAAAATAGTAAACTTAAAATCATCGCAATAATAATGGCTACAAATACACGTGGTGTCCGATAAGAAGAAGCGGCAAGAGTCATAAATACACCGATTCCTTTTTGAGCCCCAAGCCATTCGGCTACAACTCCGGTCATGACACTGTACGTAGCGGATATTTTAATTCCAGAGAAAATGGAAGGTAGGGCGTGTGGAAACTCCAACTTCGTAAATAATTGCTTTCGTGTTGCTCCCATCATTTTCATATAATGAATGAGCTCTCGATTTGTTTGCTGAAATCCACCGAGTGTGGCAACAGTGATCGGAAAAAATGCAGTCATTGAAATAATAATGATTTTAGGCGTATCACCAAGACCAAACCAAATGAGTAACAATGGTGCCAACACAATGGTAGGAATATTTTGCGAAATGATTAAGAAAGGATAAATAGTTTCCCGAATCCGATCAAAATGATGTAATAACGTAGCTGTGCCCAGCCCAATTGTCGTGCCGATTGAAAATCCGATAATAACTAGCTTAATCGTAGACATCATATGTGGGATAAAGACGGGTAAGACTTCCCGCATTTCCATGAAAATTACAGAAGGTGCGGGTAGTACCCAAACTTCAATGGAAAAGAGACGTGTGCTAATTTCCCAAAAGGCGACAAATAAAATGATTGCTAGCGCCGGTCGCCAACTGACTTTAACTAATTTATTGTTCATCATATCTTCTCCATGACATATTATCTGAAATTTTTATTTAAGAACGAGTTTTATTCAATAAATTCGTTTGTAAAAGCCTCGGATGCATCGATATCTTTATCGATAATGTCGTTTTCGTAGAGGAACTTTGTAAATGTTTCCCAACGATCTAGGTCTTGGATGCCCCATATTTCAGCGTCATCCTGATAACGAGGGGATAACCATTCCTGGCTTCGTTTCACTAGCTCGGGATCTAAGTCAGGCTCTGCTGCGATTAAAATTTCGGCGGCTTCTTCTGGATTTTCAATCGCAAATTCATATCCTTTTAAAGTAGCTTCTACAAATGCTTGTACTGTTTCCGGATCTTCCTTAATTAAGTTATCGTTTGTAATGATGACAGGCGAATATGTATCTAATTCTTCTGCATATTCCGTGTCTTCAATAAAGTTCAGTTCTACATCGCGGATTTCTGCTTCGATTCCAGTCCACCCATAAAAAATGCTTACAAAATCAATATCTTTTTGAGTTGCTACGAAAAAGTCAGAATTACCTAACTGAACAATGTCTACATCTTCGACACTTGCTCCATCTCGTTCCATGACGAGATTAATCATTAATTCTTCCATTTCCGAACCATAAGCACCATATACTTTTCCAACAAAATCTTTCGGAGTTTCGATTCCTTTTTCTACAGGAGAAGCGTACCCGCTTGTACTGTGCTGAATAATTGCCGCAACAGAAATAACCGGTAAATCTTCTGCTCGTGCTTGTGTTACTTGTTTTTGAAAACTGATTCCAAACTCGCCTTTATTTGTTGCAACAAGTTGTTCTGCACTCACTTCACCTGGAAGTAGAACCTCTAAATCTAATCCTACTTCTTCATAAAAACCTTTTTCTTTGGCAACGTAAATACCTGTGTGATTCGTATTAGGGGTCCAATCTAAGAAGAGGGAAACCTTTTTCGCTTCTGAATCTGATTTTACTTGTTCTTCTTGTTTTTCTGATTTCTCCCCGCCACCGCAAGCAACAAGTATAAGACTAAGTAAGATAATTAAACTAATGGATAAATATCGTTTCATAAATATAGTTCCTCCTGGGAAAACACATAATTATTAGTAAGTATGGAGCGCCAGTTATTTTAAACAGGCGCTTTTTTATAAAGTTTAAGATAACGAGTGTTTCTTATTCGATAACCACGTTTCTTTTGTATACGACATTTCCCAAAAATGGAGTTCGTATTCTTTAGCAATAATAAATTGCTCTTTAACCTTCTCTTTTTCCTGATCATTCATATCTTCAACAAGTGTATTTAAAATGTCGATCATTTCGTTTGTCGACTCTTGGAACCATTCACTTGCATACATTTTAATCCAGTTGCGATAAATTACCGGTTCAGGAGTTGCTCCTTCATTTTTCTTGCCAATATCTGCATACAGCCAGTAACAAGGAAGCATTGCTGCAACAGAATGTGCTAAATTCCCAGACATCGTCGCACGGTACAAATGCGATGTATATGCATATGCTGTTGGTGCAGGCTTAAAGTTTTCCATGTCTTCTTTAGTAATGTTTAAAATTTCTGCATGCTCGTTATGTACTGTTAACTCAGCCTGAGCAGTCTTCTGCGCTTTTTGAGCTAACAAAGCAGTAAGTTGAAAATCCTCTGCTTGGCTTGCAGCAATCGCGTGAACTTTACCGTAATGTTTTAGATAATAAATATCTTGCAAAATATAGTATTTAAAATTATCTAATGGTAAATCTCCTTTCACGATTCCTTGTACAAATGGATGGTTTAAACTTTGTTCCCAGCTATCCTTGGCAGCTGCTTTCAATTGATCAGTAAACTTCATAAAAAAATCCTCCTCTAATCTTTTTTTCTAAAGACTAGTAGAAGGAAGCATTGCAAAATAAGACGCACAAAAAGAGCGCATATACTTTCGCGAATTCTACTTCCCTCCGCTGGTCTTAACCAGTTCAGGTTCTAAGGGTGCTAAATTTACATTTATCTCAGCCATTCCGGCGCCCCTAGTAGAAAATAATTATTTGATTCGACTCTTATGCTAACAGAGATTTATGATAAGTCAAGTTTGTATTTTAAAAATGTAAGGAATTCACGTTGTTTTAGTAATATTTTCCCATACCTTAATCCTCATGTATTTATTTTCCAAAAATGATACTCTAAAAGATAATTAGAATGGGAGAACTATACCTTTATAACTATGTAGTTCCACCTATCGAAGGAAAAATAAAGGAAACGTTTATTAAAAAATATTTAGGGTAGGAGTTTGTCAGTCAGCAATCTTCCACCTGTTAAACTTACTATTTTGGTTGGTGGATTCCGCCAAAAGTTAACTATACATATACGAAAAAAGTAGAAGGAGGCCAACAAGTGGGAGTTAGTTTGCAAACATTAATAAATAGGAGATCTGTTACTCTTCAGGGCATGAGTAATGCCAGGATGAGGATAACAGATTTAGAAGGCAAATTAAACAGATTGAAGACTGCATCTAATACGTTAAATGGACAAATAAGTGAATTAAACACGATTAAGTCTACAATTGATAAAGTACAAATCGATGGAAACATGTGGAAAGGGAAAGAAAAGTCAGAGTTTGATACTCATTATGGCCAGTATAAAACAAATACACAAAACTATATTACAAAAACAAAATCAGCTAAAAGTGACATTGACGCAGAAATAAGTCGAGTTCAAGCCGACTTAACTAATGCAAGAGCCAGTTTAGATAATTTAACAAGCACGCTTGAAAGTTTAAATAGACAAATTAGTCAAGCTGAGAAGGAGTGATAAGATATGGGAAAAATCAGTATAAATATGGCTGAATTTAATTCAAATGTGTCAAGCTTGAATTCCTCAATTGCTGAGGTTGATACAGGGATCAGCACAGGCGAAACGTTTGATACAACAAATTTAAAGCCTTTTACCGAAAATTTAGAAGTGCTCATCCAGCTGATCAATCAATTAGACGCATATAAAGCACATTTCAAAAATGACATTGATGTGTTAGAAAGTGTTGGTGAATCCCTACAGGAACAAGATAATAAACTGGCATCGAATAAATCAGCAGCTGCAAACTCCGGCGGTTATGAGCCGATACATGTCTAGAGGAAGGGAAGATGCAAATTGAGTCTTAAAGTTGATTTGCCAGAAGTGGTTGCTTTATCCAATAAGATTTCACAAGGGCAAGCACAAGCTGAAGCAAGTCTTAGTACAGTTAAGAAGGAAATCGGAAGTTTGGATGCAATGGAGTCGTTTAAAGGGAAGTCTGCTGAGAAGGCGAAGTATTATTTTGCAGAGTTCCATCAATCAATCATTGAAGCTTTTCAGCAACTTCTCATTGAAATAGATGCAGACTCCGATCAAAATATAAACGACTTTTTAGGAAAAGTGGATTCAAGTGAAGGGGCGAAAGTATATCAATCATATATAGAGGAACAAAAAGAAACCATTGAATCGACGTACTCAGATTTTGAATCTCTTTCGCAAGAAATTAATCAGACGATTAACAGCGTTTCTGATCTCGTCAGTGTGATCAAACCAAATTTTCACGAGATAACAACGAAAAAAAATATTCTTACCCGTATTATTAAAGATCTCGTTCAGAATATGGGCGATTTTTCTAATCAGGCTGACACTGCCAAAATGAAGGAGATGTTGAAGCATATTCAATTGTTAATGAGTAATGCTCAAGCAAAAAAGGGTGAAGAAAGATTTACAGAGTTTTATAAGGGAGATTCTAAAGAAGCGAAAGAAAAACTTGATAAATGGGTGTATAGCCGAAGCGATAAAACTTCTCTAGATAAAGTGAGTGATTGGGGAGATATTGCAAAGAAATATTTTAAATACTCGAGTTACACCGGAATGGCAGCACAAGCTGGGTCCATGGCAATTATTTTAAAAACGATGACACAGGGTGAAAGAAGTAAGTTTTTGAAAACAGGCTTACACTCTTTATTTCGAGATTCTTACATCCGTTATAATAATCTTTTGACCAATACAAACATATTTAAAGTTACCAATAGGCAATTTATGGATATTGCAAAGAAAATCGTAAAAGGAAAGATGAATCCATTAAAAGCGTTGCAATCAGCCCCGTTTACTAATGTTCGTGGAAAAAATGCCATGAAAAAGGAATTTGCTAGGCTCCTTGATTTACAAAAATATCAAGATTTTAAAAAATTGTCACCTGGAAAGAAAGTATGGAGTATGGCGAAAACGTTCGGTAATGAATTGTTAGGGAATAAATATAAAACTACGAAAAAAATAATTACCCAAACGAACTGGAATAAGCCACAAACACTTATGACCGGTGTTGTTGATGAGGTTAAAGGAAAAACGAAAGGACTAAATGTATTAGGGAAAATCGGTAAATTGGCTGGACCTTTGGGTGCTGGACTTCATATCGCAGATAACTTTAACCAACATAAAGGCAATACACAAAAAGCAATTGTTGGTTCGGCTGTAGACATTGCGGGAAGCAGTGTTGCCGCAGCAACGGGAGCAGCTGTTGGTTCGGCTTTCTTACCTCCAATTGGAACGGTAGTTGGTGCGGGAGTGGGAATTCTAGTAAGTACTGGGCTGAATAAAAAGTGGGGAGAACCACCAAAAAGTGCTTTAGATCATATCAAAGGAGGTACAAATAAAGCAATCAATAAGATAAAAGGTTGGTTTAAATAGAAAGGAATGAAAGTATTTTGGCGCAATTAACTGAACAAGATTTTCTAGATGTTAAGGATGAAATTAAAGACGGTCGACTTTCTCCCGATAGTATTCGTTTTTATCTAGGGGTTTTTATGTTCTTCTCGGCACTAATGGTTGGAATTGCTTTTGCGGTTGCTGCTTCAAGCAGCAGCGTAATTGGTTGGGAAAACTTATCGGTTTTTTGGCAATCAGTCTTCTGGTTACAAGCGATTCTGTTTATTTTCCAAATTGTTTTAATCTTTTTAGTACGCGGAAAAAGTAATTGGGAACAGATATTGTTGAATATAAGTTTTGTTCTTTATACATATAAGATGGCACTAGATCCATTTGTTTTGTTAATGATGTTTGCAAAAAATGATGGGGTTTATGAAAAGCTTTATCCCCTTGCTTTGGGCTTAGCTATTATTGGGTTTATCATACACTTTTATTTTTTAAGAAGAGCTTTTAGGGGGTTAAAAGCAAATAGAGATAAACATAATGAAAGGAAATCAGCCTCTTCACTATATATGTCTATTCCTATCATTTTTTTACTGGTGTCTGTGACAGGATATATTATTAAAAACGATTTACTTGGAAGTAACGACAATTTGTTTTTTCTCATAGTAGCATTCATTTTATTAGTTGCTTTATTACTCGGTGCTATAGATTTTGTAAAGGGTGCCTATTGTGTTATTCGTTTTCCATCATTTCGGGTAAATCCACCTTCGACTAAGAATGAAAATGTTTAAAGTGGGCAAAAGGAATGAATCGATTAAATGACTCAGTTAACTGAAAAAGACTTTCAAGACATAAAGGAAGAACTCAAAACTGGAAGAATTTCCTCAGCAGGTATTGTGCCGGTTTAGGTGCCTTTATGTTTTTTCATTAATTATGGTTGGCATTGCCTATATGGGGGTAGCTGCTAGTAACAGTGTAATTGGTTGGGAAAACTTATCAATATTTTGGAAAACCTTATTCAAATTAGAAGCAATTTTGTTTGTATTTCAGCTTGTATTAATTTTCCTTGTACGTGTAAAAAGTAATTGGTCGCAAATATTGTTAACTATTAGCTACGTTTTTTACACATACTAGATGGTTCTAGATCCATTCGTTATGATACTTATATATACTAAGGATCAAGGAGTTTATGAAATATATGCCCCTCTTGTAATAATAATTATTATATTAGGATTTTTATTTCATATCTATTTTGTTAAAAGTTACTTTAAGGATTTAAAAAAAGGAAATAAGAATAAAGGAGCGAGAGAACATAAAAGTAATTCCAAGCTCATTGCTTTTACTCCTTTTCTTTTTTTGCTTGTAGGGATAATAGGTTACATTATTAGAAACGACTTATTAGGTGCGATATATTATCTCTCCTCGGAATTGGTACATTCCTATTAGATGATTGGAGCAGTCGAATTTGTGAAAAATGCCTATTGTGTCATTCGTTTTCCTTGTTTAGAGTGAATTCGCCATCAACGAAGAAGAAAAATGCTTGAAAAGAATAAGGGGAGAGCCTGTGAATGTCCAAATTAACTGAAAAAAATTTCATAGATATTAGGGATGAAATCAAAAATGGACGACTTTCTCCGGCAAGTATCCGAGGTGGACTGGGAGTCTTTATGTTTTTTTTCGTTGCTTGCGATGGGGATTGCTTATATGGCTGCAAACGCAAGCAATTCAGTAATAGGGTGGGAGAATTTATCTGGGTTTTGGAAAAGCGTCTTTATCTTAGAAGCTATTCTGTTCATTATCCAACTTGCAATCATCATTTTAATTCATGGGAAAAATAATTGGACACAGATTGTATTGACTATTAGTTATGTGTTTTATACATATAAGATGGCTTTAGATCCATTTGTCGCCATGTCTATGTTTGCTAAAGATAGGGGAGTCTATGAGATTTTTGCTCCGTTAATAATATTCATTATAATACTTGGCTTTTTACTTCACTTATTTCTTGTTTGGCGTTCTTTTAAGGGAATAAAAAAAGAAAGGGATAAAGCGAATGAGAAAAGAGGGAATCAACTTTATGTATTTATACCTGTTCTTTTTCTCCTTGTTTCTGTAACAGGTTATATTATCAAGAATGATTTACTAGGAGAAAACGATGTATTAGCAGGAATGGGAATTTTTACCTTTTTTTATTTATCGCTTTATTAATCGGTGCCGTAGAATTTGTGAAGGCGGCATATTGTGTCATTCGTTTTCCTTCTTTTCGAGTGAATCCGCCAAATACTCTTCATTTTTAACAAAACAATGTTTAAAATAAACAGGAGGAAATTTTATATGATCGTTAGAGAAGGTTCATTAATTATTCAGAATGTAATTTGTGTAAATGAGGTTATTCCGCACGAAGATTGGTTTAAACCAATCTTGGGATTACGACATAATTTGGTGAATGATGATATCTATTATACGAGCCCGGTAATTTTTAAAATGAAAGATCAAGAGGACGATCCAAATTACGGTACATATACGTATTATATTGGGCTAAATTCGGAAGTCGATGTACCAAAAGATGCTTTTTTTGAACAATTAGAAGTATTAGAGATAGGACCGGCTATTTATGTTCGTTGTTCAGAAACAGAGGAATTGGAAGAAGCATACGCTTTATTAGAAAACTATGCAAAAGAAAAGGATTGGAAACTGGATCCTTCTTATTATCATGTGACATTTGATTTGTTTGATGATGTTATTATTGATATTTATGCGAAAGTGGAAGCAGGTGACAATACACCATGGTAATAGAGGGTGAACGCATTATGTATCGGAATGTTGTTTGGCATTCGTATGAAATTCATTATACGGATTTCGAACGGGCATTAGATGACTTCAACGATAAACTTGTTCATGCAGGACTGTCGATTAATGGACCGTTATTTTATGCATTGCATAATGCTCCTTTAGAAGAGATAATGAATATAGACTTCTATATTCCAGTTGAGCAGACCTATGTTCCTAGAGATACTCGTTTATTATTCCAGTCCTATTTTTATATTGATGGAATGTTGATGACGAGAGTAAAAGGGGATTTTCAGAAAAACACAGAATTTGGATACGAGAAAATTTTGACGTATGCCATCGAAAACGAGTTGCAAATATGTTCACCGATGTATCATATCCTTCGTGGAGATGAAGATATACAGTGGGTAGAGTTGAAACTGAAAGTGTTTGCTGAAGATGAAGAGGAATTAACGGATCAAGAAGTAAGTTTATTAGAAAAATATACACATAGATTAACTGATTAAGATAGCAAAGGATGGGGAAAATGGCGACAGAATCTAATGGAGATTTAACTCTCCAAGTGTTAAATATTGATAAACAAGCGGGAATCACGGTGGATAACAATGAGTTTTATCAAGCTGTTTCAGAAGTGATTAAAGCGAATCCACAGATGGGTGCGCCAAATGACTTTAGTTTATATCCGTATAGTATTTTGGAGAACAATGAAGGTGAACCAGCTGTTTTATGTTTTGTAATTAACCGACTCGAAAAGCCGATTCAACAGATTATTTTTGACTTGACTTTAGGAACAAAAGATGGGGAATACATATTTAATGATGTTGCAGTTGATTTGCCGAAAGAGTATATAGGTATTTTAGAGAGAGATAGTGTCGTACCTATTTTATTAAATATTGAGGAAAAAGATGTTGATCTCTTTTATGAATTGGACGATGAAAACGTACTTCTTAAAATGGAGAACTTCACCATCGATTTTGTTGAAAAATAAATTTTGTTAAGAAAGAGGTTGGGACATAAGTTAGAAAGAGTTATTGAAACACGAATGATTAAAATTATAATAGTCGCTACAGAAATATACTTCGCTTTCACCCCTGGTATAAGAGCGACATCTATTCAAGCCGCACTATCGTTTGCTTTCATAGTGTCTCCTTAACCGCTGCTCGCTGATAAGCCTCCTGCCCCGGCAAGGGGTATACAGACGTTGCCCGCAAAGGGCGGTTTTAGTCTGTAATCTTTCGATATTTATCGCCTTTCAGTGTCTTATCGAGGCTTTTCTTCTGGCAGGAGTCTCCGTATATTTCTTTCGCTAACTTGGAGTAAGGTTCGTGTTTTATATCTACTATTTTGTTTTGTCTCAATCTCGTTATCGTTCCTTTTAGCTTTTTAGCACTTATTTTACAACTATCACTCCATATATTTTTCCACAAGTTCATAGCATCTGTCTTCAGTTAGATCATTTTCTACTTTTACGTATTCTAATTGTTCCATCGTTCCGTCTTTATATTTAAGAGAAGCTTCTTTAGCTGATTCATTCCGATAGTCGATCCACTCACGTTGTTCGTTTCTTAGTTGCTCCATTTCTCCTTCAGGGAGTTGTTTTTTTAAAACGTTATACACTTCATTTAACAGACCATCCCATTTTTCAAATACATTACCTTCGATTTCTTTTAAAGCAAATGTTGACTCATCAATAGGATTGCTTCGCATTTGTTCTACTTCTGTCTTTGTTTTGTTTAACAGGTAAAGGTAGTCTTTCTTTAACCCCGTTGTTTTGGTTGAAGTATCCTCTTCTGTTGATTGCTTAGTATTTATTTTTTCATTGTTTTCTGATTCTAACTGACCTGAGCTTTTATCGTCCATGGTTGAATCATTCTCGTGGGTGCTTGAATCTTCTTTTTGGTGTTGAGTTAATTCTTCATTTTGTCCTTGCTTATCTGATGTGACCTTTGACTCGTTTGGTGAATTCCCGCAGGCCGAAAGCACAACTAAGAAAAAAATGAAAATACCATGTATAAATGTTTGATTATTTTTCATACAACACTACCTTTCTACTTGTAAGCTAATAAAAGATGCTTCATTTTCTATAGTTTTTGTTGGAATATAGGTAGACTTTATTCAACTCAATTAAAAATATAATGGAACAAAATGAAAGAGCGATTCTCATTCTTCACCTTAACATAGGCAGCAAAATATTTTCAACCGACTTCTTACGTTTTTTATTGATAAAAGCATCTGTGACTGCATAACTATTTCTTAAGGCTCATGTATTAAAAGGAAAGTAATGGTATTCTGAGTATTAGTGAGAAGGGAGGGGAAAGATTGAAGGCGAGAGTGAAAAGAAGTACTGGTATGATGGGTGGATTAGCAAAAGTTTCTCTGTTCGTAGATGATAAGGAAGCTACAAAATTGAGTAATGATGAAGAATTTATGATCGTATCCAATAAAGAAAGTGTACGCGTGAAAGCGAAACAATGGTTTTTAGGTAGTAAAGAGGTCGAGGTTAAAGAAAATGAAGCAATCGAGATCAGGATAAATTCATTTCTTACACTCTTTTATCTCGTTGCATTTATACTTCTTTTTTTATCGGGAATGAGTGTAACTCGTGAACCGAAGTTAATTTTTTCCGTATCGGCATTAGTTGTTATTTTAATCATAATATTTATTTCCACCCGGTCATGGTTTGTTATGTTAAAAACATCGGGAACTAATTCGGATAGGACATAGTCTAACATTATGTCCTATCTTTGTTTATTTGATCTGATATTGCTTTTTTAGCTAGTTGATCAGCATGATAATTTTGTTTACTCGGAATCCATTTGATAAAAAAATAAGGAAATGTATTCGTCATTTTAATTATGTTTTCTAATAAAGGTTTGAACTGTCTGTTTTTACAATGATTCTTTTCGATCGCATCAACGACCGTCTGTGAATCGGAATGAAAAGATAAAATTTCACTAGGGAATTTTACAGTGCAAATTTCTAATGCTTTTAATACGGCATGGAATTCTGCTTCATGGTTAGACATGACCCCAAGAGGATAGGCGTATTTATATTGTTTTCCGTTTGCTTTTATATAAACGCCAGCACCACTAATACCTGGGTTCCCACGAGAGGCTCCGTCAGTATATACTTCAATCAAACGTAAAATCTCCTTTGCAACACTGATCATTTACTACTACCATAGTATAAATTTTGTTTTTTACCAAATACTAAGAATTAAAAAGAGGTGTTTGGTATTTTATGGAACAGTTAAAGGCATTCGGAATCAAATTTATTGGAGTAGGGATTATTACATTTGGAATTTTTGGGATATTTTCAAATGCTACGATCACTCGTTTATTAATCATGACATTGGTTATTTCAGGAATTATTTTCATCGGGGATCTTTTTATTTTACCAAGAATGAATCAATTAGTTGCAATTATTGGGGACCTAGCTCTTTATTTTGCTCTTTATTGGGTGTTAGGAAATTTTGTCGTAGGTAATGTAACCCCTGTACTATTACCTGCATTTGCTGCAGCTTATTTAGCGACAGCAGGTGAAGCAGTTTTTCATATTTATATGATGGACAGGATACATGAGCCTGATCGCGGAGCACCTACTCCGACTAGGTTTCAGACGGAATTTGCCGAAGAATCCGATCCTGAGATAAAAACAAAGAGGGAAACGATAGATAACGATCGTTAACTTCAAGGAGAAGAGCATTGCAATTTCTAATGCTCTTTTTTTAATATGAACTATATTTTATTGAGTAGTTCGCCGGAAAGGTGTAAAATGATATTCTGCTATTTTGGAGAACAGGGATGCATTATTAGGGACCATATTAGATGATTTATTCGTTCCTAAAACTGTTTTAGTAAAGATAAGTTTATTGAAAAATAGTTTAGCGATGTATATCTTCGAAGCATTTTTAATCTGCATGACATTGTTTGTCTTATATAATAAGATCAGCAGAAGAAGTATAATAAAAATAGGTGCTAAAGAAAGGAGTAAACGATATGTCATCGTTTAATTATGAAATTATTGAAACAATTGCTGTTTTGTCGGAAGGTTCGAAGGGATGGACTAAAGAATTAAATTTAATCAGTTGGAACGGACGTGAACCAAAATATGATATTAGAGATTGGTCCGAAGATCATCAGAAGATGGGAAAAGGAATTACATTAAGCACAGAAGAAGTGGAAAAGTTAAAAGAAGCATTGCAATCACTAACATAAGAAGATATGTGTTGAGGAGACATCTAGTAATAACGACTAAGTTTGTTTCCATCGTTGTTCACCTTCTTTTGACTAAACATATAATATATCTGTTAACTAAGTTTTCGTTATGTGTAATGAAATATTTTTATAAAAAGGTATAATAAAGGATAGATGTGAAGGAGGACTTTTAATGGAATACAAATATGAACTTAGTAGCTTAGTAACCATTCCTAAAGATATTGAAAAAATTAAAAACGGTAAAAAGACCGCTCAACGCAGAAGTAATCGATTTGGAAATATCGGTGATACATGGGAAGTTGATGGGGAAATATTTATGCTTGAAAATGTGTATCAACAGAGGCTAGGGGATGTCACAGAACAAAACGCCAAAGAAGAAGGCTTTAATAGTTTAGAAGAATATAAAGAGGCAATAACTTCAATTCATGAAGGTGCTGTTTGGACTCCAAATCTTAAAGTATGGGTTCACGAATTTAAAAAAGCTTCTTAATAACTTGCTCATTGTGATAAACAATGTAAATAGGAAAGTATGATACGTTAAAAGTGTATCATACTTTCATTACTAATTTCTTACCCATTTAAAATAGTTCCACCGTTAACGTGAATGATTTGGCCGGATACATAACTCGAGTCGTCACTTGCTAAATAGACATAAGCCGGAGCTACTTCACTTGGTTGTCCCGGTCTTTTCATAGGGGTGTTCGCTCCAAAATGTCCTACTTTTTCTTCTGAGAAGGAAGCAGGGATAAGAGGTGTCCAAATAGGCCCTGGGGCAACTCCATTAACACGTATACCATTAGTTACAATATTCTCAGATAATGACCTCGTAAATGCTGTGATCGCTCCTTTAGTCGAAGCGTAATCAATTAAATCAGCACTGCCTCCATATGCAGTAACCGAGGACGTATTAATAATTGTACTCCCTTTATTCATATGTGGAAGGGCAGCTTGTGTTAAATAAAACATACTGAAAATGTTCGTTTGAAATGTCTTTTCTAATTGTTCACTGGAGATATCAAGAAAGTCATTTTTAGGATGCTGTTCTCCAGCATTATTAACGAGAACATCGATTTTATTAAAATGAGCTAAAGTTTTAGTAACAACTGATTTACAAAATGCTTGATCCCCAAGATCACCAGATATTAATAAACATTCACCTTTCTCATCTTCGATTAGTTTTTTTGTTTCTTCCGCATCTTTGTCTTCATTTAAGTAAACAACGACAACTTTTGCTCCTTCTCTTGCAAAGTGCAGACTTACGGCTCGACCAATCCCACTATCACCACCAGTAACAATTGCAACCTTATCTTTTAATTTGTCACTTCCTTTATAGTCTTGACAAATATATACAGGACGAGGCTCCATTTCATGTTCAAATCCGGGTTGACGGTCTTGTGTTTGGGCCGGCGGAGTAATGCTGCCATTATTTTTATTTGTATCTGTCACTTTTTCCTCCTCCTCAATTCTCATTTCTAACAATGTACCCATTCGGAATCAAACTAAACATGACTTAGACTGAATAAAGAAGGGATTACCAACATCCGCACTTATATATATCAGTTGAATCAATAGATAATAATGCAAGTAAAAAAGCCCATGAACATGATTGTTGTTCATAAGGGCTTTAGATCACTCTTTTGGATAGGCATAAATAACATACCGATCAGGTGCACTTCCTACAAATGAAAAAGGATAGCAAGTTGATACAGTTAAATATTCATCTTTTCTGGACGGATCGATCACTGTGCGATCATCCGCATCTACGATTTCATGGTCTTCAATAACATAGATGAACGTCCCATGTTCCATTTTAATATGCAATTCATCACCATGCTCCAGTTCACCGAATTGTCTAAACACCGTATCACGGTGTCCGGATAATAAGATTTGTTTATTCTCTCCCGGGAAGCCAGTATCTTTATAATGACCGACTCCTTGAGCTAACTCTTCTTCATCCGTTCCTTCGATAATTGGAATTTCTCTATCGAGACGAGGAATATAAAATAACCCGACTGTATCCCCAGTTTGAATTTTTTCATAGTACTTACTTAAGTCTTTTCCTGCTGTTTGTATGACTTCTTCAGAAATGATAGTTTTAGCTTCTTTTAAGCGTTTTCCTTCATTTATATATGAATCTAATAATTGATAGCCTCCATATAAAAGGAATGAGGCACCAACAATAATAAAAAGCCAAGAGAGAAATCGAAACACAATCGTCACCTCGTCTATATCATTACCATTATTTTACTCAGTTTTAGTTTGGAAAGCAATGATATTTATATCTGACAAGGTTAAAACTAAAACTATCTCTATTTAATGGGCTTTTTGGGTATAAAAGTCGAATGAATCCATCGCTAATGTTATTCCTTGTGAGAATGCTGCTCCACCTTTTAATGCGGCACAAATACCGATCACTTCCATTATTTCTTTTTCTGTTGCACCGTGTTCTGCAGCCCCTTTTGTATGATAAATAATACAATATTCGTCTTGTGTACTTATACTAATCGCCAATGCAACTAATTGTTTGTGTTTTGCATTAATTGTACCTTCTTTAAAACATGAGTTTGTAAATGCGAAGTATTCTTTCATGACCTCAGGCATTCTCTGTTCGGCACGGCTACTCCCTTGTTTAAAGTCCATTATCGTTTGGTCAAAATAATTAGCTGGTTCCACATCATTTAAATCCATCTTTATTCCTCCAATACTATTACATATTCTTAATTTAGTATTAAAAAGAATGAAAAAAACATACATAGAATTATATGGAAGGTGCAAAGATAAAAAATAGCTATGTTTAACATATTTTATTTTAGGAACAATAACAATGATTATTTGTAAGGAGTGGAAAAAATGAACCAACATGAAATTAGAGAAAATATTGAAAAGGTACTTCATGAAAGTCAGATTGGCACAATGGCGACTGTCAAAAACAATAAGCCATACTCAAGGTATATGACGTTTATGCATGACGATTTAACGTTATACACTGTAACAAGTAAGGAGACAGACAAAGCTGAGGAATTAGAAAAAAATCCTTATACCCATATCTTACTTGGATACGAAGGAGAAGGGGTAGGGGATGATTATATTGAATATCAAGGAAAAGTATCCATTAATAATTCTCAAGACATGAAAAACAAGCTGTGGAATGATTCTATGAACCATTGGTTTGAAGGTCCAGAAGATCCTAATTATGTCGTATTAGAAGTTGAGCCGATGGAAATTCAATTAATGAATAAAAAAGATTTCACTCCAAAAGAGTTGGAAATCTAATATGAATTTTTGTAGTTGTAATAATCCAAGAACTTGAAACGAAATCTTTTTGGGAGGTTGGGACAAAACGAAATAGTAGATAGGAAACACGAACAATATCTCAAGTTAGCGAAAGAAATATACGGAGACTCCTGCCAGAAGAAAAGCCTCGATAAGACACTAAAAAGGCGATAAATATCGAAAGATTACAGACTAAAACCGCCCTTTGCGGGCAACGTCTGTATACCCCTTGCCGGGGCAGGAGGCTTATCAGCGAGCAGCGGTTAAGGAGACACTATGAAAGCAAACGATAGTGCGGCTTGAATAGATGTCGCTCTTATACCAGGGGTGAAAGCGAAGTATATTTCTGTAGCGACTATTATTAACGTAATTATTCGTGTTTCAATAATTCTTTCTAGCTTATGTCCCAGCCCCAATCCTTCATTTGAAAACTTAATCTTATTTTATTTCTCAAATGAATCTCACCTAGATTATACTGTGTTGTTTATTTGGGGCAGAAGCATCTATTGATCTGTACATGGTACAATTGGCTCTGCCTCTTCATTTATATATATCCATGTCTAAATGCTCTATCGTTTACTTCGGATACATTTCTATATGTATATGGAAACGACACTCGTTTCATTCCCATCAAAATCCTTTATCTGCCGTTTTTAATTATGGACATTCAAATTACAAGATTCTTAATATTGTGGAGTTGTTTTCTACCTTTTTACCAAGAAAAGTCGGTATTTATACTATTATTCGACTAGTAAATGAGGCGAAAAACAACAGAAAAGTTTTAATTTTAAATGACGTTTAGAGTAAGATAATTTAGGTTATACCTTTCTCAAAGGAAAAGTAAAATGAATTAATGTGTACCTAGAGGGTATCCAAAATGAATGGATAAGTGATGATTAGATATTCTTGAAAGTATGTTTGGTAATACATTCGTGGATATCCAAGTAGAATAGTGCGTGAATTAACATTCTTATTTGCTATTATAACTTATCTTTGTATTATTGGAGGCCTTTAAATTGATAGATAGAAAGAAAACTGTGGTCATACTATTAATTTTTGTTATTTTTATTGGATGTACGAACAATTCAAGTGGTGAAGATAAATCACAGCAGGAAACAGAAATAAGCGAAAAACTGGCAAAAGTTGAAATCACAATACCGAAAGAGTTTTTACAGGACGAAAATTATAAAGAAATGATTCTAGTGGCAAAAGATGATGGGGTAAAAGAAATAACCAAAAATAAAGACCATTCTATTACAATTACCATGTCGGAAGAACAACATAAAGTAATTTTAAATGATTTGGAAATAGAGATGAAAAATACAATTGAAGAAATAGAAGATAACGATGATTTTCCATCTATCCAAAAAATTATACCAAATGAATCATTCACAGAATATATATTGGAAGTCGATCGAGAATTGTATGAAGATAATTTTGATGGATTCTCAGTTATGGGTCTCGGAATGTCTGGGCTGTTCTATCAGTTATTCAATGGGAAAAAAATTAAAAATAGTGTAATAATTATCTATGTAAAGGACGGATCAACTGGAGAGATTTTTGATAAAATTCCTTACCCTGAAATGTTAGAACATAGAAAATAGTAATTATTTAATTTAATAACTAGCTTAAAATGAGGTTTTCATCCTATATATTTTTTCCTAAGATCCCTGTATACTAACAAATGGATCAATGTATAGGAGTTGGACAGATGCGAAGATGGTTACTTTTTTGTTTTACTATTATTTTATTACTAGGAGCATGTCAATCTAAAGATACATTTACAGGGAGAGAAGGGGAAGAGATGACTTGGGTTCATGAAGAGTCAAACATGAATCTAGTAGAAGAAAATGGCCCTGTAATGGTAAAAATAAGCAATCTCCGTGTTGGAAATTTAAAACCGGCTGATGAAGATAAGGCTGCTTTTGATAACAAAGAGAAAGTAACGCTCGTTATGATCGATTTGAAATTAAAGAATACTGTTGATGAGGATGTTGTATTATCTATTAACGAAGCGTTTCTAACTACGAATACAGGAGAAGCTATCGAGGCAGATAAATTGATTTCTGAATTAGTTGGAGATCCTTTTTTTGGAAAAGGAGAGAAAGAGGGTAATATTATTTTTGTTTTAGATACTCCTGCAGAAGAAATTAATGAGTTAGATCTTGTGTTACCAGGTTCAGAAATGCTTGAGAGTAACGAAATTTTTGACGAAATAGAGTTGAATTTTCTGTTTAATTAGCACTTTTACTTTTCTTTCGTTATTTGTTATGAGAAAATATACGTATAAATAAATTTAATCTTAAATGTGAAGTGAATCACAAAGTATGAGAAAGTCTAAAGGAGAAAGTAAATTGAAGATAGGAATAGATAAAATTGGATTTTATACACCACATCTATATGTAGATATGAATAATTTAGCAGTAGCGCGAGGGGTCGAACCAGAAAAATTCACTATTGGAATTGGACAAGATGAGATGGCGATTGCACCATTGACACAAGACCCAGTTACGTTAGCTGCAAATGCAGCATTACAAATTTTAGATGAAAATGATAGAGAAAAGATAGATTTTGTCATGTTTGGTACGGAATCTGGAATCGATCATTCAAAATCAGCGGCAATATATGTTCATGAATTACTTGGGCTTTCCCCACATGCACGTTCCATTGAAATGAAGCAGGCATGTTATGGCGGAACAGCAGCAATTCAATTAGCAAAAGGGCATATTGCATTAAATCCAGAAAGTAAAGTACTTGTTCTTGCTTCTGATATTGCTCGATATGGGTTACAAACATCTGGTGAAGTGACCCAAGGAGCGGGTGCAGTAGCTGTGCTTATTAGCGCTGAACCTGGCGTCTTGGAACTTGAAAACATTAGTACATTTTTAACGAAAGATATAATGGATTTTTGGCGGCCAACATACTCGGATGTTGCTTTTGTAGATGGGAAGTTTTCGAACGAACAATATATGGCTTTTTTCTCTGAGGTTTGGGAGGAATATAAGAAAAAAACAGATTTAACTATTAGTGATTTCGAAGCGATTTGCTATCATTTACCTTATACAAAGATGGGGTTAAAAGCTTTACGCACGATTTTGGACGAAGGATCGGAAGAAGTACAGAAGCGGTTATCTGAAAATTTTCAAGCTAGTACATTGTATAGCCGTAAAGTAGGAAATATTTATACAGCATCTCTTTACTTAAGTTTGATTTCCTTACTTGAAGAGCAAGATCTAGAAGCGGGATCACGAATTGGATTATTTAGTTACGGTTCTGGTGCAGTTGGAGAATTTTTCTCAGGTATATTGCAGCCTAATTATCGTGAATTTTTATCGGTTGATACACATAAAGATAATTTTAATAGCCGAACAGAAGTTACAGTTACTGAATATGAATCTATTTTTCAAAAAACATTACCTATAGATGGATCAACAATGGAATTAGATACTTCTCAAGATCCGGCTCCTATTTGTCTTAGTGGTATAAAGGATCATGAACGCCAATATATAAATAAACACAAGTAGAAGAGGAAGAATCAGTGTAAAAGCTGATTCTTTTTTATCCATTTAAGGAGAGAGATAGAAATGGAATTTCCGATGGTTAGCCAATGGAACAAGGGCATGTTTATTTAATGATTCACAGATAAACCGTTATTTCTTCTCTTGCACGTGAAATAAAAAACTATCGAGATTTAGTTGACAGTATAAGATTCTGACTTACATATTTTTAGACAAGGGGAAAATATTAATGAAAAAGATCGTACAATTTATATTAACAGGAGTGCTTCTTCTCGGATTATTTGGTTGTAATTTGGAGTCACAATCGACTATAGATGAAAATCGATTATCAGAAGAAGTAACATTAATTGAAAATCTTCAACATATTGAACATTTTCGCAAAGGTGCTTTAGAACATATACTAGAGGGAGAGTTAAATCAAAAGGGCCAAGCAGTTGGATTTCATTATGATCAGTTGCCAACTAAAAAGGGAGAAATTGTCGAGGGTTCTAAGACAGAGCCAGATGAATTTGGTGTATTTGAAGCGAAAGTGATTGTGAGCGATGTTGAGAAAAAATCAAACGGGGGAAAATCGACCTTTTTTCCAGATGAATGGGATACTCAAGATGTAGTCGATGCAATTAATGAGGCATATGATGAGAGGGTATTTATCTCAGGGAATACATATGAAGGATTAACAACTGAAGGGGTAATTATCCGAATGTACTTGGACAGTAATGAAAAAATCATTTCTGCATTTCCGATTTATGAAGGAGGTTAAGTATGTATCAAATAAGAGAAGTAGAGTTAAGAAATGGGTCTCAGTACAAAAAACGACTGGTTATTGAATTTAATGATTCGAAGATGCAAATAGTCGGTGAATTTTTAATGGCTGATGCCCCAATAATTGGCGGACAAATTTTAAAAGATATTGACAATGTTTTAGAGGGCAAGCGAGATTTCATAGAATCAAGCGGAAATCGCACTCATTTGATAATTGGCCCTGAATATACAAAAATAGAAGATTTATTTGATTTTGTAGAGGAAGTTAGTAAGTATCCAACTTTTGACATAAAAACTAAAATGTTGCGTGAACTTATTATTATGTGGTTTGCGGAACTAAATAAAAAATGATGAGAGTGGGACAAAACAAAATAGTAGAGATGTTAAACACGAACAATCTTTCTGTAGCGACTATTATAAACGTAATCATTCGTGTCTCAAAAATTTTTTCTAGCTTTTGTCCCAACCTATTTATGATTTACCGTGATGCTCATGGAATACATACTGGAAAGCTCAATATACTCCAATGATAATATAAGCTAAGTTTCGATCCATACTTATTAGTTTACCTCGATCATTTAATCGATTTATCTTTCGGTGCTATCCAAAAGACAACAACTATAGCTGCAATAAGAACTAGAAACGGTGCAAAAAATATAATAAATGTAGCCATTTAGTTCACCTCTTATAAACAGATTTTCCGCGTACATACTCTTTATTAAACAAAAAGAGCCGAAGCAATAAGTATAATGATGGAAGCAATAAACCTAGTCCCAATACAAATGCTATGATTAAAGAAATTGCCATCGCTTCATTCGTAAAGCTGTCATAGATCGTTAAATATGGATATAGTAAATAAGGGTAATGGGATAATCCGTAACCGTAAAACGCAAATGCAAACTGGCCGACTAATAACCAAAAAGCAAAACCGTAATTTCTTTTCTTCCACAATAACCAGACAGTTCCTAAAAAGAGAATAAATGAAATAACAAACATCCAGCTTAATCTAAGAATGTGTTCAAAATGTTCGGGGTTGTGAAAATGTAACCAGTAAATAATCCCGCCGGCAGTAATGATGGTCGGGAATGCCCAAATGAGCGCATATTTTCTCATTAAATTTGTAGCAGCGACATCATTCGCTTTATGTGCATACCATGTTAGAAAAACAGCTGAAATATAAAGAACAGCTGTAATACTTAAAAGAACGATACTCCATGTCAATGGATTGATAAATAATGCAAAGTAATCTAATACCGGTTTGTTGTCAACAAGAAAAACGAATCCGCCTTCTGAAATAGTAAGGACAATAGAAAGAGAAGCTGGTAGTAACAAACCTGACAACCCATACATAAATGAATATCCCTTATGCCCTCTGGCTCCGTATGTTTCGAAAGCATAATAAGAACCTCTGATTGCCAGTAATAAAATAGCAATACTGACAGGAACGAGTAGGGTAGTTCCATAGTAATAAGCTGTTTTTGGAAAAAATCCGACAATTCCTACGAAAAAGAATACGAGAAAGACATTCGTTACTTCCCAAACAGGAGAGAGATAACGTTGGATAATATTTGTTAATCTATGTTTTTTATCTGTAATTAAATTGTACGCATTAAAAAATCCCGCTCCAAAATCAATGGATCCCACAATAATATATCCAAATAAGAAGGTCCATAAGACGCTGATTCCGAGAATTTCAATTGAAAAATTCATGTCTCCACCCCTTGATTTTCTGCTTCTCGTTCCTCTAATTCATGCTCAACAGGATTGCTCTTAAACATCCGTTGTAAGACAACTACTGATCCGATTCCTAAAATAAGATACAGACATGAAAAAAGAATGAGCATCAAATCAACCTGATTACTGGATGTTGCAGCTTCTACTGTCCGCATATAACCGCGAAGTATCCAAGGCTGTCTGCCAACTTCTGCAAACCACCAACCTGTTTCAATTGCTATAATTGAAAGTGGACCTCCAAAAACAATAAGCCAATTAAACCAATTCTGTTTTACGATTTTCCATTTTCTTTTTACTCCTATCCAATAAACAAGTGCCAATAAAGTCATCCACATACCTACAGCTACCATAATATTGAATAAATAATGAATATACAGGGGAGGAATTTCGTCTGCTGGAAATTGATCTAATCCAGTCACCTCTGCGTAAGGACTGTTATGTGCAAGAATACTTAACGCATAAGGAATTGAAATACCATACTTTGTTTCTTCCCCCTCTAAAATTCCGAACAATACTAGTGGGGCACGTTCTGCTGTTTCAAAATGCCACTCAGCTGCAGCGAGTTTTTCTGGCTGGTATTCCGCTAAATATTTTCCGGAAAAATCACCAATTAACGCGGTTGCAATGGAAAAAACTAATCCGATTTTCATTGTTAAATAAAGAGCTTTTTTATGATATATATGAGAAGAACCTCTAATTATCCTGAAAGCCGCGATGGATGCGAGAATAAATGCAGCGGTCATAAATGCAGATGACACTACATGGGCGACTTTTGTTGGCATCGCGGGGTTAAACATTGCGGAAATTGGATTCACATTCACTAATTCCCCATTTACAAGCTCAAATCCTTGCGGGGCGTTCATGAAAGCATTGACAATGGTTATGAATACTGCTGAAAATGCAGCCCCGAGAGCAACCGGCACTAGAAAAAGCATATGTTTTCGTTGATCCTTAAACCTGTCCCATGTATATAAATAGATTCCAAGAAAAATTGCTTCAAAAAAGAAAGCGAAAGTTTCCATAAACAGAGGCAATGCTATCACATTTCCAGCAAGTTCCATAAAGTTCGGCCATAGCAATGATAGTTGCAATCCAATTGCGGTTCCAGTTACAACACCGACAGCCACGGTAATTACAAACCCTCTAGCCCATCTTCTCGCTAATAATATATAATGTTCATCATTCTTCTTAATACCAACCCATTGGGCAATCATAATCATTAATGGGACACCGACTCCAATCGTTGCATAAATAATATGAAAGGAAAGTGTCAGTTCTGTTAAAACCCTGCTGTAAAATACAGCATCTTCATTAATCAAATGTTTAGCTCCTTTCAATTAAAAAATTCTGCTCAGTATAGAAATCAACATAATCATAGCGATAGAAAAACTAAGCCAAACTAATTTTTGCTCATGTTTTTTATACATAAAAACACCTCTTCTTATTTATTCCCATAAATATTAAATTCATGTTTCATATTGAACTAGATATGTAAAAAATAGGCGATTAATAGAGACAAGGGAGAAAGTCATGGTAAGATAGAAGGAGGAAAAATTATAATTTACATAAAAACATATATACAAAAACGTTTATTATATGCATGAAGGAGCTGGTAACAATTGAAGTTTTTTCATACAGCTGATTGGCATTTAGGGAAACTGGTTCAAGGTGTTTATATGACAGAGGACCAAGAATATGTATTAAAGCAATTTATAAATTTTATTAAAGAAGAAAAACCAGATGCTGTCATTATTGCTGGGGACTTATATGATCGAGCTGTACCCCCGACCGAAGCGGTGCAATTATTGAATCATGTATTGGATGAAATAGTATTGGAACTGAATACACCTGTACTAGCAATTGCAGGGAATCACGATAGTCCAAGCCGGCTTCATTTCGGAAGCAAAATTATGATAGAGAAAGGCTTTCATATTGCAGGTCAACTGGAGAGTGAGATCAATACGGTTATTTTAGAGGATGAGTATGGAGAGGTACATTTTCACCTAGTGCCATATTGTGATCCGAGTGTTGTCCGGAATATTCTCGAAGACGATTCCATTAAATCACATGATGATGCAACTAATAAATTGGTTGAAAAGATTCAATCTACTTTAGTTCCCCAAGCAAGGCACGTTTATGTGGGACATGCTTTCGTTACCCCATTTGGGGAAAAACAAGAGAATACAAGTGAATCTGAACGACCTTTATCTATCGGTGGTGCTGAACATGTAAATGCCCAGCATTTTGAGTGCTTCGATTACACAGCACTTGGTCATTTACATCAAGGACATTATGTACATAAGGAAAACATCCGCTATGCAGGTTCACCATTAAAATACTCTGTTTCCGAAGAACATCATAAAAAAGGGTTTTATATTGTTGAGATGGATGGAGAAGGAAAGACGACTGTTGAAAAAAGATTACTTTCACCTAGACGTGATCTGCGGACGGTTGAGTCCAATATAGAAGAGATGTTAACGTATCCGATTAATGAGGACTATGTGTTTGTAAAACTCACCGATGAAACTCCAGTATTATCAGCAATGGAAAAAGTCCGTTCCGTATTTCCAAACGCAATGCACGTAGAGCGAATGTATGATGGAAACATTCAAATGAAGACTGCAACAGAGGTAAAACCACGCAATGAATTAACAGACGTTGAATTATTTGCTGCATTTTATAAAGAAGTAACTGGATTAGAAACGAGCGAGGCAACAGAAGAGGTATTCAAAGAATTATTAGATGAATTACTTAAACTTGAAAATGAAACATTAGAAATAGCGAAAAAAGAAGCGGCGGCATCAAATTAATTAGGGAAAGGAGTGGATAAAAATTGAAACCATTACAACTTACGATGAAGGCTTTTGGTCCATATAAAGATACAGAAACAATCGATTTTCGCTCATTAGAAGATCATCGTCTATTTGTTATCTCAGGAGCAACCGGCGCTGGGAAAACAACTATTTTTGATGGTATATGCTTTGCTTTATATGGCACTGCCAGTGGAACAGATCGCGATAATACAGCGATGTTGCGGAGTCATTTTGCAGACGATGATACCCATACATCTGTGGAATTAATTTTTGAATTACATGGACGTATATATCGAGTCTTGCGACAGCTTGGCCATGTAAAAAAAGGAAATAAAACAAAGACCGGAGAACGGTATGAATTTTTTGAAGTCATCGATAATGAAACAGAAGTACCTTGTGTAGACCGCCAAATCGTTTCTGAAATTAATGATAAATTAGAAGCAATTATTGGTTTAACACAAGATCAGTTTAAACAAATTGTGATGTTACCTCAAGGAGAGTTTAGAAAGTTATTAACATCCGAAACAGAGAATAAGGAAGCAATTTTACGTAAATTATTCAGGACAGAACGTTATAAATTTATGAATCAACTTTTAAAAGATAAAAAAGATAATGTCGAGCAACAATTTAGACATGAGAAGCAAATGTTGGATCATCATATCCAACGTATTCATTCTTCATTGGAAAAACGAGAGGACTCTACATTATTCCAATTTTTGGAAAGTGAATTTTATAATATGGAACAAGTAGTCCAAGGATTAGACGAAGAAATCATCTACTATCTAGAGAAAATTCAGGTTGATGAAAAAAACTATGAGAATTCATTAAAATTATATGAGGAAAAACAGGGGTATTTGCATAAGGCAATCACGATTAATGAACGATTTTCGCTGTTAGATCAAAAAAATGAGGAATTAACACAGTTAAAAAGAGAAAAAGTAACGTTTCTCCGTATGGAACGTCAGGTAGATGCGGCTGAACGGGCAAATAAAATTGAGCCGTATGAAAAACAAGTTGCTGACCGTAGAAATGAGCGCACTGAACTGGAAAAGAAAGCGAAAATTGCTGCAACAGAATTAGAAAAAGCAAAGACCCATTTAGAACAGACACAAACTGCATACAAGACAGAAGAACAAAAAGAATCACGGCGTGAACAACTAAAAAATGAATTAACTAAATATAATGAGTTTTTACCTATTATTCAAGAAATAGATCAAGCTAGAAACCAATTAGAACAATTAACAAAGACTATTGATCAAACGACAGTTGAATCGAATAGGCTAACTCACGAATTGAAAGAAAAGGAAACAGCAGTAGAAGACATAAAGAAAGAGATAGTTCAAAAGGAAATGAAAGTTATAGACCGTGGGAAAAAGCAAGATGAACGATTTAAGTTACTGGATCAATATCGTATTCTTGATGAGTATTTAAAAACTTGGAAAACACAACGTCTATTGCAAGCGGAATTAGAAGAAAAGGAGAAATTTTATAAGTTAGCCGAAAGAAGATATAAAAAGCATGAAACGATTTGGTTCAAAAATCAGGCTACTGTTTTAGCTAGTCATTTGACAAACGGAGATGCATGTCCAGTCTGTGGAAGCACTCATCACCCTAGTAAAGCAACTTTGGATGAAGATCATATAACTAAAGAAGAACTTGATGAGATAAAAGCAGATTTGGATGGAAAACAACTTGCCTATCAAACTATATTAACTAAATCACAAAACAATTCAGATGAATTAAAACAAAAAGCGCAAGCGGTATCTGAAAATAATATCTCACTTGAACATGCGGAAAGTGAAATGGAAAATGTACTTGAAAAAGGAAAAAAATTAAAAGCAGAAATTTTGCAGATTGATCATATAGCGGAACAACTTACAAAAGATAAACAGAACCTTTCCAAGTTAGAAACAACTATAAAGGAATCAAGATTAGAAAAGGAAAAGGCAGAAGCGCATGTTTCTAAATTACGTACCGAATTTGCACAGCTAGATGCAACGTTTAAAGAGCGGTTACGAAATATCCCAGATGAAATGCAAGATTTAGCCGTATTACAAGTTAAACTTAATCAGACTGAAACAGAGAAAAACAAATTAGAAAAACGTTGGCAAGAAGTTCAAGAACAATTAAAACAAGCTGATAAAACATATACAGAAGCTAAATTACATGTAATCCACATTGGAAATCAGTTGGAAAACGTTCAATCCATTGTTACCAAAGTAGAAGATATGTTTAAAGAGTATTTAAACGAAGCGCAATTTGATAGTGAAGAAGCATACAAACAGGCAAAACTGCCAATAAATGAAATTGAGTTACTTAAAAAAGAGATTGAATTGTATAAACAGAAGACGGTAACTGTTACTAAGCAAGTAGAAGAGTTAACAGAGGAATTGAAAGAGAAAGAGCGAGCAGATGTTGAATCAATACAAGAACAATTAAAAGAATTGAAGGGTGCATACGAGGCTGCTTTGGAACAATTAAATCGTTCAAAGAAATATAATGAGACCGCAACTAATATAAAAGAAAGTATTTATAGTGTACGAGAAAAAACTGCAATTCTTGAAAAGAAACTAACAACAGTAACTGACTTATATGATGTATTACGTGGACAAAATGATAAGAAAATTTCATTCGAAAGATATTTGCAAATTGATTATTTAGATCAAATAACAAATGCGGCAAATGAACGATTCAGGACGTTAACAAATGGACAATTTTATTTAGTTCGCAGTGAAAGACAAGAAGCACGTGGAAGGCAGAGTGGACTAGCAATTGATGTATATGATGCATATACTGGTCAGACGAGAGATGTAAAATCATTATCAGGTGGGGAGAAGTTTATCGCATCATTATGCCTAGCACTTGGAATGTCAGATGTGATTCAAAGTTTTCAAGGAAGTGTTTCGATGAAAACGATGTTCATTGATGAAGGTTTCGGCTCATTAGATGAAGAATCTTTACATAAATCTATCGATGCCTTGGTCAGTTTACAAGAGACAGGACGTATGATCGGAGTTATCTCACATGTAGAAGAATTAAAAACGGTTTTTCCAGCAATGCTCGAAGTAAATAAAAATAAAGAAGGATACAGTAAAACTAGATTTGTTTTGAAGTAAGAGGATCGAAATTTCTATTATAAAAAAGCGGGGACTAACACTTTATCAAAAAAAAGACGAACAATGATAGCTTCGAAATATACTACGTTTTCCAAGATTACGCTAAGATTTCTGTTGCTCCTCGTATCTGAGTTGCTACAGAAATCTTGGGACTCGTGGGACTGCCTTTTAACCAACTAGTAGTCTACGTATATTTCCTAAGCTTATCTAATATATTGTTCGTCCTTTTAGTTGCTAGGTCTAGTTATGTCCCAGCTTCTTTATGAAAATTATTTATTTTTCCACACTTTTTCATTGATCAATGTGGGTGGTTTGTTGCCATTTAAACCAGCAAGTAAATTTTTACAAGCTAGCTTCGACATAGCAAGTTCAGTCTCATAAGTAGAAGAGCCGATATGTGGTAGTGTTACAACATTTGGCATATCAAGCAATGGATTGTCTGGCTGTATAGGTTCCACCTCAAATACATCCAAACCTGCCGCGGCAATTTCATTACTTCGTAAAGCAGAAATTAAATCTTTTTCAACAATAGTTTGGCCTCGTGAACCGTTAATGAAAATAGCCGTTTCCTTC
This sequence comes from Pseudogracilibacillus sp. SE30717A, assembly GCF_037071985.1. NCBI lineage: Bacteria > Bacillati > Bacillota > Bacilli > Caryophanales > Bacillaceae > Pseudogracilibacillus > Pseudogracilibacillus sp. SE30717A. The sequence goes on along the minus strand of NZ_JAXHDF010000002.1, from coordinate 325,436 downwards.
ATCAATGAAAATTCTCGTGCACCAATCATTCCCCTTGTTTCTTTTGTTAACGGAGTAATAAGCAATACGTAATCTGATTCAGCTAATAAATTCTCTAAATTTTTATATGTAGCATTGTACTTTTCTTCAACTTCTTGTTTTTTTGTACGACTATGATATAAGATATCCATATGAAAACCATGGTGTGCTCGATGGGCGATCGCTTGCCCAATCCTTCCCATTCCTATGATACCCAATGTTTTATGATGTACATCTACTCCATAAAACTCAGCGGTCAAATCACCTTTCCACTTTCTTTCTTTTACATATTGATCTAACTCAGGAATACGTCTAGCTGTAGCTAGAAGAAGTCCGAACATAGTGTCGGCAACTGTATCTGTTAATATATCAGGTGTATTTGTTGCCATAATATTTCTTTTAGTCAACTCTTCTACGTCTAAATTATTGTATCCAACTGATACATTGCTGACAATTTTTAAATTTGGAGCTAAATCCAATAATTGTTTATCTACGTTTAAACCGAGGCCAATGATACCTTCTGCCTCTTTTAGTTTTTTAACAAACTCTTCATTCTCCGTAGAAATAATATTATAAAAGCAAGAGACATCCGCATGTTTCTTTAATTCATCTAATGCCTCTTGTTCTAAACGATTTGCAACGATTACTTTCTTTTTCATCGTCTTCCCTCACTTCCAATAGTTTAAAAAGAAAGGAGGCTGGGACGAAAGCATAGCTACATCCCTGTGACGTGCCCGCATTTAGCCGATGAGGAGTCAACGTATAGTTCCTCCGCTTAACTATCATACGGTTCGTCCTTTCAGTAGTTAGCTTTATTCATGTTCCAGCCTCTAGTCTTTTATCGTAATTATGCCAAAACTTCCCTGATTTTTTCGAGCGCCCAGTCAATTTCTTTCTTTTCAATTACTAACGGTGGGGCGAATCGGATGACATTATCATGTGTTTCTTTACATAATAAGCCTTTATCCTTTAATTTTTCACAATAAGGACGTGCAGATTCGGTCAATTCCATTCCAATAAATAAACCTTTTCCGCGTACTTCTTGAATAATTGGGTTCTCCATTTTTTGCAATTCAGTTTTAAAATACTCGCCAAGTTCCAGAGAGCGTTCTGCTAACTTTTCTTCTACTATAACGTCAAGTGCTGCGATAGATACAGCACAAGCGAGTGGATTTCCACCAAAAGTAGACCCGTGAGAACCTGGGTTAAAGACACCGAGAATATCTTTATTAGCAACGACACATGAAATAGGGAATACTCCGCCACCTAATGCTTTCCCAAGAATAATAATATCAGGGTCAACATTTTCCCAATCACAAGCTAAAAACTTACCACTTCGTCCTAGTCCAGCTTGGATTTCATCGGCGATAAATAACACATTATTTTCTTTACAAACATCGTATGCTTCTTTTAGAAATCCTTCAGGTGGAATATTCACTCCAGCTTCCCCTTGGATCGGCTCGAATAAAAATCCGGCTGTATTTTCCGTTATTGCTGCTTTTAACGCTTCTACATCACCAAAAGGGATTACTTTAAACCCTGGAAGCATAGGGCCAAATCCGCGTTTGTTGTCGGGATCAGAAGATAAAGAAACTGCGGCCATGGTCCGTCCATGGAAATTATCTACACATGCAATAATTTCAGCTTGATTTTCAGCAACACCTTTAACATCATATGCCCAACGTCTCGCTGTTTTGATCGCTGTTTCAACTGCCTCTGCACCTGTATTCATAGGGAGAGCCATTTCTTTGTTGGTCAGTTTACAAATTTTTTCATACCAAGGTCCGAGCTGGTCGTTATGGAAAGCACGTGAAGTAAGTGTTACTTTATCTGCTTGTTCTTTAAGGGCTGAAATTATTTTCGGGTGACGGTGTCCTTGATTTACGGCAGAATAAGCACTTAGTAAATCCATATACCGATTTCCCTCAGGATCTTCCACCCAAATGCCTTCCGCTTTATGTACAACGATGGGTAGCGGTAAATAATTGTTCGCCCCATATGTATCAGTTTGCTGAATAACTTGTTCACTTGTTTGTACCATAAGATCCCTCCGTAAAAATATTTATAAATTTATTCTAACAATTTATTCACAATTATGCCCTGTATCCATGTTTTCACAAGTGTTTTAAATGAATTTGCCTTATGTACATGGTATAATGCTTATCGTACAATATTTACGGTAAATATTCTAGTAGAATAAAATAAAAAGAGGGGAGAATCTGTTATGGCTCATTTACATATCACAGCATGGCTTATTGCTTTCATCTTGCTTTTTGTTGTTACATCTTTTTATAAACAAGGGAAAGCAAAACCAGGAAAAATTTTGCATATGATTTTACGACTTGATTATTTAATCATTTTGTTTACTGGTATTAGCTTGTTCTTACAGTATAGTAATATTTCTGGTGAACTTATCATTAAAGTACTTGCAGGATTATGGGCGATCGCTTCCATTGAAATGATTACTGTAAAAACAAATAAGGATAAACCGACAAAAGCTTGGTGGATTCAGTTTGTTATAGCCGCTGTAATCGCAATTGTTCTAGGATTCGGACGATTACCTTTAGGAGTCTTACCATAAGAATTTTGGGATTGTGCTAAAAGTTGTATGGGGAACCATGGAATGGTATAAGTGAATTCTCCATTCCACTTCTTAGACAATCCCTTTTTCATTAAATTTAACAAGTTGGAGTGCGTACAATGAAAAGATTTATTGCATTATTATTTATTATCCCGCTACTTCTTTATAATTTTTCTTCCTTTACATCTAGTGCAGAGGAGTCGACATCACTTACAGATGAAATTATTTACGATATTTTGATAGATCGATTTAACAATGGCTCGCAAGCTCCTAGTGATCAAGTCGATGTTGATGATCCACTAAGTTACAATGGGGGAGATGTAAAAGGGATAACCATGAAACTAGATTCATTAGTAGAACATGGTTTTACCGCGATCTCATTATCACCTATTATGGATAATGCTCCAAAAGGATATCATGGATATTGGATTGAAGACTTTTATAAAATAGAAGAAGAATTTGGAACAATAGAAGACTTAAATGAATTAATTGAAGAGGCACATAAAAGAGATATAAAAGTAATTTTAGAGTTTGTGACGAATTATGCTGCTACATCTAGTCCATTAGTCGCTGATCATCAAGAATGGTTTACGGATAATAAAGTTGAACCTATTGAAGCGACAAAATGGTTAGATAATGTAGTTGCATTTGATCAAAGCAATCCAGAAGTACAAGACTATTTACTCGATGTTGCTTCATATTGGATGAATGAAACAGACATTGATGGATTTAAATTACATGCTGCAGATCAATCATCACCTGAATTTTTAGAAACTTTAACAACGCAAATTAAAAAAATGAATCCGAATTTTTATATTTTAGCAACCACATTACAAGAAGACGAAGATATTAATCATTTATATGAGAATAAAAATATTGACACGATAGCTGATGTCACAATGTATGAAGCGATGAATGAAGTATTAATAAAGCCTGATGAATCAATATCGAAGTTGTTCGATATCCGGGGAGAGGCGAGTAACCGAGATTTATTATACGTCGACAATATTAATACTCCGAGGTTTTCAAATAATTTTGCAGAGCAAGGACGAAACGCCATAACAACGTGGAAACTTGCCTTAGGCTATTTGTACTTCACTCCAGGAGTTCCGATTATTTATCAAGGTTCTGAAGTGCCAATGTACGGGCCTGGTTATCCGGAGAATCAGTACATCGTTGATTTCACAAGTGCTAATCCTGATCTTGAGAAAGTTTTTGAGCAAATGTCGGCAGTCCGTGAACAATTTCCGGCTTTAACGAAAGGTGATATGGAGCAGGTTGTTGATGAAGAGGGCTTTACTCTCTTTAAACGGACTTTGGATAATCAATCAGTTTATGTGGCTATAAATAATGATAGTCACTCAAGAACGGTGAAAATCTCAGATGTCGATCCCAATATGCAGTTAAAAGGATTGTTGCAAGATGATACGATAAGAGCAAATGAAAATGGAGAATTTTTGATTGGTATGGAAAGAGAGTCTACAGAAGTCTTCATTATTCAGCCGAACACAGGATTTAATTGGGGCTTGATTGCTTTTATCGCAGGTGTATTTATTGTATTTATAGGTTCGATTATCGTACTTTCAGTCAAACAGAGACGACGTCAAGCAGCAAAATAGAAACAAAATAAAAATCCATGAGTGTTTATTTAAAACAACATTCATGGGTTTTTATTTGTAGTGGATACTATTTTTTTCTGTCTAGTAAATAAACTACACCATATGAATAAAATTCCAAAGGTTAATAATCCAGATGCAATAGTTAATAAGTGGTTTTGAAAGAGGATTGGTTTATCTAGAATTAACTGTGATAGACCAGATAAAAATAAGATAATCTCATTGATACCAAAACCTATTAGAAAGATTAGTATACCTACATTAACGAATAGTTTTGTATCATCAATAAGTGTTTCCATTTGATAAAGTGCGAAAATAAACAATGTAATAAATCCTAATAATACTAAGTGCAGATAACCAATGACAAGATTTCTTGTTTCGTAAATGAGATTGGCTAATGGACTATATAATAAAAAAAGTTCAAGTATACTTTTGCAGAAAAAGAGAATGAAAACAATTTTAAGTAATGAATGGTTTCTGTTACTAAAATGGAACTGAATAGTGATTTTGTTTTTAAAGAAGGTATAGCAAAGGAGCATTACGCTAATTAATTGACCAAATGCTCCGATCATCCCTAAAATGATACCTATTTTACCAAAGTCATACCATAAAATTGATAGAAAATATCCCGGAAAAAGAGAAATAGTATAGGTCCAAAAACTATAAATTACTATATTTTTTTGAATTTGTATGCCTTTTTTTGAAAGAGCGTAAATAAACATTCCTATCAACATAAGAGTTAGCCAACCATTATATTGAAAGTGTAAATAAAAATAAATCGCCATATCAAATAAATCAGATTTTTGTAACTGTTGTGAAGCGATTACACCGAGTGACCAAGGGCCTAAAGATGATATAAATAATGTTAGAAAAGCACCTTTCATAAATAACCTACTAGCGAAAGGTATACTAGGTTTCTTTTTTAAAAAGCGAAGAATAAAAATTATTGCCCAATATTCAATCAGTATATGAACCGTTGATAAAATAATGGAATAAAGTGCATAACCTTCCACAAGAAAAGCAATAAACATGATAAATGTCAGTATTCCAGTTGATAGTATGAGCAGTTTTGCTTCCTGTTGCATATTATCCAGTTCATCCCATGAAAGTTTGAAAAATATAATGAGCATGGCAAGAAAAGTCCAGCCTAATATGGCTGCATGAGAATGACCATGTAAAAGATGATCATATGGAATGATATGAACAGAATTTGATACAGTATAAAGACGCATCCACACACCAGTTGAGGCAGTTAATAGTAAAAAGAACAAAGAAATATGTAGCATGTGTTTTGGCATGATGTCACCTCATTAACGAGATCTATCCCTAGTGTGGATTTATAGGTTAGAAGAATCAAGTCAATCGGTAAAAAGTCGATAATTTATAACAAATAAATGACAAAAAAGGCATAAATAAAAAAGACGGCCTATTCAAGCCGCCTTATTTGGTTATTTATATCTAATTAAAATCCGTGTTGCTTAAAGACATCTAACACTTTTTCAATTAATGTATCCCAGTCAGCATCAAAATGCTTGTTTACAGTGATAAAATTTTGGTAACCAAAAACATTATCTACGTCTTCCAGTTTCATTAAATCATTTAATATTTCATGTTCACTAGTATCACCCGACATGACAGATATACTTGCTGTACCTTCAAAAATCATTTTATCTGTTGTAAATTTGATTGCATTAGGGTTAGGTGTTGTTTCAGGTCTTACTCCCATGATATTCCCTCCTGTAACTTCATACTTATTTTTAATGTACCATATTTTAATTGAAAAGACCATCCTATTAAAGGATGGTCTAAATTCTGCTGCCTTTGTAATTCGGTATCATTCTTATAAATGAATTCGTAATTACTTTTTGCAACTAGTTGAGAGACAGGACAGGGGCTTAGAGCTTGAATTATTAATGCAATTGTATTTTCTCATCTAATTGTTGTTCGAATTGATCAAGTTGTGCTTTTTCTTCAGGAGAAGCATTTTGATAAGCGGACTTGATTACTTTTCTCACTGCTTCCTTATCACTAGCGTTTGGGTTATGCCCACCCTGTTGGCTTTGAGTGGAGTTCATCAGATTCGTCATCATCTCTTTTGCTTGCTCAAAAAGACTTTTTTCCAATTTAAAATCCTCCTATGGTACTCTTTTTAATTTCTTCACGTTTTCGTTCAACGTCTTGTCTTAACGTTTGTTTTGCGTGAACAGGCGGATCATAAAAAACATTTGTTTGTTTAGATTCTTGTTTCTTTTCCTTATTCATTCGAGTTCCCTCCTGCAAGGTTAACAATTAAATGAGATATAAAATGGCAAAAGTGAACGCCGTCTTGACGTTCACTAATAGTATGGGAAATAAATTAATTTATATGGTAGGTAAAATTTGTATCATTACGATTTTACTGGATGTGGAATCTCAAAATAATTAGCTAAAAAACTCGCAACGCCATGTTGTTCATTTGTTTCTGTAATAAAATTGGCAACGCTTTTTAATTCATCAATTGCGTTTTCCATAGCCACTCCAACTCCAGCATAATCAATCAGATCTAAATCATTTGGACCATCACCAAAGGCTATAATACGTTCTTTTGGTATCCCGTATTCTTCCGCGATTTTTTTCACTGCTTCTGCTTTATTCATTCGTTTATTCATTACTTCGATAATATGATAAGGTGCACCCCAATTCCAATGATCAACCACTTCGGCATGGAGATCATTTAAGTGGTCGGTTAACGTTTGTACTTCGTTTTTGTTTGGGTATAACATCATTAAAGTAGGGTTTTCTGTTAATTTTTCGATTAGGCGACCGATAATAAAAGCTTCTTTCTGTTTATTTGGACCATAAAAATTAACAATATTTTCATCGAATTGGTCCAAGTAAATATGATCATATACGGTTGCAAGTACATTGTTAGAATTTAATTCATAGCAAGCTTTTACGATCTCAATTGCAGTTTTATGTTCGAGTGGTGTATGGTACTTACCCCAACTTTTATTGCGTGGATGATGTAAATAAGCTCCGTTCGAATTAATTAATGGTGTTACTAGTTCAAGTTCGTTGTAATAAAGAATACTCATTTGATTTGATCGTCCTGTGGCAATGACTACAATATGACCCTCATCCATTAACCGTTTAATCATTAATTTAGATGGGGCAGCGATTTTTTTATCGTCTGTTAATAATGTTCCGTCTAAGTCAATTGCAATTAAATGTTTATGTTTCAAACAAATCACCTCGTTATGAGTAGTGTAGCAAAATAAATGGAAATACTCTAGCTACTTTAAATGAATTAGGGAATAATCTAAAGATATTTGAATTTCTTGCTTTACAAATGAATAACTGTTCATTACTATAGAATTACAATCGAGAAAGGAAATGACTATGATACATATTAAGAAAGAAACGATTCATACAATCCCAGTTTTACATGTATTTCAACCTGAGGATGAATATAAATCATGTCCGACAGTCATCTACTATCATGGATATAATGGTGAAAAAGAAAGCAGCTTAAGCCTTGCATATAAAATTGCACAAAATGGATTTAGAGTCATATTACCAGATAGTTACTTACATGGGGAAAGGAAAGAAAATATTTCACAGGCAGAAAAAGATTTAGCTTTTTGGGAGATAGTTATTCAAAATATTAAGGATATCGAAAAAATTAATTTATACCTTCTGGAGAATGAGTTAATTGTTGATGGTCGTATCGGTATCGGCGGAACGAGCATGGGAGGTATTACTACATTTGGTGCGCTTTGTCATTATGATTGGATTAAAGCAGGTGCAGTGTTAATGGGAACTCCTAAAATGACAGCTTTAGCTTCTATCCTTATTGACCATGTGAATAAGAATAGTAATAGTAAAATTACTAAGGCTCAAGCAAATGAAGCAATAGCTTCGTTACAACAATATGATATTTCATTGCAACCAGAATTATTAAATTATCGTCCGTTGTTGATGTGGCATGGGACTGAAGATAATGTAGTCCCTTTTGAACTTACTAAATCATTTTATGAAGAGATAAAATCACATTATGATGGTCAGTTAACTTTTTTACCTGAACAAGGCCGCGGACATCATATTAGTAATTTATCCATTAGAGAAACTGCAAACTGGTTTAAAAACTATTTATAATTGTCGTAACTTATGGGTCATTCATTTCAAAAAAGTAATTAAATATGGTTAAATATAAGGTAGAGTTGAAAACAAGGAGGTAGTAAAATGGATGAAGCTCTAAAAGAGAATATTATGGGCGCATTAGAAAACGTAATCGACCCTGAATTAGGTATTGATATCGTTAATATGGGTTTAGTTTATGACGTTGACTTAAATGATGAAGGTTTATGTACGGTTACTATGACATTAACATCAATGGGTTGTCCATTAGCTGGACATATTGAAGCAGATGTTAGGCGTGTACTTGCAGATATTCCTGAAATTAAAGATATTGAAGTAAGTATTGTATGGGATCCACCTTGGGGCAAAGATAAAATGTCTCGTTATGCAAAAATTGCACTTGGAATCCCAGACTAATTAAGCTAGACGATGCATGATACTTCAGATATAATGTGCGTAGATAAAGTAGTCAACAAGTAAATCCGAGATGAGTTATCGAGGATAATGTTGGTTATAAGTATGTGCTGCTATGAGAAGGTTGATTCATTTTTGGATCAACCTTTTTGACTAATTGGAATCTCAATCACTTATTTTATTAGGCAGGTGATTACGATTAAAAATTATTGGATAACTGATCAACCAGTAGATGTTAGTGAATGTATAAAAAAAGTGACACGATCTGAAGCAGGAGCTATTAGTACATTTATTGGTATTGCTCGAGAATTTACGTACGGAAAACGTACACTTTTCTTAGAATATGATGCGTACGTTCCTATGGCAGTAAAGCAACTTGCAAGGATCGGAGAGGAAATAAAAGCAGAGTGGCCTAATGCAGATGTTGCAATCGCTCATCGGATTGGACGATTAGATATATCTGATGTTGCTGTAGCGATAGCTGTATCTACTCCACATAGAGACGCTGCATTTAAGGCATCTCGATATGCAATTGAACGTATTAAAGAAATTGTACCGATTTGGAAAAAAGAACATTGGGAAGATGGGACAAAATGGATAGGTGATCAAAAAGAAAATGTGTCGTACGAAAAAAAGATACCTATTAAGGAGGAAATGTCTTGATTGAATTGTTATTTTTCGCTCAGTTACAAGAAATTGTTGGGAGTAGTAAATTAACAATTGATGCAAATAATATTTCAGTACATGAAATAAAAGAGAAATACTTATCCAAATACGATGTGAAAGAACTTCTTAATCAGGCTATGATCGCTGTAAATGAAGAATATGCAAAAGAAGATGCAATCGTATCAAATGGAGATGTTGTTGCATTTATTCCGCCAGTTAGTGGTGGATAATTTTAAAAATGAAAATGCTAAAAATGTTTAACTACTGAACGATAAAATAAATGACATTTATTTTATCGTTCAGATTTTTTGTGTTAAAGAAGTTATTGCTAAGTAAACGTAAACTGTTCAGTAGTGAAAATTTGTAAACCTTGTAACTGCATCGTTGATTTCCGCCTTTGGGCAGTTCGCTTTCACCATAGGCATAAGCGCAACATCTGTTCAAGCTGCACTATCGTTTGCTTTTACAGTGTCTCCTTTACCGTGGGCACGGCTTCAGCCTCCTCGGAAGCAAAGACCACTTCCTGTGGGGTCTTCAGACTCGTGCTGTTCCCACTGGAGTCGACTGCCCTCCGGCTTCAATCACCATTGTGATAGTAGTATCAAAACGTGCAGAGCTGTTAACAAGCACACACAGCGAAGGAAATATGTGAAGACTTCTGCGGGAGGAAAGGCCTCAGTGAGACCCCACAGGGCTTTAGCCCGAGGAGGCTCAACAGCCGCCCGCGAAAAGCGTAGCATATTACCGTAGCGGTAAGGTAATTACTTTCCAAAATTACTGCACAGTTTTTATCACTATGTTTCAACTTTCAGCATTCTGGGCGGAAGCTTGGTTGATAAAAATTATAAAAGTTGATAAACGATTACGGCGGTACCAACAATAAAACAATAGATACTAAAAATGATTAGTTTCCCTTTTATCATCACATTCATAAACCATTTTAATGCAAAGTAAGTTGCAAGAAGAGAGGCTAAAAATGCAAGTAGATAAGGGATTATATTCGGTATAAAATGTTCGTCCTGTATGATTTCACTTAGTGATAAAACATTTATTCCGACACTTACAGGGATAAATAATAAGAAAGAGAAACGCAGAGCCGTCTCCCGTTTCATTCCTAGTAACATTGCAGCGACAACCGTTGCACCTGATCGGCTGATTCCCGGAATTAACGCAGTTGCTTGGGCTAGTCCAACTATCATAGCGTCTTTTATTGTCAAATCTCTATCTGATTTTTCCCCTTGTAAATTCCGAATCATCCATATAAAAAAACCCGTAATTAAAAGCGCTATACCTGCAAACAATGGTTTCGTTAATTTTTCACTTATATATTGTTCAACTAATAAACCAATGATGCCAGTAATGAAAGTAGCGACTAATATATAAAACGTGAACTGAAAACTGTTTTTATACTGATTTTCTCGACGAAAGATATACCGAAGACTTTCTGTTAATAATGAAAAAATATCCTTTCGATAAATGATAATAATTGAAATAAGAGAACCGAGGTGAGTAATAATTTCAAAGGATAACCCAGGAGTAATTATACCGAATATATCTTTTAAAATTACTAAATGGCCACTTGAAGAAATTGGAAGAGGTTCAGTAATACCTTGAATTATACCTAGAAGGAGAAATTTGATCAGATAAATCACTTCTGCTGCATGGATCATGATAAAACCACCTTTTAAATAATTTATATTGCTTTTGAATGAAATATCTTTATGTGTATATGATTGCTTGTTACAGGTGAGGAACCTCCTGCCCAGTAGTTGAATAGTCTAGAGGTGAGGAGGGAATATACATGAATCAAAATATTTCTTATGAAGATATATATGAAATGTGTAAACAGCATATGCATTCGTATGTATTAGTTGAAACTACTGATGGGGTTAAGACTGACGGAATTATTACAGGGCTTGATGAAGAAAATGTATATTTAGCCGTGCCGATGAGTCAGAACAGTCCAGCTGCACCAGGGGATCCAAATGTTAATCCGAATCAATTTGGACGCTATCCCTTTCCTGGATATGGGCCAGGATTTGGATTCTATCCACCAAGAAGATTTAGGCGGTTAGTTATCCCACTAACTTTTTTGGCGGCATTAAGCTTATTACCTTGGTACTAAAACAAAAACACCCTCACTATTTTTATGAATAAATAGTGAGGGTGTTATTTTTATAAAATATAAGATACATACTAACGTTCAGACACGCGAAGTACACCGTCTAATAAAATAATTGCGATAAAAGTACTCGCTGAAAAAACGATTGATTGGGTTACATTAAATGGCTCGCCGCCCATACTGGATAAGACGTAAGCTAGCGCCACGCCGATTAAAAGTGCCCAAATTAATGTCATAATAATTCTCATTCGTTCCACCTCATTTTCCTCTGGCAAATAATTTCTACGTATAATGTCCTCATTTATTTTACCAAATATGACAGGTAAATAAAAGTTTTTATCTATATTTGTAAAAGCTCGTTTCTTCATCTAACAAGAATGTTCATCATTTTGTAAATAATATATTCCGTTCACTGCTATATTTTTCGCATCATTTCATATTTTTTTCTTGCAACTTGACGTAAAATAGCTTAAAGTTTATACCAAGTCATAACATTTGCTATTAATTTAATTTAAAGGGGATGGCAAGATGGGTGTAGGCATTATTGGAACAGGACATTATGCACCTGATAATATTGTAACAAATAAAGATTTAGAAAAAATAGTTGATACAACTGATGAATGGATTCGCTCACGAACTGGGATAGAAGAAAGAAGAATTGCTAAAGACGATGAAGATTCATCGGATATGGCATATAAAGCAGCGAAAAGAGCTTTAGAAGATGCAAGTATTAAAGCGGAAGATTTGGACATGATTTTAGTGGCTACAGTAACTCCAGATACACCGTTTCCATCTGTCGCTTGTATGATTCAAGAGAAACTTGGTGCAACAAATGCGGCGGCAATGGATGTAGCAGCAGCTTGTGCTGGTTTTATGTATGGAATGATAACAGCACAACAATTTATTGAAACGAAGGCTTACAAACATATCCTTGTTGTCGGAGTAGATAAACTTTCAAAAATTACAGACTGGACAGATCGAAATACATGTGTATTATTAGGAGATGGAGCAGGCGCAGTTGTGTTGGGAGAAGTGTCTGAAGGAAAAGGAATTCTGTCATTTGAATTAGGTGCCGATGGTTCTGGTGGGGAAGAACTTTACCAAAGTAAAGAAGATCACCTCGTTATGAACGGGCGTGAAGTATTTAAATTTGCTGTTAGACAAATGCCGCAATCGTGTATGAACGTCATTGAAAAGGTAGGTTTGCAAAAAGAAGATGTTGATTACTTAGTGCCGCATCAAGCAAATATTCGAATTATGGAAGCGGCGAGGAACAGATTGGATATACCAGAAGAAAGAATGGCGAAAACCATCCAGCATTATGGTAATAATTCATCTGCATCCATTCCAATTGCGTTATCGGAGTCTCTGCAGAACGGTAAGATTAATGACGGGGATGTTGTTGTCCTTGTCGGATTTGGTGGAGGACTTACCTGGGGTGCTGTTGCCCTAAGATGGGGTAAGTAAATAAATCAAGATTATTGTTATAAAATATGATAAATTTATGGTAGTAATGTTTTTGTTGAGTAAGGAGGCAGTTTAATGGAAAAAAGAAGAGTTGTAGTAACAGGAATCGGTACCGTAACACCGTTAGGTAACGATGCAAAAACGTTGTGGGAAAATATTGTAGCAAATCAATCCGGAATTGATTTTATTACACGTGTAAATAAAGATGATTTTCCAGTACATGTTGCAGCTGAGGTTAAAGATTTTGATGCAAAAGCATATATGGATAAAAAAGAAGCGCGTAAAATGGACTTGTTTACTCAGTATGCAGTCGCTGCTTCGAAAATGGCAGTCGAAGATGCAAAATTAGTAATTGATGAATCCAATGCGGACCGAGTAGGAGTTTGGATCGGCTGTGGTATCGGAGGAATGGACACGTATGAAGAACAGTTAAGACGATTTATCGATAAAGGATATCGTCGTGTTAGCCCGTTTTTCGTGCCTATGCTTATTCCAGATATGGCAGCTGGTCAAGTATCTATTCAGATTGGGGCAAAAGGGATTAATTCATGTACAGTAACGGCTTGTGCTTCAGGCGCTAACTCTATCGGTGATGCGTTTAAAGCTGTTCAGCGAGGAGATGTCGATTATATCGTTACTGGTGGAACTGAGTCACCAATTACAAATATGGCGTTTGCTGGTTTTTCAGCTATGAAGGCATTAAGTTTTAATGACGACCCTAAAACAGCTAGTCGTCCATTCGATAAGAATCGAGATGGATTTGTCATGGGAGAAGGTGCTGGAATCTTAGTGCTTGAAACGCTTGAATCGGCCTTAGAACGTGGTGCAACAATTTATGCGGAAATTATTGGATATGGTGCTACTGGAGATGCCTACCATATTACTGCTCCAGCAGAAGGTGGAGAGGGTGCAGCACGCGCAATGAAACAAGCTTTAACTGATGCAAATATTTCTCCAGAAGCGGTTGATTATATAAATGCTCATGGTACAAGTACTGACATGAATGATAAATATGAAACACAAGCGATTAAAAATGTCTTTGGTGATCATGCGAAAAAACTCGCTGTTTCTTCAACTAAATCGATGACAGGTCATTTGTTAGGAGCAGCTGGTGGGGTGGAAAGTGTCATTTCTGTCAAAGCAATTCAAGACGGAGTTATTCCAGCAACGATCAACTATGAAACGCCTGACCCGGACTGTGATCTAGATTATGTTCCAAACGAATCAAGAAAACAAGAAGTTAATGTTGTGATGAGCAATTCATTCGGCTTTGGCGGGCATAACGCATCTCTTGTATTTAAAAAATACAATAACTGATCTTATTAGTACTGCACCCCGAAAGTTAGAGTAAAAAACTAACTTTCGGGGTGTTTTTGGATGGCAAGTATAGAGATCAATTTAATCGAGAAGAACATTGCTTGAAATCCTCATTTGATAATTCAATGTAACATTCTTCATACTATTAAAATCAAAAAACGAGTAACTTGAACTCTTTCATCCTCTCACAACACATATTTTTCGTATGTAACGAATAAACATTCATTAAACAAATGATTGGACAAGTTGTGAGGTGAGGGGTGTGGGATATCTCCTTTTATTTTTAATTGGGTTCGGACTAGCTGTTTCCGGAGGAGTTACGATTATTGCCTATATGAATTTTTTACCAGCTGGTATTTCATGGATAGAATACATTATGTTTATAAAAGGAAGACTTGAATGTTATTTTCTCCCAGTTGGATTTGTAATGATGATGATTGCCATTCATCGATTCCCTAATAAACTATAACACCCTGATTCATTCGAATATTTTTTTGTCATGGTGGTCATAATGTTACATAAATAGTATTTTAAAGCGAGGGAATAACCATGTTGTATTTATATGATGTTTGGGTGAATTGGTTTGAGGGAGAAGAAGAAGGATATAATGTATGCCATTATCATGAATGGCGAAAATCTGATCAAATTGAAATACTAGAACAAGTCCCCGTCCTACATATAACAGAAAGCCTCTACCATTACATAGAAAACAGTTTATTTGATTTACCTTCTGAATTATTGAACTTAATTCACAAACGTGCTTATATGCGTAAAGGCCATACAAGGCAAATGTTAGACTATGCCTGTATCGTGACAGACGGAAGAGGTATTCTAGCCTTTGATACGATAGGTTATACGATTCCAGTTCGTAAGAGTAGGTTAATACCTAGACAGGAGCAACAAGTTTATGAGTTATGTAAAAAAGCTAAAAAGAGACACTTTTCTTTTGCACCAATTCATGAGAAAGACAAACAATCTCTGTTATCGATGGAAGAAGAATTTGTCTTTGGACTAACACGAAGAGAACGCCAATTAAAGAAACTGCTTATGATCGCAATGGAACACTTAAAAACTTCTGATAATATGAATGAAGTAATGTACTGGCTTTCTGAATGGGATCATGAACAATTGAAATATACGATGCATCAATCTAGTATTGATGAAGTTTGGCAAAAATTATATGAAGAAATTAAAATAGGGTGGAGCGATGCACATGAAAGATTATGTGCACAACTTGTAAAAGGTAATCCATTTTTAGAGAAATTTTGGGAATTAGAACAAGTAGAAAATAAAAATAAATCACATTAAAAAAGAAAATCAGAAAAATTTCTTTCTGATTTTCTTTTTCTTTAACGTATTAAACCCATTTTCTTTTTCGCTTTATTAAGAGTCTTACTTGCAACTTTATGAGCTTTCTCTGCTCCATTGGTTAAAATCTCATCAAGTTCTTTAGAATTAATTAATTCATCGTGCCTTTCTTTAATTGGCGCCAACGTGTCAACTACTGCCTGAGCAACTTCCTTTTTTAAATCTCCATATCTTTTGTCTTTAAAATGTTCTTCGACAGCTTCAATGGATTCACCTGTACAACTAGCAAAGATGGAAAGCAAATTAGATACGCCTGGTTTATTATCTTTATCGAATTTTACTACACCATCTGAGTCAGTGACAGCACTTTTAATTTTCTTTTCCATTTGTTTCGGTGTATCAAGCATTGAGATAAAACTACGTGTATTTTCATCTGATTTACTCATTTTCTTAGTTGGTTCTTGTAATGACATAATTCTTGCCCCGACATCTGGAATACGAATTTCCGGTAATACAAATGTATCCCCAAAACGATTGTTAAATCGATCTGCAATATCTCTCGTTAATTCCAAATGTTGTGTTTGATCGTCACCTACTGGAACGATGTTTGCTTGATATAATAAAATATCAGCTGCCATTAATGTCGGATAAGTAAATAAAGCAGAGGAAACAGCACTTCTACCTTCAGATTTATCTTTAAATTGTGTCATTCTTTCCAACTCACCCATATAGGTCATTGATTGTAACATCCAACCTAATTCTGTATGTGCTGGGACTTCAGATTGAACAAATAGAGTAGTCTTCTCCGGATCAATTCCGGAAGCTATATACAATGCAGCCAATGATTTAATATTGTTTTTTAACGTTTTTGGCTCTTGGGGTACTGTGATCGCATGTTGATCAACAATGCAAAAATAACAGTGATGTTCATGCTGTAGTTGGACAAATTGTTTAATTGCTCCTAAATAATTACCAAGGGTTAATGTCCCACTTGGCTGAATGCCGGAAAATATCGTTTTCAACCTTTATTCACTCCAATAATTTTCAGTTTAAAAAAGTCCATTATTTTCTTTGTGAAAAGAAATCAATGAACTGCGCGTCTCACTTCCTATATTCCTTATTAAATGATATACTACGAAATTGGTGAAAGCAAGTTTTAGTATAGACAAGGTTATTTAACGAGAAAAATGGTATAATAAAGTACTAAGCTTGAAAAATGAGCTGCATTAATAATAATACTGAGAAATATTTGAAACTAATGTTTATTTAAAATAAGTTTTGGGTACTCTACATGTATGTAGCTACAACTTGTAACAAATTTATGACATTTCATAAATTGGGTTAAATAATTTACAAAAAGCTCTACCTTTCGCTTGACAATTATAGTATAATTTATAATGAAAGTTTATTTAAAGTAATTCTTATTTAATAAATTAATCCTTTATCTACAAGGGTTATCTATGTAATTGGCGTATGGAAAAAGCGTCTGTTGCATATATTAATCAATTGAAAGTACGGTGAAATGTGAGGAACATCACATGTTTAGGAATGAATTACCGATACTTTGATTTCTGCACCGTAAGGACTACGGAGTGAGCCCTCCTGAGTGAACAGGATCGGGAATCTCGTGATGCAAGCATTATGAGAAGTTCAATAAAGATATATTCAGTAGAAATGAGGAGTGAAGTTACATGGTAACACTCTATACCTCGCCAAGTTGTACATCTTGCCGTAAAGCAAAGGCATGGTTAGAAGAACACAATATAGGTTATAAGGAACGAAACATTTTTTCAGAACCACTGTCATTGGACGAGATTAAAGAGATTTTACGTATGACAGAAGATGGAACTGATGAAATTATCTCTACAAGGTCGAAAGTATTTCAAAAGCTAGATGTCAATATTGAACAACTTCCATTGAAAGATTTGTTCGATTTGATCCAAAACAATCCAGGTCTATTACGCAGACCAATTATCCTTGACGAAAAAAGACTTCAAGTAGGGTATAATGAAGATGAAATTCGTCGCTTTCTACCAAGAACTGTACGTACATTCCAATTAAGAGAAGCGCAGAAAATGGTCAATTAATTTGGCTATACAAGATGCTTTTTAAAAATCGCAAACCAGTAATATTATCGGTTTGCGATTTTTCTATTTAAACTCAACTTCCACACCAACAAAGTCATTTGATATCTGGACAACCTTATTATGCTAAAACTGTTTTGTACAAAAAACGTAAACTGTTCAGTAGTGAAGATTTGTAAACCTAGTAAACTACAGCGTTGATTTCCGCCTTGGGGCAGTTCGCTTTCACCACAGGCATAAGAGCGACATTAGTTCAAGCTACGCTAACACTCGCTTTCACTGTGTCTCCTTTACCGTGGGCACGGCTTCAGCCTCCTCGGAAGCAAAGAACGCTTCCTACGGGGTCTTCAGACTCGTGCTTTTCCCACAAATGTTTTCGCTGGGACGAAAGCGGAGCTACAGTCCCAGGAGTCGACTGCTCTACGGATTCAATCAACCTTTGTAATAGAAGTATCAAACTGTGCAGAGCGGTTAATCAGCTTCATCCATATATAAGTTACTGCACAGTATCAGTTAATTGAAAATACAACTAAGGATGTGAATCTTTAAACTTCCTAATACTCCCAAGGTTTATTTATCTACTTCACACAACGAAGGTTGAGTATTTAAACAAATCGATCCTAAATGTTTATTATAATTAATTGAAATATCTTCTATAGAAAAAGTGGTAGTGAAATATTGATTAAATTGAGGTAAAATAGTATATTAATATTCATACACAAAATGGGCATTAATATTTTCAAAATAATTAAAATAACATACAATAAGTTTAAGGGAATAAATATGTACTGTTGGAGTAATCTCTTCCACCTAATTCTTTTAAGGTGCTTAAGCTTTTAGTTATTCTAATAGAAGGGAGAGGTATTGAATGGAAATAGAAAGAATAAATGAAAACACGGTAAAATTTTATATCTCATATGTAGATATCGAAGATCGTGGATTTGAACGAGAAGAAATATGGTACAATCGGGAACGCAGTGAACAACTGTTTTGGCAAATGATGGATGAAGTAAATTACAAAGAAGACTTCTCTGTAGAGGGCCCTTTGTGGATACAAGTTCAAGCATTAGAAAAAGGTTTAGAAATCATTGTAACAAAAGCACAAATTTCTAAAGGTGGAACACCGATTGATTCCATAGAAGACATCGATGATACGATTGATATAACAATAAATGAAAAAGCAAAAAGTATATTAGATGAGAAGTTTGGTCACAAAGAAGATGAAGATGAGGAAGAACTTGAAGATACAAGCTTATGGATGACAGCAAAATTTAATGATTTAGAGGATGTCATTCAGCTTAGTCATTATTTTCAGGGTGAATATGATCCAGAGTTGGTAACATCTTTGTATTACTATGAAAATAACTATTTTTTATATGTAGAAATTTCTTCAGAACAGTTTGAATATCAAGAAGATATTGTGAGCCAAATATTAGAGTATAGTACAGAATCAGATGTAACGTATCATATATTGGAGGAATACGGTAAGGTGATTATAGATCATAACGTATTCAATCAAATGAAACAGCATTTCAATGTATAAATTAATTAAAGTAGATGATGAATTAAAAGGCATTCGATAATGAATGTCTTTTTATTTTTTATTTTTGCAGGATTTTAGTATACTTTGTCGAAATATAGTAAGTAAGCCTCAAATATATATAAGGATGTGTTCGAATCTGTGTTAAAAGCAATAACTGAAAAAGGAAAGTATGTCACACTTGCTATACTTCCAAAAAGACAGATAGAACTATTACGAAAAAGAGTAAAGTTTTATTGTCCAGAATGTAATGAACAAGTGATTGTTAGAGCAGGACCTAAGGTAATTCCACATTTTGCGCATAAAAACTCTTCTAACTGTTCGATTCGATCAGGGGGAGAAGGAACCTATCATCAGTACGGTAAATTATTATTATATGAATGGTTTCAAAAACAAAACATCCCCACACAATTAGAAGCCTTTATTCCTCAAATTAATCAACGTCCTGATCTTTTAATTAAGACCAAACAACTTACCTTCGCCGTTGAATTTCAATGCGCAACAATCTCAGCTAAGGACATTCAACATAGAAATACAGGATATGAACGATTAAATATCTTACCGATCTGGATATTAGGAGGAAATCAATTTAATCGCATATCAACGAATCATATGGCACTGAATGATTTTACTTTACAATTCATTCATCAATTTTCCTCAAAACTTCCTACAACTATATTTTATTTTTGTCCACAGAGAAAAAACTTTTCCATTATTCATGACCTCATATTGACAAGTACAAATCGGGCACTAGTGAATTTTACATTTAAAAAAATGAATGAAACATCTTTCCCAAAACTTTTTACTCCGTCCTATTTTTCTGAAAAAAGACTATTTAGCTTATGGAGGCCTGAGAAAAGAAAGTTTCGTCTCAAAAATACAAATGTTTATGGGAGAGAATACATTTGGAAAAAATGGTTGTATGAAAAAAGGTTGCATGTTCAACACCTACCTTCGATTGTTCATCTTCCGATCCGCTCTCAATATAGCATGTCTGTACCCACTTGGAATTGGCAAAGCCGTTTCATAATTGATTTCTTACATTCTTTAAAAGTTGGCGATAGTTTTTCGTTAAAGCAAGCTGCACAATATCTTCGACCATTCCAATCAGATAATACTAATAACCGATTCATTGTTCCTAAAGTTTCTCCGATTGTAGAATATTTGACATATCTTCATGATTTAAAAATAATTCAAATTATGTCATCTAATCTGTATAAGAAATGTAAGCCAATCACTTTTTACAACCATATAGAACAATCTTTGGAAGGAGACGATGAACTTTTAAACTCTTTCATGTATAATCACAATTAAGAACGGGAATGAATTTTACATAATTCACTATAATAAGGATTAGATGATATTTTAAGGAGGACTGTTAAAATGACTGAAATGACGAAAGAAATTCCAAAGCGGGAAGAGGTTCCTGTTGAATTAACGTGGGATTTATCAACAATTTTTGAATCGGATGAAAAATGGGAGGAAGAGTTTAAGGCATTAAATCAGGATATTCCTAAAATTAAACAGTATCAAGATAAATTAGGGGATTCAGCTGACAATTTGTATAATATGTTTAAATTGCAAGATGAACTTTCTGAGCGTCTTGGAAAACTATATACATATTCGCATATGAAATACGACGAAGATACAACAAACTCTTTTTATCAAGCAATGAACCAAAAAGCTGAAAGTATTTTAACGCTTGCTTCAAGCACGATGAGTTTTATCGTTCCCGAAATTTTGAAAATTGATCATACAAAACTTGAATCATTTCAGAAAGATAAAAAGGAACTACAAGAATATAAATTAACGCTAGATGAAATCAGTCGACAAAAAGAACATATTTTAAGTGAGAAAGAGGAAGTACTTTTATCAGAAGCTTCCGAATCACTTCAGACACCGTCTCAAACGTTTGGAATGTTGAACAATGCAGATTTGAAATTTCCATTAATCACAGATGAAAATGGAGAAGAAGTTGAACTTACTCATGGTCGATATGTCCGATTTTTGGAATCGAAAAATCGAGATGTTAGAAAAGCTGCTTTTGAAGCAATGTATGAAACATTCGGGAGTTTTAAAAATACATTTGCATCGACATTGAATGGAAATGTTAAAAAAGATAATTTCTACGCAAAAGTTAGAAATTACCGTTCCGCAAGACATTCGGCGCTAGATTCGAACAATATTCCAGAAACAGTATATGACAATTTAGTTGACGCTGTTAATGAGCAATTGCCACTTCTTCACCGCTATACTGAACTTAGAAAAAAAGTGTTGAACTTGGATGAATTACATATGTATGATTTATACGTTCCTTTAGTTGAAGGCGTTGATATGAAAATATCGTATGAGAAAGCACAAGACTATGTATTAAAAAGTTTAGCGCCACTTGGTGAAGAGTATACGGATATTATAAAAGAAGGATACAAGAGCCGATGGATAGATGTGATAGAAAATAAAGGAAAAAGAAGTGGAGCCTATTCATCAGGTTCGTACGGTACAAATCCTTTTATATTATTAAATTGGCAAAATAAAGTTAATGATGTATTCACTTTAACCCATGAATTAGGTCATTCATTGCATAGTTATTATACGAGGAAGAATCAGCCTTATCGCTATGGAAATTACTCTATTTTTGTCGCAGAAGTTGCTTCTACATGTAATGAGGCATTATTAAATGAATATTTACTGAATCATTTAGAGGATGAAAAAGAACGGTTATATATTTTAAATCATTTCCTTGAAGGATTCCGTGGCACAGTATTCCGTCAAACGATGTTTGCTGAATTTGAACATGATATCCATGTCCGAGCTCAAAATGGCGAGCCATTGACCGCTGATACGTTTACAGAAATCTATTATGATTTAAATAAAAAGTACTTCGGTGAACATGTAACTGTAGATGAAGCAATTGGACTCGAATGGGCACGAATACCGCATTTTTATTACAATTATTATGTATATCAATATGCAACCGGCTATTCTGCAGCAACTTCTTTAGCAAATCAAATATTGAGTGAGAAAGATGTAGCAGTAGAGAGATATAAAGACTTCTTAAAAGCAGGAAGTAGTGATTTTCCGATTGAAGTTCTTAAAAAAGCAGGAGTTGATATGACTTCTAAAAAGCCAATCTTACAAGCATTAGATGTATTTAAAGAAAAATTAGACGAATTTGAAGAGTTATTAACTAAATAGTAATCGTACAGCTCTCTAGGGGGCTGTATTTTTTTGTTTAAGAAACTAATTTTTCATAAACATATCTAATTAGAATCATCATAAAAAGTTTTAAATTTCTAAATTTTTGTGTGAATAGTTTAAAATTGCGATTGAAAGACATATTTTAAGAGGTTAATAATTATTAGATAATTTTTAACAATTGAAATACTTAATTTAAATGTTACAATATTGGTAATAAATTCTATTACTTAAAAAGGGGGAAATACATTGAGCGGTATTTTAGTTGCAATTATTGGAATAGTGGTTTTAGCGTTAGGATACCGGTACTATTCAAAATTTATTGCAGAAAAAATCTTTAAACTTGATCCGAATTATGTAACGCCTGCACATAAGTACAAAGATGGGGTTGATTTTGTTCCAACGAATAAATTTGTATTATGGGGTCATCATTTTACCTCTGTTGCTGGAGCAGCTCCAATTTTAGGACCAGCTATTGCAGTATATTGGGGATGGATCCCTGCATTTTTATGGGTTATTTTAGGTACTGTTTTCGCTGCTGGAGTTCATGACTTCGGAACATTAGTATTGTCTGTTCGACATAAAGGTCAATCAGTTGGGACTCTTGCGGACAGATTAATTGGTCAACGAGCCAAGATCTTATTTTTGTTTATTATTCTTATTTTAGTGCTAATGGTAAATGCTGTTTTTGCCTGGGTAATTGCAAATCTATTTATCACCTTTCCAGCAAGTGTATTTCCGGTATTTATCCAAATTCCACTCGCGGTATGGATTGGATATGCAGTTTATAAAAGACAGAAAAAAATGCTTGTACCATCTTTAATTGCCCTTGCAGTTATGTATGCGGCGGCTATTTTTGCTAGTAAATTTCAATTTTTACAAATTGATTTAATCCGTTACATGGGAGGGGAGGATGGAACTGGGTTATTTGGTCTGTCCACCGTTGGAACAGCTTTCTTTATTTGGATTATGATATTAATGGTCTATGTATACATAGCGTCTACATTACCGGTTTGGAAGTTACTACAGCCACGTGATTTCATTAACTCACATCAACTTGTCGTGGGACTTGGTATTTTATATTTAGGACTGCTATTTACAAATCCTACTATTACTGCGCCCGCAACAAATGCAGTAACGGATAAATCGTGGTTCCCGCTCCTCTTTATTACTATCGCTTGTGGAGCAATCTCAGGCTTCCACGGACTTGTATCTTCAGGAACATCGTCAAAGCAATTGAATAAAGAAACGGATGCACGCTTTGTCGGTTATTTAGGGGCAGTTGGTGAGGGAATTTTAGCATTAATCTCTATATTAGCTGTTGTTACCTTTTTCGCATCAAAAGAAGATTTTTTAGCTACCTATAGTAGTTTTACTGACGCAAATGGTGCGGGTTTAGGTGTGTTTGTTCAAGGGGCAGCAACACTTGCTGAAGGGTTATTTATCCCAACTGATGTTGCAACAACTATTGTATCCATCATCGTAGTTAGTTTTGCTGCAACAACACTTGATTCTGCCGTCCGATTAATGCGCTATATTATTGCGGAACTTGGAATGGAATATAAAGTTCCAGCATTGGAGAAAAAACATGTAGCAACATCTGTTGCTGTATTATCGAGTGCTGCACTAGTATTATTACCGGAAGGGCCTAATGGATTTGGCTCAGGTGGATATTTACTATGGCCATTATTCGGTACTGCGAACCAGTTACTTGCTGCAATTAGTTTACTTTTAATTGCAGTATGGTTAAAACGGCTTGGTAGAAACTATGCTGTTGTCTTAATTCCAATGTTCTTCGTGCTTGGGATGACGCTTATAGCACTGTTCCAGCAAGTAGCACTTGAATGGGCTTGGTATGGTTCTAATCCAGACACATTGTTATTTGTCTTCGGTGCTATAATATTTGTCTTTGCAATTTGGATAGTATTAACATCCTTTGGAGCATTGTCTAAAGGAAAAGATACTCCAATTGACCATGATAAGACATTACCTTAAGATAAAGATATATAAGAAGTTAGGCCATAAATAAAACCGGCAACCGAAATGACGAACAGTTCCATCCACAAAGTTTGTGATCAACGCCCGACAATCGGACGTTCTACTGATCGCCCTTGGGAACAGTAAATTTTCCGAGGGGACAAACGATCATGATGCCCAACGAGTTCGAAGACCCTTAAAGCGACTAAGAAGCGAGAAGATACAGAAGCTTTAGGCTGTTCCCGTGGTAAAGGAGGCACAGTGAAAGCAAGTATAGCGTTGCTTTCACTGATGTCACTCTTATGCCTGTGGTGAGAGAGTATATTTACAAAACTGTTATCAAACTAGCATTGTTCGTCTTTTCATTAATAAAAATACGTTTTTTCCAGCCTTTTTCATTAAGGAGGGGGACTTCTATTATGTTAGACAAAATAAAAAAACTCATCCAATATTATGAAGATGTAATTAGTCTGCCTCATAAATCGGAAATTGCTCGTGAACTTCGAGATGAAGATGATTTGTTTTTTCTACTACTATATTCCGAAATGATTGGGATACCTAATCCGGTGTTTTATTATACGCTAGAACTATATCCATACATGCTTGAAGAATTTCATGAATGGCATTTACGAATGGGGATGGAAAAATCTCCATTAACAGGTTTTCGTTGTTGTTAGATTTGCACAGTTAGAGGTGAATATAGGTGGAAATTATCAATAAGAAAATTATCTTTGTCGGGGGAAAAGGTGGGGTAGGTAAGTCTACTTCGTCAGCTGCAATTGCGCTTCAAGCAGCTAATAATGGTCATAAAACTTTATTGATTTCAACAGATCCGGCACATAATATTGGTCACATATTTGAAAAAAAAGTAGGCGGAAGTACAACGAAAATTTCTGACAATTTGTATGCAATTGAAATTGATCCAGAAAAAGAAACTGACCAGTATATTAAAAATGTTAAAGGTAATATACAAGGTATCGTTCAACCTACAATGATGGAAGAAGTTCACCGCCAATTAGATACGGCAAAAGCATCCCCAGGTGCAGATGAAGCAGCACTTTTTGATAAACTGATCTCGATCATTATCGAAGAAAGTGATGATTTTGATAAATTAGTATTTGATACCGCTCCAACTGGCCACACAATTCGTCTTTTGTCATTACCCGAATTAATGGGGATATGGATTCAAGGTCTGCTTGAAAAACGGCATAAAACAAAAGAGAACTACTCGAACTTGCTTAATGATGGTGAACCAGTTGAAGACCCCATTTTTGACGTGCTTCAGGAACGACAAAAACGATTTGCTAAAGCAAGAGAAATTATGTTAAACGCCCAGCAGACGGGTTTTATTTTTGTATTAAATCCGGAACAACTTCCAATTGTTGAGACGAAAAATGCCATAGAAATGTTGGATAAATATCATCTTCATGTAAGTACTCTTATTGTAAACCGTATTTTACCTGACAATGATGAGGGAGACTTTTTCAAGCAACGAAAAAAATATGAAAAAAAATATTTAGATAAAATATATCAAGAGTTTAATGATAAACATTTAATTTTTGTCCCGTTCTTCACACATGATATAATAAACATTCAACAATTAGAAGAATTTTCTAAGTATTTAGTAGAGTAATAGAAAGGGTTGATTTTTTATGAAAGCGTTCGTCTTGGAGCAAGGTAAGTTAAAAATAAAGGATATGCCTGAACCAACTCCAAAAAAGGGAGAAGTTGTTGTAGCACTTAAAGTTGCCGGGCTTAATAGACGAGATTTATACATACCGAATCGGATGGGAATAAAAGAAAAAGCATTAATTCTAGGTTCAGACGGAGCGGGTGTTATTGAAGCAATAGGAACGGGTGTTGATCAATTTTCTGTCGGAGATGAGGTGATCATTAATCCAGCATTAAGATGGTATGAAAACAGTGATGCTCCTCCAGAAGATTTTGATATTTTAGGTATGCCGGATCATGGAACATTAGCTGAGAAGATTACCATTTCTGCTGAGCAAGTAGAGCCAAAACCTAGTTATTTATCGTGGGAAGAGGCAGGCGTGTTAGCGCTAGCTGCATTAACTGGATTTAGGGCATTGGTTACAAAAGGAAATATACAAAAAGGGCAAACTGTTTTCGTCCCTGGGGCAGGCAGTGGTGTAGCAACATATATCATTCAATTTGCTAAAGCAATGGGAGCACGAGTTGTCGTTACTTCCCGTAGTGAGGAAAAGAGACAAGAAGCTCAAAAAATTGGTGCAGATCGTGCAATTGACACGAACAGTGATTGGGAAAAAGAACTTGAAAATGAGACAATTGATCTCGTTATTGATAGTGTTGGAAGAGCGACGTTTAATCGTTCTCTTCAAGTATTAAAACAAGGTGGTAAAATTGTCACTTTCGGTTCGACAACAGAAGATACAATAGATTTTAATTTACGAGAATTTTTTTATGGACAGTATCAATTATTCGGTTCTACTATGGGGAGTCGTGAAGAACTAAGAGAACTGCTTGCTTTTATGGGAGATCATGAAATCCATCCGGTTGTAGGACATATTTATAATCTAAAGAACGTTAATGAGGCATTTGAACTACTTGAAATAAATAAGCAATTTGGAAAAATTGCAATTGAAATTGGTTAATAAAAGGGGCCCCTTTAGTTTTGGGGCCTCTTCGACTTTTGGGGATTTTCTTGTTTCCAAGGAGGGTCACTATGTTCATGTAAAAAGTTATTGATCTTATAAATAGAATAAGGAATGACAAATGATAAAATCGTGCATATCATACGCCATCTATCCGTTAAACTATTTATAAATAAGTCCCATAACATTGCCTGATCCCCCCCTTAATCTGTTTTGTCACTAGTTCCAATTGAATAGATATCCGTTTTCACATTGACTTCAAATGTAGCTTTCCTATAATAGTACTCTCCTTTTTCCCAATCGTTTCTTACTTTTTTCCATACATCATAATGTTTCGTCTCTAAAATTTGCCATATTCCAAATACGTCGGCACCTAACTCATCCTGCCCCTTTTTTATCGTATGGTCGATCGAACTTTTAACCTTTTCAGAAACTGCTTTTTGAATGGCTTTCAGTTCCGAAGGGTTTGAAACATCTATTTTACCGAAAGATTCTTTAATTATTCCATCTATATTAATATCAACAGTTATTTTTATTTCATCTATATTACTAGGATCAACTGAAATTTTATTTTTAGAATTGTTTACTTCTAATGTGAATATATGATCTTTATATGTAAAGTCAATTACTTTTTCAATTGCTGCTGTTTTCATTAACTCGAACCCTTGCATTTCATCCTCATTAAATGTTCCAACCATTTTGTCTTGTAGACCATGAAATATAGCCCCTGCTTTATGTTCAATATTTTCATCTACACTAAGTAAAGGTAGTATATAACTAACTTGCCGTAAATGATATTCTTCAATATCTCCAACTCTTCTTGGTTTTAAAAAGCCTACCTGTTTACTGCTATGTTCTAGTAATTGATCAATATGAATTGCTGGCAATTTGTCCTCCTGTGGCTGAAAATCAAGCAACTTTTTTGCATCACCTTTTGAAACGATGACTTTAATTCCTCGTCGCATATTCACATCTCGAATATACGTATCAAGTAGGTTTGAAAAGACATGTTCGATTTTTGCAACATCCTCTGAGATAATAAGAAGAGCAAGATGCTCATAAAAGGGAGTTTTACTAGATAAGGCAGATATTTCTTCATCAATTCTATAAACACTTCTTCCTTTAGAGGTAAAATTTAAAAATGCTTTTTGATTTCCTCCACCACCATGAGTAGGAGAAGTAATCCCAGCTGGAATAACCATCTGGTTTGTAACTTTAAATTCGGGTTTTTTATCATCTGTCCCATCTTCCAAATCGATGGCACTACCAATAATAAATCCGCGATCTTCAATATTAATTACGTCCCAACACCCACTAAGCATAATCGACAAGAAGCAAATGAAAAAAATTAAATTATTTCTCACCTTGATTTTTCACACCTCTCCACTTGGCAATTACAAATAATCCAATAATGATTAGTGAAGTAAAAAAAATGTGGAATATGTTTATAAAATTTCCTGCAACTTCTACTTGATTGATCTGTTGTGGAAACATAGATAGATAATAAACAATTGGTGAAAGAATGAAAACAACGATTCTTTTTTTAACTTTTTTATAAATAGAGGTTAAGAGTAATACAGCAATATCTAAAGTGATAGTTGTAGTATTAAAAATTGCCATAATCCAGATGGTGAAAACAAGTGCATCAATTCGTTCTAATACAGCCCCCGGGATGTCTACCCGTTTTGCTAATTCGATCGTTGGGAACGTTAAATTCCCGGTTACTGCATTTCCAAATACAGCGATACAAGCAAAAAATATCATTATATAAAAGATAATCGGTATACTCATTCCAAAAACAATTTTTCTTGTTATTTTTGTCGGATTATTGATGAACGTAAAGTAGAAAAGAACAAGATAAAATCCTCCATATGCTCCAAATGTATTTTTAATTCCATGAAGATACTCAGAAATATCCGATTTGAACAATGGCAATAAATTGTTTACTTCAAACCATTTAATGTTAAAAAAAACAACGAAGATAAAGGCTAATAAAATAATTGGAAGAAATAGAACATTTAATCGAAAAATCCCTGCTCTTGAACCTGAGACAGCATAGATGACAACAAGCAAGAATGCAAGTGCTAACACTTCCATCGGTGTTTGATCAAAAAGGTATTGCTGCGAAATAAAGCTTACCGAACGTAATGAATATGCAGTCGTAAAAATTGCTAGCAAAATTAAAATAATTGATATTGTGATTGCAACTGGTCTACTAATGAGAAAGGAAGTGTAAGTTAAAAATGATTTCCCTGGAAAAAGTGCGGCTAATTTGAGACCCAAAATAGTAAGGAGAGTAAAGATAATCCCGGCGAGCAATATGGATACCCAGCCATCACTAAACGATGTGACCTTAGCGACATCACTTGGTAAAGATAAAATGGCTACACCAATAAGCACTGAAGGAAAGGCAAACATAAATTCTCTTTGACTTAATTGTTCATCACTGTATTTAAAGGGATTCATTATTTCTCTTCTCCTTGATTATCTAAAGAAATGTCATCTTCCGTGTTCAAATAGACGGGTCTTTTTTTAATTGTTTGGGTAGGGCTTCGAAATATCACATCCTTCCAATCATCCTTGAAGAAGGGTGCAAACGGAGTGGAATATGGTACACCGAAACTTTTTAAATTTACAAAATGAATATTAATCATAATGTAGACTAGAATGATGCCTAATAACCCAAACATGCTTGCTGCAATCATAATGCCAAATCGAATGATACGAAATGCAATCGCAACACTGTATGCAGGAACTGCGAAGTTGGCTATCGCTGTAAGAGCAATAACAATAACCATAATCGGACTAACTACACCTGCTTGTACGGCTGCTTCACCAATAACGAGCCCACCTACAATGCCAATGGTTTGTCCAATCGTTTGTGGAAGTCTGGCTCCTGCTTCTTGGAGAAGTTCCATCGTGATCACCATCAGGAATGCTTCGACTACAGGAGGAAATGGAACCCCTTCACGGGTACCTGCAATCGAAAAAGCGAGCTGAGAAGGGATCATACCTGGTTGTAAGCCAATAATTGCAATATACAATGCGGGAAGAAAGATTGATAAGAATGCACCTAAGTAGCGCAATAATCGTAACAAACTTCCAATTGTCCAACGCTCATAATAGTCTTCTGGTGATTGAAGAACATTCGAAAAAGTAATAGGTGCAATTAGTGCAAATGGTGTACCTTCAACTAATATGCCAACCTTTCCTTGCATAATCGCCGCAACGATTTTATCTGGACGTTCTGTATTTAATATTTGCGGGAAAGGAGATAAAGAGCTATCTTCAATCCATGATTCTATATAACCGGACTCTTGAATGATATCCATATCAATCGTCATTAAGCGTCGATCTACTTCCTTAACTAAATCAGGATTTACGATTCCAGCAACATATGCAACGACAAGATTTTTTTTACTTCGTCTACCTGCCTTATATGTTTTAAAGCGTAAATTGGGGTCTTTCACGTTCCTTCTAATTATCGCTAAATTTGTCTGAAGATTTTCAACAAAACCTGCTCTAGGCCCACGGATCAATGTTTCCGCTACAGGTTCTTCAATAGCCCGAGTTTCTCCACCGATCGTATTAATCATCAATGCTTCTTCCATACCATCTACAAAAAGAATAGTAAAACCAGATAATAACGAAAAGGTAATATCATCGAATGTAGTTCCTTTTTGAACATCATTTACAGCTATTTGTTTATTAAATATGTATTGAAATAGTTCATTTTCTTTATCGGGCAAGTTTTGAGCACCTTCAAGGTTTCCCAAAATACTATCCTGAGTAGATTGAGAATCGACAATCCCTTCCAAAAATGCAGTTGCACATTTTATATTTGCGTCACCTAGTTGTATTTGCCTTATCTTTAAATCATCCGGCTTATCAAGCAGATTATTTAAGTTATCGATATTTGTTTGTAACGTTTTACTTATTTTTAATGAAAAGGTTTCCTGATAATTGTATTCGCTATTATTTTCTTTCTTACGGATCGTAATTCTTTCTCTATTCCTGTTAAAAGATCGAAACACCATTTTATCTCGCCCATTTCGTTTTGTTAGTCGTCTTCTTTTTCCCATAACTATTTATATTTATTCATGAAGTTACTAGTTTTTCATTTGTATAAAAAAAGAAAAAAGCGGAAACATACTGTAAGAATAGTTAGGAGGTTGGTACAATGGCAAAAGTAGAAAGAAGACCAAATTTAACTAGTGGAGAAATTTCATTTTTATGGATGTCTTATCAGTATGAAACCATGTCTAAACAGGGAATAACTTTTTTTCTTCAACATGTGGAAGACGAGCAAATAAAAGAATTATTAGAACAAACATTATCTTTAACAACTAAGCGCATTGATCAGATGGAAGATATATTTATTGAGGAAGACTATTCACTTCCAGATGGATTTACAGAAAAAGATGTAAATTTAGATGCTCCCCGTTTGTTTTCAGATCAACTTTATCTCGAATACACATTACAAACATCTAAAATGGAGTTAATGGTATATAATTTAGCTTTTTTTGAGTCAGTTCAACCTAAGGTTCAGGATTATTTTCATGAAATACTTGCCGATATACATAAACTAGAAATAAAGTCAAAAAAATGTTCATTAGAAAAGGGACGATATTTAATCTCACCAAGTATACCAGTTCCTAAAACGGTAGAATATGTTCAGAGAGACAGTTTTTTAGCAGGCTGGTTTGGAGAAAAGAGACCATTGCTTGGAATAGAAATTTCCCAACTTATTTTCCACGCAAAAAGAAATGCATTGGGGCAGGCAGTAGTTACTGCGTTTAGTCAAGTTGCTAAATCAAAAGAAGTGAGACGTTATTTTGAAAGAGGTAGAGAAATATCTGGTAAACATTTTGAAGTATTTTCTAAAATTTTAACTGAGGAATATTTGCCAAACGCTGCTTCGTTGCTTACTTCAGAAGTAACCGATTCAACTGAGACTCCATTTTCTGATAGACTAATGATGAACTTTATAACGGTGCTTATATCTGCAGGAATTAGTGCGTATGGTGCTTCAATGTCTTTAAGTGCAAGACGTGATTTAGGTGTTATGTACAGTCGTTTAACTGCGGATATCCTCCAATTTTCTGATGACGGTGCTGAAATACTCATTAAAAATAGTTGGATGGAGCAACCGCCGATAGCTGCTAATCGAAAAGATCTAGCAAAATAGGGAAAAACTATGAACAATTATGTGAAAAATCAAGAATATAAATCAGAAGTAGTTTTTTGGAGTATTGCTCTACCAGGTTTTGGGCAATTATTGAATCGAAAATATGTGAAAGCTTTTATATTGATTTTTCTTGAACTTATTATTAACGTAAAAGGAAAAATTAATCTCGTGATTGTGCATAGTTTCCTAGGGGAAATGCATGAAGCGATTGACAAAGCAGATTATCTTTGGTTAATGTTCTATCCATGTATTTACGTTTTTGCAATATGGGATGCCTATCGAGATGCAGGGGGGGAGAAGTATCCTTTTATATACTTACCATTTGTGTTTGCGGCTTATTTTGGTACTATCGGAGTAATTTATTCTTCCAAATTTAAAATATTTGGATATTTAATAGGACCTATATTTTTACCGATTATTACAATGATTCTAGGTTTTGTAATCGGATTTTTTATCAGACGAGTTATCTATTCTACTATTAGAAAAAAGGGAAAAACATAAGACGTATTTATTTGTAAATACGGAAATGGTTTTCCCTTTTATATATAAAAAAGCCTACTAATTTTTGGCTTTTTGCACTAAGTTCACCTATATGAAAACAGTATAATACTTATTATTTTAAATATGGATCGACCAGTTCAATCGCTTGCTCTATTTTCGCTGCATTTACTTGATATAGCTGTTTTGAATGTTGATTTTCAGTTTCTAACGCATAAAGTTCCAGATCAGCCTGAACTTTTTTTAGAGTAGCCAAAAGAAGGGGTTTTTCTGTTGGACTTGGAATTGAAAGCATATCGTCATATAAATCAACTGTTAATTGGCCATCGCTATCTGCTTGACCTAAGAAAACGTTCTCGATGGTAACATTCAATTTTGCCAGTTCAGTCTCCAGCCAAGCCGGGTTTAAATTTAGATTTGCTAATGGTTCTAAAAGCATTTTTCCGTCCATAATGACTGTTTGAGGTTCTTTTTTTGGTGCTAGTTTTAAATTGAGATCTTTAGCGGTAAGGGGGCGGCTATCTGTTTTCGGCAAGACACTGAATTTTCCTGTTGGTTCAAGTAAAGCAAATTCCACATCAGCCACATGGAAAATGTCTTTTTCTCGCAAATGTACTAATAAGTCATCAGTTGAAAACAATTCTTTCTTTAAATTATCTTCCATAATTTTTCCGTCTTGTATGATGACTGTACTTTTACCTTGTACAAAATCTCTGACTGTTTTACTTTTTAACGCGATGTAGTCAATTGTGAAAGGAATAATAAACCAAACTAACATTGCCATGAGTCCATACCAAAAATTCACGTCTTGATGAACTGTTAATATCGCTCCGATTCCACCTAGGACAAAACCATTTATATAATCAAAAATACTTAATTGGGAGATATGTTTTTTTCCGAGTAGCTTCGTCAATAAAAATAAAGTAAAAACAAGAGTAATGGATCTTAGTAAAATATTCATCCAATCCGGTATATCAGGCATCAATAAACCTCCTCTATTTATATTGTGGTTCTTCACGAGCTAAAAATTGTATTTGCTTTTTTAGATCCTCTTTTACTTGAGAAAGGAGGTTTTGTGCATCATATAAAGCTTTTTTTGTCTCTTTATTGTTCGACTTAATTGCAAGTTGTTCTAAGCTTGCCTCTGCACTTTTTATTGAAAAATAACTACTTTTTACATTTGCTCCTACGGTCATTTATTCACATCCTATCCTTTCGGTTTAAAGAGGAGGGAAGCAATAACACCAAAAATGATTGCAGCTGAAATACCGGCACTCGTAACTTCAAATATACCTGTTATTACTCCAATTAGCCCATGATCCTCAGCTTCCGCCATGGCCCCATGTACGAGTGAATTTCCAAAACTCGTGATTGGAACGGTTGCCCCTGCACCCGCAAAATTTATTAGTGGTTCATACAATCCAAATCCGTCAAGTACAGCGCCAACAACAACTAGTGTTGTAAGAGTATGTGCGGGAGTTAATTTGAAAACGTCAAACATAATTTGCCCGATAACACAAATAAGTCCACCAACAACGAACGCCCAGAAAAAAATCATGTCTCACCACCTCTTGCTTCAATTGATACAGCATGAGCAATACAAGGAATTGGTTTTTTTTGTTGTATACTCAGCGGTGAATGAAGCGCTCCAGTAGCAACTAGTAAAATGCGCTTCAATTTTCCTTCTTTCATACGATTTAGAAAATGGCCATATGTCGCAACAGCAGAGCATGCGGTACCACTTCCACCTGCGTGAACTGGTTGGTCATCAGTATAAATAGTTAATCCGCAATCAACATATTTTGTTGGATCAACTTCAATTCCTTTTTCTTTTAATAAATCAAATGATGCTTCTCGGCCTATTTTTCCAAGATCACCAGTAATTATGAGATCATAAAAGGAAGGTTCAACATTCCGATCAGTCAAATGGCGAACAATAGTATCAACAGCAGCAGGTGCCATAGCGCCTCCCATATTGAATGCATCGGTAAGCCCCATATCAACAACTTTTCCAATAGTTGCAGTGGTAATGACAGGACCATCTCCTGAGGAACTAACTAATGCACAACCTGCTCCAGTTACAGTCCACTGTGCTGTTGGTGGTTTTTGACCACCATATTCAGTCGGATAACGAAATTGTCTTTCAGCCGCTGCATTATGACTAGCCGTTCCACTTAAAATATATTTCGCTCCTCCGGCATTAATAATTAATGCTGCGAGTGCTAAACTTTCAGTAGATGTTGCACACGCGCTAAAAAGACCAAAATAAGGTACATCAACAGTTTTAGCAGCAAAAGTAGAAGGTGTAATTTGATTAATCAGATCACCGCTAATAAAATAGTCTACTTGCCCTTTATCAATATTCGCTTTTTTTACGGCAAGTTGACATGATTGTTCCATCATGATTTGTTGTGCTTTTTCATAAGAGTCTTGTTTTAGCCACATATCTTCATGTAGGATATCAAAATCATTTGCAATTTTTCCTTGTGCTTCAAAAGGTCCACCTACAACACCTGTTGATAGGATGACAGGCAGATTATTAAATTTCCAACTACTATGACCCATTAACATACGATTACACCTCACACTTAGCTCTAAGTAAACATTGTTAGCACTGTTTTTATAAGCGCAACTATAAATGCCGAAAAAACTCCGTATACAATGACAGGACCGGCTAATTTAAGCATATTTCCGCCAACTCCAAGAATATATCCTTCTGGACGATGCTCGATTGCAGAAGAGATTACTGCATTGGCAAATCCGGTAACGGGCACTGCAGTCCCGGCTCCAGCAAATTGCCCTAAATGATCGTAGATTCCAAACCCTGTTAATAGCATGGTAATAATAATTAATGTTGCTACAGTAGGGTTTCCTGCTGTTTGTTCTGTAAAATCAAAAAAGTGTATATAAAAAGTAGTGATTAGCTGACCGATTAGGCAAATTAAACCTCCCACTAAGAACGCTTTAATACAATTTTTAAAAACAGGTCTTTTTATTTCCCGTTTTGCTTGTAAACGTTGATACTGTTGCGCCTCAGGTGGAAGTTGTTTCTTTTTTTTGTCTGCCATCATGCTCACTCATTTCCATTAAGTTTCTTCTTTTGATAAACTTTTGAGCTCTTTTATCTTTTTCCTTAATTCATCATTAGAAACTTTTTTGTTTCGAATATCTTCTTCCAGCTTTTCAAGTTCAAGAAGTATTTTTTGATCCGTGGATAATGTAACCTTTAGATCGGAGAAGTTTTCTTTGATCTTTTTTCGAAGTTCACTTTCCATATTATCCAAAGAAAATCGTTCATGATGGTCTATATCCACTCCAATAAGTAACTCGTTTTTATCATTTACCGCTCTAACACCTGAGATTTCAGCATATTGACTTAATAATTCCTTTGCACGGTTTGATGGATTTTGATCCATAATTTCTTTGGAAGAAAGCTTAACTAATTCAAGATCTCGATTCCCGGTAGGTTCAAAAGTAGGATCTTTTTGAATGTTATTTGCACAAGCGGTAAGTATAAAAATACTTATAATTATAATGATTCGCTTGAGGTACATATTTTCTCACCTCACTTATTATTTACTTAGTCGATTAATATTGTTTGTATTGGGGTTCTTCTTGTTCAATCTCTGTTAAACGCGGTTCGACAGATTGAAGAACTTGTTTTGTTTGTTCAGCAGCATTCAAATACATCTGCTTTGCTTGTTTATTTTCAGTTTGAAGAGCAAATTGTTCAAAACTTGCTTGTACACTTTTTAATCCAGCTATCGCTTGTCTAACTTGTGTTGCTACAGTCACAAGAAATTCCTCCTTTAAATTACAAAAGTAGTCATATATAGAATGAGATAAATGATTTGATTTATACGCATCCAAATTATCCAGTTTTTTCTATAAAGTAATAAATAGTCATTGACTTTTTACTACAAATAACCTATTTTAAACATAGACAGATAACCGGGTTGGGAGTGAATCGGATGAAGACTTTTAAATTAAAAGGATTAAAAATTATGGCTAATGAGGAAGATGGCGTAGAACGTAAACAGATTCCTCTTCACGATGGATTAGTAATTAATCGGGAAGATAAATTTGGGTGGCTTATCGAGGCTTATATTGATAAAATTTATTTAGCTTATTTTAATAAAGTAAAAAATGTAGAAGAATTAATGATTCAAGTTAAAATAACGAGGGAAGATAATGATCCAGCCTTTTTTATTACAAAAGTTATCGGCATTAATCAAATTAATGAAGACAGGATAAATGTGTTATTTCAAGGCGAGGTCGTTGATCATCGAAAAAGCAGGATTGAGGAAATGTTACAAATGATTATTGAAGAAGGATACCAGGGTGAGTCATTACTCAAAAAATTTAAAGAATTAATATAAAACATATTATGGGCTAAGAAGCCCTTTTTTTGATTAATAGTATTAATAAGAAGATAGATGATATTCAAATATATATTTTAGTAGTATAATGTAGAAATCTACTCTGGCTATTGTTAATGACGTTCATCTGGAAACGTTATTATGTTGAATCATTGCAGCAGTTCTTCGAAAACGCTGCTTAAAGACAGCGACTGATCTATAAAAAACAAGCCATTATTAAGAAAATTGAATTGAGCGAAATTAGTTCGTGAGTATAAGCAAAACGTCGCCAATGTTTTGCTATACTATTTTAGTAATTATCTCGAAGAAATTTTGTTGATTTATACGCAGAGGAGCATTGTTAAAATGTTTGATAAATATCCAAATCTTCATAGGATACATCATTTAACGCCAGCACAGTTATTATTAGTTTTTTATTTTGGAGCAATTATTATTTCAACGATTGTTTTATCGCTCCCAATCGCATATCAAGAAGGGGTGCATGTTTCTTTTATTGATGTGTTATTTACTGCTGTTAGTGCGCTTAGTGTAACTGGGCTGAGTACAATTTCAATTGGTGATACATTAAGTACGACAGGAGTTATTTTACTTGCGCTAATTCTCCAGCTGGGTGCTGTAGGTGTCATGACAGTAAGTACGTTTATATGGTTACTTTTAGGGAAAAAGATCGGTCTTTCCGAACGCAGGTTAATCATGCAAGATCAAAATCAAACAACGTTTGGTGGGGTCGTTGAATTAATTAAACAAATTTTAGTAGTAGTATTACTAATAGAATTATTAGGGTTTCTTATATTAGGAACGTATTTTATGAGGTATTTTCCGACACCGGCGGAAGCATATTATAATGGATTTTTCAGTACAATCAGCGCAATATCAAATGGGGGATTTAGCTTGAATAATAATTCCCTCGCTCCTTATAAGGATGATTATTTTGTTCAGTTCATTATTATGTTACTAATTGTGTTTGGTGCAATCGGCTTTCCAGTATTGATTGAATTAAAACAATTTATACTGAAAAAACGTAAAATGAAAAGAAAATTTCGTTTTTCCTTGTTTACAAAAGTAACTACAACAACATTTTTGGTTCTCATTGTTCTAGGTGCTGTCTTCATCTATTTAATTGATTCTACAGGATTTTTTAAAGGGAAAAGTTGGCATGAGAGTTTGTTTTATGCATTATTTCAATCAGTTACAACAAGAAGTGCAGGACTTTCAACAATGGATGTGAGTCTGCTATCGGATTCAAATCATTTGTTTATGTCTTTGTTAATGTTCATCGGTGCTTCACCAAGTAGTGCTGGCGGTGGAATTAGAACTACGACATTTGCACTTGTCTTAATCTTTATCATTACGTATGCACGTGGTGGTAAGAAAATTAAAGTTTTTAGCCGGGAAATTTATGATAAAGATTTAATGAAAGCTGTAACAGTTATGA
The DNA here is from genome assembly GCF_037071985.1 of Pseudogracilibacillus sp. SE30717A. NCBI lineage: Bacteria > Bacillati > Bacillota > Bacilli > Caryophanales > Bacillaceae > Pseudogracilibacillus > Pseudogracilibacillus sp. SE30717A. The sequence goes on along the minus strand of NZ_JAXHDF010000002.1, from coordinate 286,882 downwards.
TTTTAGCTATTGCTATAGTATTTACTACTTTGCTAATCGTTTCCATTATTGAACCATTCTCAATCACACAGTTACTATTTGAAGTTACTTCAGCATTTGGAACGGTTGGTCTTTCTTTAGGAATAACGGCAGAATTAACAACAGTGAGTAAAATACTGTTAATGATATTAATGTTTTTAGGCAGAATTGGACTAGTAACTTTTCTAATTACTTTCCGAAAAGAAAATCAGAATGAGTATATTCGTTACCCGAAAGAAAGAATCATTATCGGTTAATTAAGAGGAAGATGATGAACGCTTCAAGTGATAATCGATTTTTCAAATTAGGAAAAATGGTGAAGATAGTTTTCATATAATATTTTTTATTTTCCATACTAAATAGTAGAGTGATTAATAATCTTTATTAAAGATTTTCATGGTAATAAAATCGAGATGAATAAAAAACTCGTTATTAGGGGCCTTTTTATAAAAAAAGACCGTGTAACATATTATCACTTTAAAATTAAATGAATAATTGGTATGATGGATGAAGATTATATAATAGGAGAGGGTGCGTTCACATGTGGGTAACTGCATTTGGAATAATTTGTTTAGTTATTGCTTTTTTGAATATTGGATATAGTCTTTTCGACCATGAATAAAAGAAAAATTAAAAAGGTCTAACCCTATGTAGGAGTTCGACCTTTTTTTGTAGCTATATTGACATATACAAACCCTTGAATATTATTATTTCTTATCGTGTAATTTTCCACTCATTAAATGGGTAAATAATAAACTCAGATCTCCCAATGATATCTGAACGATTAATAAAACCTAAACCATTCCTGCTATCTTTACTAATTGCACGATTATCACCCATTACAAAATAACTGTCTTCCGGAACTTTAATAGGGCCAAAATTGCCTGTAAGTAGAGATTCGTATTCGTCAACATAAGAATTTTCTTGTTTAATTCCATCTATAAAAAGATGATGATCTTTCATTTCAATCGTTTCGTTTGGTAAGCCAATTATTCGTTTTACATAGTTTTTCTGGGGGTGTTGGATAATAATTATATCGCCGCGATCCGGTTCAGATATAATATAAATTAATTTATTGAACACGATTCGTTCGCCATCTTCAAGGGCTGGGTGCATACTTTCTCCTTCTACAATTGACGTTGCAAATACAAATGTTCTTAAAAGGAATGCAAGTAAAACAGCGATTACAATAGCTTTACCCCATTCTAACCATTCATTCTGTTTTTTTGATTCAGCCACACTGAAGACATCCTTTCTACATTGAGACAATCCTCTATTATAGTAGCATAGCATGGATTATGTTTCGAGTTAAAACTATTGATTAATACAAAATTTGAAAAATAGTTAATTTTAACTAAAATGTTTGCATTTATTACCAAAACAATTATACTTTTAGTATACAGTATACGTTAACGTTTTTAATTTCTTTTATCGAGAGGGGAAAAAAATTAATACCATGAATTACGAGAAAGTAACATTACAAAAAATAGAAGATCTTCGTAATAAACTTGCAAAATGTGCTTATAATAAAGGATTTACAAACACTGAAACTGTTCAAGTCAGTCAACAATTGGACAATTTGTTAAATGCATATTCAGATATAAAACGTCGCGGAAACTAAAAACGAATTTTAAAGTTGATTCATTCAGGATCAACTTTTTTAATTTAAATAAATGGAACTAAAGTCTTATATACTTATCACCCCGAGTAAAAAATCTTCTTCATAGTTTGAGTATAAGTTTAAAGATACGATTGCTCCTATACTAATCGTCTGTTAAATAAAAGATAGTTCAAATATTTCGATTTAAGAGGCCTCTGTATGGTAAAGTCCCCAAGTATAAATCGGAATGTATATAGTTTTTTAACAGTAATGAAATGACTCCCCACCAAAAAAGTCCCTTTTAATATAAAAATTAAAGGACGTTTCAATGCATTCATTCCTTTTCTACTATGTATATGATCAATTATCTATGTATACACTGATTGTATATCAACTGCTAGAAAGGACTTATTTAGATGAATAATCACCTATTAGATTATATAAATTTTACCCAATTAGAAGTATTAGGATTTAAAAAAGAGTATTTCATTGTCTTGTTTTTTTTATTATCCTTAATTATTTTTAGTAGTTTTATTAAGCTTGTGATGAGAATATTAAGTTCAAAGAAATATCTGTATGTGCTAACATTTCTGTTAAATAGCTTATTATTTCTTACAACAACGGCGGTGATCTCGCAATTATATGTAAACTATACTATTTTTCAATTAGCACTTCAATCCGTTATTCTCTATGGAGTCTTTTTATCCATTTTCATGTTATATAAATATGTGAAAACAACTCTATTTACGTAAAAATCGTTGAAAGAAAATTCCCGGTCTTAATAATTCTAAAAACAGCTTAATTAAGATTGGGGAATTTAGAAGAGTAGGGAAAGAATCAATTCAACGATTTTATCAATCATTATCATTCATAGTAAATATAAAATTTTTTTGTAGGCGGCCACTCCATCTTTCCGAGTGAAGAAGGGGTATAGTAAGAGGGAACTCTTTTTTGATTTATTTCTTTTGGTGATTTCCAATTTATATACTGATAGATAATTTTTTTTGCATATGATAAAGACATCTTAGTTTTGGGATTGCGAAAGTCATTGTCTAAAGATCCTAGATGTTTTAATTTTTTGAAATCATCTTTAGATGGAGGCACATGAAAGTAGTAATTAGCAACTTTTACTAGGAGTGTTGAATGCTGATTACTGAGCCTAGGATTATTAGAGAAATGTAAACCGATTTTTTCAGCTTTATTTTCTTCTAATAATTGATCAATTGCTTTCTTTTTAATCATATATAAATGTTGCGGTTCAGGTGCTGTCTTTGCATGCCTGTTGACGGTGTAAATTGCCTCAGCAATTTCTGAAACCTCAAGTTTATTATTCAATCTTAATCCTCATTTCTTAAAAAATTTTGTTTATATTACATACAATAATATGGCAAAGAAGTGGCATATAGATCCTCCAAGAACAAATAAATGCCAGATAACATGATGGTAGGGAATCCGTTTCCATATATAAAACAATGCGCCCAACGTGTATATGATACCTCCAATAACGAGTAAGGTCAGACCATTTTGATGTAAGGCCTCGGTCAGTGGATTCCAAACAATAACAATTAACCATCCCATCAAAATATAAACTAAAGTGGAAAGAATAACAAATTTTTTTACAAAGAAAATTTTTAAAATGACACCTGTTACTGCAATTCCCCATATGACCGCAAATAATGTCCAACCGATTTTGCCACTTAAAATTACTAATAAAAATGGAGTATATGTTCCTGCAATAAATACATAGATTGATGCATGGTCAATGATTAAAAAAGCATTTTTCCATTTTCCTTTAGGTAAACTGTGAACGAGTGTTGAAGAGACATACATGAGCAGCATCGTAACTCCGAAAGTTGTAACTGAAACTATGAGTGAAGGGTCTCCAGTCAAAGATGCAAACACGATAAGTAAAATTAAACCAAAAATACTTAAAACGGCACCGACACCGTGTGTAATGGCATGGGCAATTTCTTCTTTTTTCGTGAAAATATGAACTTGCATACAAACATCCGTCCTTTTTAATTGACATATATATGTATTGTACAGATAAAAATGTCGGAAGGAAAGAATTTTTTTTTATTTTATTAGCTCATCCAACATGTTACTTATACCCTATCTATGGTAAAATATAATAGAAGGTTCATAATGCCAATTACAATTTTTATCTATTGAACTCCACACCAAATGTAAGGCTTTACATGAAAAAGGAATAAATTAAAGAGGAGTTGCTTGAATATGAGTATGACACAAGAGGATAATCAATTAAAAAATTTAACGGTAAAGGATTTAATGATACCGTCTGAAAAAGTAGCGCATGTTCAGTTAAATAACCCGCTCGAACACGCATTGCTCGTATTAGTAAAATCGGGCTATTTTGCAGTACCTGTCTTGGATTCTTCATATAAATTAGCTGGTTCTATTAGCAAGACAGTTATATTAGACCAAATTCTTGGAATTGAACGTTTTGAAGTTGAAAAATTATCGGAACTTAAGGTACATGAAGTAATGAAAAATGATCTTGAAAGCATTCAAAAGAATGCAAGTTTTATTGACGGCTTAAAGGCAGTAATTGATGCACCATTTGTTTGCGTAGTTGATGAAGAAGGATTTTTTGACGGAATACTTACTAGAAGAGCAATATTAAAAGTCTTAAAACGAGAGTATTACAGACGTTAAATAAGATAATACAGTTGAATCTTAAACTGGTAACTTGAAGAGTCTTATATTGATTGTTTGGAATTCTTTGTCCATGTACATATTGATTCCAATACTTATTAATATTTACAATTACCATTATATTTCCTGTAAGAGAAAGCATTATTAGCGTTAAGGAAAAGGTTACGGAGGAAGCATGAATGAAACGAGAGTTTGCAGTAATTGGTTTAGGCAGATTTGGTGGCAGTATATGTGAGGAATTAAGTATGGAAGGGATGAAAGTCCTAGCTATTGATAAGAATGAGCAAAAAATAAATGAGTATAAAAATATTGCCTCTCATGCAGTTATAGCTGATTCTACAGATGAGCATGCTTTAAAAGATCTAGGAATCAAAAATATTGACCATGTGATTGTTGCAATTGGTGATAATATCCAGGCAAGTATTTTGACAACAGTTATATTAGCAGATTTAGGCATTAAAAAGATTACTGTCAAGGCGCAAAATGATTACCATGAAAAAATATTAAATAAGATCGGTGCACATCATGTTGTTCATCCCGAGCGTGATATGGGTAGGCGATTAGCGCATAGCTTAATATCAAGCAATATATTAGATTATTTAGAGCTCTCAGAGGATCATAGTATGGTTGAAGTAATTGCAGGAAGAAAAATGTTAGGTAAAACATTAATAGAGTTAGATATTAGGGCAAAATTTGGTTGTAACGTTGTTGCAATTAAACGTGGAAAGCAAATGAATGTTTCCCCACAAGCTGACTATAACATTCAAGAAGGAGACATTTTAATCGTTATCGGAGCAGATAAAGATATTTCTAGGTTTGAGAGGCAGCTTGTTATTGATGGATAATTAAGTTAATGATTTATGGGTAATAAACATTTCCTTACAGTAAGGTAGGGGAGAGTACTATCTAATAATAAACAATAAAAAACCAGCAAATATGCTGGTTTTTTGTTTTATACTTCCATGATAATTGGAAGGATCATTGGTCTACGTTTTGTTTTTTCATATAGCAATGGAGCAATCGTATCGATGATCTCATTTTTAATTTCTGACCATTTGCTTGTCTTTCTGCTCATAATCTTATTTAAATGATCTGCAACAAGTTTTTGGGCTTCATTAATCAGGTCCTCGGATTCCCTCATATAGACAAAACCACGTGAAATGATATCTGGACCTGCCGCTATTTCAAAGTTTTTCATATTAATACTTACTACAACGATGACTAGTCCTTCTTCTGATAAGATGCGTCGATCACGGAGCACAATATTGCCAATATCTCCAATTCCGCTACCATCTACATAGACAGAGCCGGAAGGAATTTTTCCAGCAACGCTTGCTCGATCCTTGCTTAAAGCAAGTACATCTCCATTGTCTAAAATGAACGTATTTTTTTCTTCTACACCGCAAGCAATTGCGAGTTTTGTATGTTCATTTAACATACTATATTCACCATGTATAGGCATGAAAAACTTCGGTTTCATTAAACGAAGCATTAACTTTTGTTCGTCCTGACTTCCATGACCTGAAGTGTGAATATTACTTAGTGGTCCGTGAATTACTTTTGCTCCTGCTCGCATTAACTGGTTAATAATACGGCTGACACTTACATTATTTCCAGGGATTGGTGAGGAAGAAAAGACAACCGTATCACCAGGTGTAATTTGTATTTGTCGATGGGTTCCGTTAGCAATTCGGGAAAGAGCTGCCATAGGTTCTCCTTGGGAACCGGTACAAAGGATCGCAATTTCGTTAGATGGAAAACGATTAATTTGATTTGTATCAATGAACGTACCTTTTGGCGCTTCAATATAGCCTAATTCTCGTCCGATTTCAATAGCGGATTCCATGCTTCTTCCGAAAATCGCTACTTTTCGATTATGTGTAACAGCGGCATCCACTACTTGTTGTAATCGGTAAATATTCGAAGCAAAGGTAGCAAAAATTAATCGCTCATCAACTCTACTGAAAATATCGTTAATATTTTCTTTAACTACTTGTTCAGACATCGTAAATCCTGGAACCTCACTGTTTGTGCTATCTGATAATAAGCAAAGCACGCCTTCTTCACCAATTTGTGCCATTTTGGCCAGGTTAGCGGGTTCTCCGACTGGGGTAAAATCAAATTTGAAGTCTCCAGTCTGGACAATATTCCCTGCAGGTGTTTTTACTACAACACCGAATGCATCAGGAATACTGTGGGTAACATGAAAGAAGCTTACGGAAGTTTTACGGAATTTTATAATATCGTCTTCTTGAATTGTGTTTAGTTTTGCGTTTCTTAATAATCCATGTTCTTCTAATTTATTTCGTATAAGTCCAATCGCAAGTTTTCCAGCATAAATAGGTACATTTATTTCACGCAGTAAATAGGGGATACCACCAATATGATCTTCATGACCATGCGTGATAATGAGTCCTTGAATTTTATCTTTATTTTGCACTAAGTATGTGTAATCAGGTATTACATAATCAATTCCAAGTAGTTCATCTTCTGGGAATTTAATTCCTGCATCGATCACGATGATTTCATCTTGAAATTGTACACAATACATGTTTTTCCCGATTTCGTCTAAGCCGCCAAGTGCAAAAACGGCAGTTTGATCATTTTTTACAAATTTCATGATCAGACACTCTCAATTCTAAAGTGTTCAGATTTTTTTTCATACTCAAAATGCAATTCTTTTAACTGCTGGATATATTCGATGTTAATATTACGATTGGATAATTTTTTTCGCACGTCTCGCTCTGATTCTGCTTCAACGTAAAGGCTTTTTGTCCCTTCACGCGTTAGAGCAACATCAGAGTCTTGATATAAAACTTTAAAAATCATTCTATCTCTCCTAATGTATATTCGATATAAAAATAACCATTTTTCTTCCGTGTTTTTTCATGTTTAAATTATTACTCGTTGTCCTTAAAAGTAGTTCTATTTATCAGTAGTCGGTACACGTCCTTGTCTCAAAAACTCTTTCCATTTTCTCTTTAGCTTTTCTTTTAGGCGCTTAAACATCACCCATGCATCTCCTTTCTAATTAAGAAAAGCAAGATAAAAACTTTAACCGATCCAATCCCTGTTAATCTTATTATAATATGATTTCTATTTTAATGGAATAAATATCAATTATTTTTAACAATTTTCTTTGTTGATTAGTTTTACTAACAGTATTTTTACTTGTTTAGTGTAGTAATATACCTTTTAGTAAAGATAAAAAATAACCTTTTAATTAAAAGGTTATTTTAAAAGAAAAATTATTCAATTTCTACAGCTTGATCTGGTATATGGTAAGGGTTTTGTTTGTTAATATAATCGTAAAACATAATTCCATTTAGATGATCAATTTCATGTTGAATTACAATTGCAGGATAGCCTTTAAATCTAAGTTTAAGTGGATTTCCATTTATATCGAATGCTCTCACAGTTACCCGTGCATTACGGACGACCAAACCTTCAATTGGTTCGTCGACTGATAGACAACCTTCTCCACCACTTAAAAAAGCTTTTTCAACAGAATGACTGATAATCTTCGGATTGATCAGATGATAACTGTAAAGTTTATCATTGTGTCTAAAATGAATAACTACTAACTGCTTATTTATTCCAAGTTGTGGCGCGGCTAAACCGACACCAGAACGCAATTTATACTGATTTGCAATTTCTTCGTCTTGACTGTTTTTAATAAAGGCCATCATTTGATTTAATAAATAAACATCTTCTTCAGATGGCGGTAAATCAACTTCAATTGATTTATTCCTTAAAGCAGGATGTCCGTCTCTTACAATATCTTTCATTAGTAACATTTATTCGTACTCCTTATATCTATCTTTATTGTTCTCATCACTTTAGATTATATTTTAACATATTTTTGATAGGACATTCATACAATTGCTACTGTAAAATAATTTCGTCTAAGTGTATGATAAATATGTTATATAATTTAGTGATGGAAGGGGGACATTACTATTGAACAAATTAATTCATATATCGTTACTTATTCTGTTTCTAGTTATTCTTTCTGCCTGTGGCAAAGGAGATGTAACGGATGAAATACATAAATATTTAGAGGAAACAGTTGAGATCGAACAAGAATTTCAAGCAAATCAAGAAAAAGTGTATGAGCTAGAACAAAAAGATGAAGAGATTTATAAAAAAATTATGGAGCTTGCCTCAGATGAAATGGATGAAGCTAAAGAATTATCTGAACAAGCGATAGAATTATTGGATGAACGACTTGAATATGTAAAATTAGAAAGGACAAGCATGGAAGAGTCGCGTGAGGCATTTGAACAAATTGAACCATTATTAGAAAAAATAAGCGATAAAGATCAAAAACTTCAGATGGAAAAAATGTACGAAACAATGATAAATCGATATGAAGCATATGAAAAAGTTTACGAGCAATATTCAGAATCAATTCGAATGACAAAAGAACTTTATTCGATATTTAATGAAGACAAATTTAATGAAAGAGATGTATACTCAGTCTTGGAAAATGTAAATAACAGTTATGATGAGGTTTTTAAAGCAAATGAATTATTTAATAATGAAACTGCACTTTATAATAGTTTAAAACAAGAATATTATGAGATGAATAATGAAAAATAAAGGTATATGAGAGTTAAATGGATAAGATTTAACTCTCTTTTTTATGGGTATATTTAAAAAGAATGAGAAAATAATCATGTGTGCTAATACAGAGGAATAAGTAGAGCATATACTAATACAGTTTGGTATTATTACTACAACAGATTAGATGGAGCAGTAATACAACAGTTATAAATCTAGATAATTTTAATAAGAAACATAATAAAACCAGTTAAAAACGTTGACCTAACAGAGTCGATAAGCTAAACTAGATTTATGTAACATTGTACTATTATGAAATATATTTTTATTATAACAGTTTTAATAAAAGGCTTTCATAATGGTTAGAAGCATCACGGAATGATAGTTTTATAAAAATAGTAAAGAATACATTATTAGATATGAAGGAAAGGAAGAGGTGACTGAATTGAAACATAATCTAGAAGAGATAGAAAATAAATTTGAAATGTTTCAAGTGCTAAACGAACATGGGGAAATTGTTAATGAAGAGTATGTACCTAATCTCTCGGATGAAGAATTACAAGAATTAATGACCAGAATGGTTTACACGAGAGTATTAGATCAGCGCTCCATTGCATTAAATAGACAAGGAAGACTTGGTTTTTACGCACCGACTGCAGGTCAGGAAGCTTCGCAAATTGCTAGTCAATTTGCATTAGAAAAAGAAGATTTTATTTTACCGGGATATCGTGATGTTCCACAGCTGATTTGGCATGGCTTACCGCTGTACCAAGCATTTCTTTTCTCTAAAGGCCATTTTCATGGAAACCAAATGCCTGAAGGGGTAAATGCGCTCAGCCCACAAATTATTATTGGTGCTCAATACGTTCAAGCGGCAGGTGTAGCGTTAGGAATGAAATTGAGAGGGAACAAGTCTGTTGCCGTTACGTATACAGGTGATGGAGGTACTTCGCAAGGAGATTTCTACGAGGGAATTAACTTTGCGGGAGCCTATAATGCTCCAGCTATTTTCTTTATACAAAACAACTTTTTTGCTATTTCTGTCCCGGTAGAACTTCAAACAAAAGCAAAGACACTTGCCCAAAAAGCGGTTTCCGCTGGAATTGAAGGATTCCAAATAGATGGAATGGATCCGTTGGCAGTTTATGCAGCAACGGAGCATGCACGTAAACGCGCGATTAATGGAGAAGGTCCTACTTTGATTGAAACAATAACATATCGTTATGGACCACATACAATGGCTGGAGATGATCCAACGAGATATCGTACAAAAGATTTAGATTCAGAGTGGGAGCAAAGAGATCCGCTTGTACGTTTCAGAACTTATTTAGAAAACAAAAATTTATGGTCTGAAGATCAAGAAAACGAAGTTATTGAACGTGCAAAAGAGGAAATAAAAGAAGCGATTAAAAAAGCAGATGCATATCCAAAACAAAAAGTAACAGAGCTTATGGAGAATATGTACGAAAATTTACCTCATAATCTTGAAGAGCAAATGCAGGAATACAGAGAAAAGGAGTCGAAGTAAAATGGCACAAATGACAATGATTCAAGCGATAACTGATGCAATGCACAATGAATTGAAGAAAGATAAAAATGTGCTAGTATTCGGCGAAGACGTAGGTAGAAATGGTGGAGTTTTCCGAGCAACAGAAGGATTACAAAAAGATTTTGGTGAAGACCGTGTCTTTGATACACCACTGGCGGAGTCAGCGATTGGGGGATTAGCAATCGGACTAGCATTACAAGGGTTTCGACCAGTTCCAGAGATTCAGTTTTTTGGATTTTTATATGAAGTAATGGATTCTATTAATGGTCAAATGGCACGTATGCGCTATCGTACAGGTAATACGTTTTCTTCTCCAATAACGGTTCGTTCTCCGTTTGGTGGAGGAGTGCAAACACCAGAACTCCATGCAGACTCACTCGAAGGTCTTGTCGCACAGCAGCCAGGATTAAAAGTAGTCATTCCTTCAACTCCATATGATGCTAAGGGACTTTTAATTTCTGCAATTCGAGATAATGATCCAGTTATCTTTTTAGAACATATGAAACTGTATCGTTCATTTAGAGGGGAAGTCCCTGAAGAGGAATATACAATTGAAATAGGTAAAGCAGATGTAAAACGTGAAGGAAAAGATGTTACTCTAATTACTTATGGTGCAATGGTTCATGCTTGTTTAAAAGCAGCCACCGAATTAGAGAAAGATGGTATTGATGCTGAAGTAATTGACTTACGTACCGTATCGCCTATCGATATCCCAACTATTATTAAATCAGTTGAGAAAACAAATCGTGCAGTTGTTGTACAAGAAGCTCAACGTCAAGCAGGTATAGCAGCAAATGTAGTGGCTGAAATTCAAGAGCGAGCTATTTTGCATCTAGAAGCTCCTGTTTTACGTGTGACAGCTCCAGATACAGTATATCCTTTTGCAGCAGTTGAAGATGCTTGGTTACCAGATCATCAAGAAATTTTGAAAAAAGTCGGAGAAGTAATGAACTTTTAAACGAGATAGGAGGTTAATCAGATGGCTTTTGAATTTAAATTACCAGATATAGGTGAAGGTATTCATGAAGGCGAGATAGTTAAGTGGTTTGTAAAAGAAGGCGAAGAAATTAAAGAAGATGATCCTTTATGTGAAGTTCAAAATGATAAAGCAGTTGTTGAAATACCTTCTCCAGTTGAAGGAACTGTTTTAAGCATTAAAGTAGCAGAAGGGGAAGTTGCAATCGTTGGAGATCCTCTCATCAGTATCGACGCAGAGGGATATGAATCTGAGGATGAATCAGTAGATTCTCAAGTACAAGAAGAGAAAGAGCCTGCTAAAGAAGAGACTAAAGAGGAAACAACATCCCAACAAACAAAGCAAGAAAACACGAAGTCAGATAAACGAGTAATTGCAATGCCTTCGGTTCGTAAATACGCGCGTGAAAAAGATGTAGTCATTCAAGAAGTTACTGGAAGCGGGAAAAATGGCCGTGTACTTAAAGAGGATATCGATACGTATTTATCAGGAGATACAGCAAAAGCTGCTGATGTAACAGTGTCATCAGAAAATCCAGAAGCAAGCGACACAAAAGAGCAACCGGCTGTTGTGCGTAGCGGTGACTATTATGAGACACGTGAGAAAATGAGCGGAATCAGAAAGGCAATTGCTAAAGCGATGGTTAACTCGAAAACAAAAGCTCCTCATGTTACATTAATGGATGAAGTGGATGTAACAGAATTAGTAGCACATCGCAAACGATTTAAAGAGGTGGCGGCTGAGCAAGATATTAAGCTGACATTTTTACCATATGTAGTGAAAGCACTAATTTCTGCTTCGAAAAAATATCCGATATTAAATGCTGCTGTAGATGATGAAACGGAAGAAATTGTTTATAAGCATTACTATAATATCGGGATTGCAGCGGATACTGATAAAGGGTTACTTGTACCTGTAGTTAAAGATGCTGATCGTAAATCTTTATTTGAAATCTCTAAAGATATAAATGAGTTGGCAGAGAAGGCTCGTAGTGGTAAACTAACAGCTGAGGAGATGAAAGGTGCTTCGAACACCATTACAAATATTGGATCTGCAGGTGGACAGTGGTTTACACCAGTACTAAATTATCCGGAAGCGGTCATTTTAGGTATTGGTAGGATTGCAGAGAAAGCCGTTGTTCGTAATGGAGAAGTGGTTGTTGCACCAGTGCTTGCATTATCACTCAGTTTTGACCATCGTATCGTTGACGGTGCTACTGGACAGCATGCACTAAATCAAATCAAAAGACTATTAAATGATCCACAATTAATCATGATGGAGGCGTAAGGTATGGTAGTAGGAGATTTTCCAATTGAAGTTGATACGCTTGTCGTTGGAGCTGGACCAGGGGGATATGTTGCTGCAATCCGTGCTGCCCAGTTAGGACAAAAAGTAACAATTGTAGATAAGAGCGATTTAGGAGGAACATGTTTAAACGTTGGATGTATTCCTTCTAAAGCATTGATTCAAGCTGGTCACTTAACAGAAGCAGCAAAAGGTAATGCAGATTTAGGGATTACTACTGAGAATGTATCCGTTGATTTTTCTAAAGTGCAAGAATGGAAAGGAAACGTTGTAAACCGATTAACATCAGGAGTAGAATCACTATTAAAAGGAAATAAAGTTGACATTGTAAAAGGGGAAGTATACTTTGTTGACAAAAACCATGTAAAAGTTATGGACGATAAACAGTCACAGACATATACATTTAATAACTGTATTATTGCAACTGGTTCGACACCAATTGAAATTCCGAGCTTTCCTTTTTCTGACCGAGTACTAGACTCAACTGGCGGGCTAAATTTAAAAGAAATCCCTGAAAGTTTAGTTGTAATTGGCGGCGGATATATTGGAACTGAGCTTGGTTCAGCCTATGCTAATTTTGGTACAAAAGTAACAATTATTGAAGGTGAAAAAGAAATCCTAGGTGGTTTCGAAAAACAAATGACTTCTATTGTTAAAAAACGTCTTAAGAAAAAAGATGTTGAAATTGTAACAAATGCAATGGCTAAAGGTGTCGATGAATCCGATAGCGGTGTAAAAGTAACATTTGAGGCTGGTGGAGAAGAAAAGACAGTAGAGGCAGACTATGTGCTTGTTACTGTTGGACGTCGCCCGAATACTCGTGAAATTGGCCTTGAACAAGTAGGTATTGAAGTAGATGATAGAGGACTTATTAAAATTGATAAACAATGCCGTACTAATATAGAAAATATTTATGCGATTGGAGATATTGTTCCGGGTCTTCCATTAGCACATAAAGCATCTTATGAAGGAAAAGTGGCTGCTGAAGCAATTAGTGGACAAAAGTCTGAAATTGACTATATTGGAATGCCGGCAGTAGTATTCTCAGATCCTGAAATGGCATCTGTTGGCTACACAGAACAAGAGGCAAAAGAGGAAGGAATTAAAGTTAAAGCTTCTAAATTCCCATTTGCAGCTAACGGCCGTGCATTATCACTTAATGACAGTGACGGGTTCTTAAAACTAATTACACGCGAAGAAGACGGACTAGTAATTGGCGGACAAATCGTCGGTGCAAATGCTTCTGATATGATCGCTGAGATTGGTTTAGCAATTGAAGCAGGTATGACTGCTGAAGATATTGCACTTACTGTACATGCTCACCCAACATTAGGCGAAATTACAATGGAGGCTGCAGAAGTAGCACTTGGAACTCCAATTCATATGCTGTAATAGTCTTTACCAATTTGATAGTAAAACGCTCAGATTATATTTTAATCTGAGCGTTTTTTACGTTTGTTTATATTTGGTATATATAATACTCGCAAGCTCTTAACTTGATGATTCATGAAAAAATATGTAAATCTGAATAGGCGATTGGAATCTTTAACTATAAAATCTCCTTAATTTCTCATCCATTTTTACTTAATTCTAGATAAGTTTCTACAAAGTTAAATAGGTAGCATAAAAAATCCCGATAATTTTTGTCGCGTGATTTATATCGTCTCGGTTTTGAATATATGGTTTTTACTGAATGTCAGATGTTTTTTAAGGCAGGCACAGAGTATTAAAATCATGATAGAAGGTATTTTCCTTCTATCATGATAATTGAGTTGACTTAGATTTGCCGAGGTCTGTAATAATGACATATAAAAAATTAATGTGTTATACTATTTAAGTCTTGATTTCTCTATTGTGCTATACTATAATGTACTTAACAGTAAAAGAGTGAACATATTAAATAATTAATTAGAGGAGTTGGCTTAAGTGGGAATTATCATTTGTCAACAATGCCAAGAAGTTATTAACTATTATGAAGAAGAAAAAGTGACGAAATTATATAGTACTTGTCCAAATTGTAATACTAAAAACGAAAAAACCGAATAACCTAAAAAGAGTTATGCTTTAATGAAGCATAACTCTTTTTTTACATTCAATAAAAGAATGTAAATGTATTTAATATGTGAAACTAACTTGTTGGCTTTATAATGGAGTTAGATGATAAGATAAAAGTTAATCAATCATTTGGGGGGAAGTACATATGATGAATTGGAATACCAAATTTACAGATGTATTTAATGTTACTTATCCAATTGTTCAAGGTGGTTTAGCTCATTTGGCATATGCTGATCTTGCTGCAGCGGTATCTAATGCTGGGGGACTTGGTCAAATTACCGCAATGAGCTTACCCGGACCAGAAGAGTTACGTGCGGAAATTAAAAAAGTAAGAAAAATGACGGACAAACCATTTGGTGTGAATTTTGCTATTGGTGCAGGAAGGCGACCTTATGAGGAAATGGTTCAAGTTGCTGTTGACGAAAAAGTTCCTGCAATCTCTGTTACAGGAGGAAATCCAAAAGGCGTACTCGATATGGTAAGCGGTCACAACATAAAAAAATTAGTTCTCGTTGCAGCCAGAAGGCAAGCTGAAAAGGCTGAGGAACTTGGAGCAGATGCTGTGATGGTAGTAGGACAGGAAGGTGGAGGACATATTGGTCGAAGTGATACAGGGACACTCGTGTTGACCCCTCAAGTTGTCGATCATGTATCTATTCCAGTATTAGCATCAGGTGGTATCGTGGATGGTAGAGGTTTGATGGCGGCGTTTGCTCTGGGAGCAGACGGAATAGAAATGGGAACAAGATTTATTGCAACGCAAGAGTGTATTCATGCTCATAATGCATATAAGCAGGAAATTTTAGACGCAGATGAAGAAGCGACCGTTGTCATAAAACGGACTTTAGGAGTTCCTGCTCGAGCATTGAAAGGAAGCTGGCCTGAAAAAATCTTAGATCTCGAAAAACAACAAGTTGGATATGAGGGATTGAAAAATTACATAAGCGGCGAAGCTAATAAGCGCTATATTCATGATGGGGTAAAAGAAGAAGGGTTTGGTTGGGCCGGTCAAGGAGCGGCAAGGATTAATGACATTCCAACTGTAGAAGAACTTATTCAGTCGATTATCAAGGAAGCGGAATCCGTCAGAATGAAATGGGGCAAATGAAAATTAGAAAATAATTAAAACCAGCAAACGAATGATCGAAATTAAACTTAGGGAATATATGTATACTCCTGGTCAGCTAAAAGAGGCCACTTCCTTGGTCTGTAGCACACTTTTATTCAGCGTAAAGATTTTTAATCAACGCCTATAAGAGGATGTGCTTTCACCCTAGAGGACAGAATATGTTCACGATGGGTCGAACGATCGTGTGGTCTTACAAATTCGATAATTCCTGTAGTAACTTTATGTAAGGAGTGACAAAAGGTTTATCCCGTGAGCGAAGTTAGCTCACATAAATCTAACTTCGTTTGTAATTCCTCGCAGACAGAGTTGAATATTTTAATCTACTGCTACTTTGAAGTTGTATTGCTACGGTCAAAAGCTAATTTATGTGTTTGGAGTGATACTTTAATGAAGGCGTTTACGTTAGTTGCGGAACGTGTCTCCCAGAAACAGTGATAGGGAGAATAAAAAGAAAAAATTGTAATTGAGTAAACTAAATAGAGCTGCCCACTGTCAAGTTGACAGGAGCAGCTCACTTCATGACTAAGTCTCTTTACTTTCATTCAAAAAACGCATAATATAGCGATTTTATAGCTCGATGTAAACCGTTTGCTTTTATACCAAACATCATTGATACTTCAGAAGAGCCTTGGTTAATCATTTCAATATTAACTTTTGCCTCTCCTAGGGCAGCTGTGGCGGTTTTTGCCATCCCAATCGTTTCTTTCATACCCTCTCCAACAATCATGATTAAAGCCAAATTACGATGAACTGTCACTGTATCTGCTTCTAACTCATTTTCGAATCGTTCGACTATAATTTTTTCTTTATTTTCTGGCAATTGAGATTCGCGGATAATTATTGACATATCATCAATTCCAGATGGAGCATGCTCAAATGAAACTTCTTCTTCTTCTAAAATTTGAAACAGCTTACGACCAAATCCAAGTTCCCTGTTCATTAAAAACTTACTAATATAAATGCTTACAAACCCAGTGTCACTTGCAATACCTACGACACATTTGCCATTCGCTTCTTTGTTAGCAACAATCATTGTTCCAGGTGCTGACGGATTGTTTGTATTTTTAATACAGACTGGGATTTGCTCTTTAACTGCAGGTATTAATGCTTCATCATGAAAGACGGAAAAACCTGCATACGATAGTTCTCGCATTTCACGATAAGTTAAGACTTTTATTTCTTTTGGATTGTTTATAATCGTTGGATTTACAGAATACACTGAATCAACGTCAGTAAAGTTTTCATATAATTCCGCTTGGACACCAGCAGCAATAATTGCACCTGTAATGTCGGAGCCTCCACGAGAGAAGGTAGCAAGTGTACCGTCTTTTGTATATCCAAAAAAACCTGGAATAACACTAATGCCATCTTCATTTCGTAATTCGTAAATCGTGTTAAAACTCTCTGGAAGTATTTGCGCGCCGTTTATATCATTTTTTACAATGATACCAGCATCTTTAGGATTAACATATTTCGCATTAATTCCAAGGGTTTGTAGATAGGCACTTAAAATTTTAGCCGAGCTATCTTCCCCGATTGCTTTAAAGCAATTAAGCATATGCTCATCCGTTAAATCACTTTCCATAATTGATTTTAATTTCATATCAATTTCATTTATTAAATCTTCCGAAACATTCAATTCATTAATTATTTTACTAAAACGATCCATAATAGTTATGTAATAAGATTTATACTTATCATTCGTTAAATATGCTTGGCCAAGCTGGATTAATAAATCGGTTATTTTAAAATCGTGATCATGTCTTTTGCCTGGTGCAGACACGACGATAAATTTTCTATTCTGATCATCTTTTATTATATTTGCTACTTTTTTAAATTGATTGGCGTCAGCAAGGGAGCTTCCACCAAATTTTGCTACTTTCATTCGAATTTCCCCTCCACATTATTACCTCAAAATTTATTACCCTATTTTATCATAAAATGAACGATATTTTATGATTTTTTTGAACGTTCTTTAACTAATTGACGTTTTTTATCACGATGATAAATAAAACCTCCAATAAATGCTAATCCACCAATAAACATGATAAGACCTAAGAAAAATTGAATTCCTTCATGAACTAAGATCGGATATACTTCGGAAAAAAGAGCATCCCTCATTAATTTAATGCCAAAAGCTCCGATAATCCCAGGTAAAAAAATAACTATTACTGCTAATATACGAACCATTTTATTCCCCTTTTTCTACATGAATAGTATAAGTATAGCAACGTCACACTTAATTTTAAAGAAAAGTGAAAAAGTTAAATGATGTAGCTTGCTAAAAATTTCACGTTAACGTAATATTAAAAGAAATAATGTGCAAGTTTTTTCATGGCGGTGAGTATATGAAACGTGTTTTAGTAATTGGTGCGACTAAAGTTGCTTACGATTATTTAAAGATAATTAAAGGTTTTCCCAATATGAAAGTTATTGCAATAGTAGGTGAGGGAGAAGAAAAAGAACTAGAATCAGAATTTATTGATTCCTTACAGTTGTTTATTTCGCCAAGAGTTGAGGAATGGATGGTAAAAGATAGTGATTTTATTTTAGAAACAACAGGAAAAAAGGAAACTATTCTCCAGCTACGGAATCATATTCAATCATCTACCATCATTATTCCTAAAAATGTCTTACAAATGTTATTGCCTTTTGTGAATGAGTGGAGTCTTCAAATAAGCAACTTAGAATTAATTTTAAATAATATTCGTGATGGATTAATTGTTGTTAATAATTTGGAAAGAATACAATTTATTAATGATGCTGCCTGTACAATCATCAATGTCGATAAGAAGAATTCTTTTGGGCGCCCAATTAAGCAGATTATTAAAAAGACTAGACTTCCGAATATACTGAGAAGTCAACATAAAGAAGTTAATCAAAAGCTGGATTTGGAAAATGGTAAGCAGATTATAACTACAAGAGTCCCTTTAATCAATGACAGTAACCATTTAGTAGGAGCTTTTGCTATTTTTAAAGATAGCAACGAAGTAATCCGGTTAGCGGAAGAAAACACAGATTTAAAGGAAATAAAAACAATGTTAGAGGCAATTATTCATTCTTCAGATGAAGCGATAAGTGTCGTTGATGAAAATGGGAATGGGTTGATCATTAATCCAGCATATACGAGGATAACAGGATTAACGGAAAAGGAAGTAATTGGACAACCAGCCACAGTCGATATTTCTGAAGGCGAGAGCATGCATTTACAAGTATTGCAAACTAGAAGACCAGTTCGGGGAGCAAAAATGAAAGTCGGTCCTTCTAAAAAAGAAGTGATTGTAAATGTGGCGCCGATTATTGTTGCTGGTAAATTAAAAGGTAGTGTCGCTGTTATTCACGATATATCAGAGATCCAAGAATTAACGTCAGAATTAAAAAAGGCGAAGCAAATTATTAGAAACTTAGAAGCGACTTATACGTTTGATGATATTATTGGCTCGTCTTCAGAAATGATGATTGCAATTGAACAAGCTAAAATAGGGGCGAAAACACCTGCAACAGTTTTGTTAAGAGGTGATTCTGGAACGGGAAAAGAATTGTTCGCCCATGCTATTCATAATGAGAGTGACAGGAAATTTAATAAGTTTATTCGGGTAAATTGTGCGGCGCTCGCTGAATCAGTGTTGGAAAGTGAATTATTCGGATATGAAGAAGGAGCCTTTACCGGTGCAAAATCCGGTGGTAAGAAAGGTCTTTTTGAAGAAGCGAATAATGGAAGTATTTTTTTAGATGAAATTGGGGAATTATCCTTATCCATGCAAGCAAAACTTCTACGAGTATTACAGGAAAATGAAGTAGTCCGAGTTGGTGGTACGACGCCAATACCATTAAATATAAGGATTATTACAGCAACGAATGTTAATTTAGAAAAAGCTATTACAAATAAAACGTTTAGAGAAGATTTATATTACCGTTTAAATCGCTTGCCTATTTATATACCTGCATTAAAGGAGCGGATGAGTGACTTACCATATTTAGTTCATCATATGATTATGAAGGTTAATCAATTATATGGCAGGAATGTAAAAACGATTACAGATACTGCCCTAGAAAAGCTTCGTCACTATGATTGGCCAGGAAATATAAGAGAATTAGAAAATGTCATTAGTCGAGCTGTTATTTTTATGGATACGACCGAGGAAGTTATTAATTATCATCATCTACCTGAATTGCAGGATGTAAAACCTAAAGAAAACACGTCTGTTGCTAGAGAGGCTTCTGATCAATCGTTACAAGATGCAATGGAACAATACGAAAAAGACTTTATTTATCATATTTATAAAGAAAATAATTTTAATAAGACTAAAACGGCAAAGAAGCTAAATATTTCTGTCCGAAATTTATATTATAAAATTGAAAAATATGGTTTGGAATAATTACGGACTATGTTTTGCTAGTACTATCATGCAAAACTATTCAAAACCTGCAAGAAATTGCAAGGAACAGTTAGCGAAATCCTTAATTTCATTTGTTTATGTAATTGGCATGAAAATTGCATTAAATATTAGTAAAGGACTGTAAAAGGAGTGGTAAAAATGAAGACATTTGAATTAATTGAAGAACATGACTATGAGCAAATTGTATATTGTTATGATAAGGAATCAGGATTAAAAGCAATCATTGCAATTCATGACACAACTTTAGGTCCAGCTCTTGGTGGAACGAGAATGTGGAATTATTCTAGCGAAGAAGAAGCAATGAGAGATGTTTTACGACTTGCTAGAGGGATGACTTATAAAAATGCTGCTGCCGGATTAAACCTGGGCGGCGGTAAGGCAGTGATTATCGGGGATCCAAAGTCGGATAAGAATGAAGCATTATTCCGTGCATTTGGTCGTTATGTCGAAAGTCTGAACGGTCGATATATTACCGCTGAGGATGTAGGTACGACAGAAGAAGATATGGATACAATCTATTTAGAAACAGATTTTGTAACGGGAACATCAAGTGGTGGAGTAGGAGATCCGTCACCAGTGACAGCATTAGGAATATATTACGGGATGAAAGCGGCAGCTGAAGAAGCTTTTGGTTCCAATAGTTTACATGGTAGAACAATCGCTGTTCAAGGGGTAGGTCATGTCGCTTATAATTTATGTAAATATTTACATGAAGAAGGCGCCAATTTAATCGTCACAGATATTAATGAAGAGGCAGTAAATCGAGCTGTTAATGAATTTAATGCACAATTTGTAGATCCAGATAGTATATATGGGGTTGAATGTGACATTTACTCTCCTTGTGCACTTGGCGGTACCATTAATGATCAAACAATAGAACAGTTAAAGGCAAAAGTAGTTGCAGGAAGTGCAAATAATCAATTAGCGGAAAGCCGACATGGAGAATTATTATTTGAAAAAGGAATAGTGTATGCGCCAGATTATGTTATCAACTCTGGTGGTGTCATCAATGTAGCTGATGAACTTCAAGGATATGATCGAGAAAGAGTAATGAAGAAGGTTGAATCTATTTACACTATTTTACAAAAAGTTTTTCAAATCTCTAAAGAAAAAAATATATCTACATCAGTTGCGGCTGATCATTTAGCAGAGGAAAGGATTCAAGCTATTCGATCTTCAAATAGACAATTCCTACCGAACAATAAACATATTTTACGAGGAAGATAATTTATGTACAGACAGCATCGCATCTTGGTCATTAATCCGAAATCAACTACAACTAATATAAGTGTTTTTCATGATGAAAGGTGTATTTTTAAACAGAGAGTTCAGCACCACTCTATTTTTAATAGTGATTTAGCTGAAATAGATAATGAAGTAACAGTGAGAAAGACACAGTTATTACGTGCTTTAAACGAAGCTGGAATTAATATGTCTAAATTAGATGCTGTTTCAGCAAATGGAGGATTATTACGAGCAATTGAAGGAGGCACATATATTGTATCAAATGATGTGCTTACTGATTTAAGGAGCAGTTACAACGGCAAGCATGCTTCTAACTTAGGTGGTATATTAGCATTTGAAATTGCCAAGGGGTTAAATATACCTGCCTATATTGTTGACCCTCCTGTAGTTGATGAACTTAGTGAACTTGCGAAAATTTCTGGTTTACCAGGAATAGAGAGGAAAAGCATTTTTCATGCATTGAACCAAAAAGCAGTTGCACGTCAAGCAGCTAAAGAACTAAACCTTACCTATGAACAGGCCAATTTAATTGTTGCACATATAGGACACGGAATTACGATTGGTGCACATCAAGAAGGAAAGGTTATTGATGTGAATAATGGCTTGCACGGAGATGGACCATTTTCTTTAGAAAGAGCAGGAACCATTCCATCTGAAGCATTAATTTCCCTATGTTTTTCTGGGGATTACAGAGAAGAAGATGTAATTAATAAAATTACGTATAAAGGCGGCTTAAAGGCCTATTTACATACAGAAGATATTACAGAAATTGAAAATAGAATAAAAAGTAATGATCTATATGCGAAGGAAATTTTCGAAGCAATGGCTTACCAAATTGCTAAAGAGATAGGTGCTATGGCTGTAGTTTTAGCTGGAAAAGTACACGGTGTAGTACTAACGGGTGAAATTTCTAATAGTGACCTTCTAACAGAGTTCATTACAGAAAGAATTAACTGGATTGCGGATGTATTTATTTATCCAGGTGAATATGATTTACAAGCCTTAAATGCTGGAACATTGCGAGTTCTGAAACAAGAGGAAACACCAAAAAGTTATAGAAAAAAGACCGAATAAGGGAGGAGTCTTCGTGTCGAAAGAATATGATCTTGTCATTCTAGGTGGGGGCACTGGTGGATATGTAGCAGCTATACGTGCGTCTCAACTTGGAATGAAAGTAGCCGTTGTGGAGGCAGAAAAATTAGGTGGAACTTGTCTCCATCATGGTTGTATACCATCTAAATCATTATTAAGAACGGCAGAAATGTATCGGCAAATGCAAGATGCGTTAACATACGGAATTGAAGTAAATAACCTCCAATTAATTTTTCCAAAAGCTCAGGAAAGAAAAGATAAAATAGTTAATACGCTTTATCAAGGAGTACAATCTTTAATGAAAAAGAATGGAATTGATGTTTATCAAGGCTATGGGAGAATATTAGGACCAAGTATTTTTTCTCCTATGCCTGGAACAATTTCTGTCGAATATAAAAATGGCCAGGATAATACGATGCTGATTCCTAAATTTGTTTTAATTGCTACCGGCTCAACTCCAAGACCTTTTCCGGGTATGCCTTTTGATGGAGAGCATATTTTAAATTCGGATCATGCACTTCAATTAACAGAGCTACCAAGCTCCATACTAATAATTGGTGGAGGCGTTATAGGGATTGAATGGGCCTCCATGTTACAGGACTTAGGTGTTGAGGTAACAGTCATTGAAAATAATAAAACTATATTAGCAGGAGAAGATCTAGCCGTTCAACAGGAAGTGTTAAAGGCTTTAGAAAGTCGTGGAGTTACTATTCTAACTGATACGGCAGTTGAATCTGACACAATTGAAATAAACGATTCAACAATACGACTATCCGTTAACACACAAGGTAAACAGCAAAATATTGAAGTGGATAAATTATTAGTTTCTATTGGAAGAGAAGCAAATATTTCAGAGATAGGACTAACGAACACATCCATCCAAATTAAAAATAATGTGATTCAAACGAATGAAATGTATCAAACGAAAGAATCTCATATTTATGCGATAGGGGATTGTATTGGTGGGATGCAGTTAGCTCATGTGGCCTCTGCCGAAGGAATTATAGCTGTAGAACATATGGCAGGGAAAAGCCCAGACCCACTTAATCCACTTCAAATTCCGGCTTGTATCTATTCTTTTCCAGAAGTTGGGAAGGTTGGGCTGACTGAACAACAGGCTAAAGATGCAGGCTATGACATAAAAGTAGGAACCTTTCCATTCCAGGGTATTGGAAAGGCACATGTTTATGGGGAACCAATTGGTTTTACAAAAATAATCGTTGATCAACAGACTGAAGATATTTTAGGTGTTCATATGGTCGGGTCACATGTAACTGATTTAATATCGGAAGCAAGCCTGGCGAAAGTATTAGATGCAACTGCTTGGGAAATTTCTAAAACAGTTCATCCGCATCCAACATTATCGGAAGTGTTTTTGGAATCTGCTTTAGCAGTTGATCATGTACAAATTCATGGATAAGGGGAGAGGAAAATGGGAGAAAATAGACACTCTTCTTTAGGGCTTACGGATAAAGATGTCATTAATATGTATAGAACCATGCTTCTTGCTAGAAAAATTGATGAGAGAATGTGGTTGTTAAATCGTGCAGGAAAAATTCCATTTGTTATTTCATGTCAAGGTCAAGAAGCGGCACAGGTTGGGGCAGCTTTTGCATTAAATGTAGAAAAAGATTATGTGGCACCATATTACAGAGATATGGGTGTTGTCTTGCACTTCGGTATGACAACAAAAGATTTAATGTTATCAGGTTTTGCAAAAGCGGAAGATCCAAACTCAGGAGGCAGACAGATGCCGGGCCATTTTGGAGATAAGAAAAATCGAATTATTACCGGTTCTTCTCCTGTTACGACACAATTGCCACATGCAGTGGGCTTTGCTCTTGCAGCCAAATTAAAAAATGAAGATTTTGTAACATTCACTACGTTAGGAGACGGTTCAACTAACCAAGGTGATTTTCACGAAGGGCTTAATTTTGCCGGAGTCCATAAATTACCTGTAATAACGCTTGTCCAAAATAATAAACTAGCAATTTCTGTTCCATATGAAAAGCAAGTGGCAAGTGAAAACATTGCTGTGCGAGCACAATCATATGGGATGCCTGGGATCGTAGTAAATGGGAATGATCCCTTAGATGTGTATAAAGCAGTTAAAGATGCTCGAGAAAGAGCGGCAAACAATGAAGGGCCTTCTTTAATTGAAGCTGTTACAGTAAGATTGACAGCACATTCCAGTGACGATAATGACCGAACCTATCGGACGAATGAAGAGTTAGAGGAAGCACGTAAAAATGATTGTATTAGTTTGTTCTCCACCTATTTAAAGCAGTGTGGAGTCTTAACTGACGAATTAGAAGAAAAAATGAATAACGAAATAGCCGACGAAATTAATGAAGCAACAGACTATGCTGAGCAAGCAGCATTTGCAAGTCCGGATACATTACTAGATTATGTGTATGAAAAGTAGAGGTGGGATAATATGGCTGAGATCTCATACATTCAAGCGATAACAGCTGCGATGAATGAAGAACTTGAAAAAGATGAAAATGTATTTATCGTTGGAGAAGATGTAGGGGGTAAAGGGGGAGTTTTCCGGGCAACAGATGGGTTATATCAGAAATACGGCGAAGAACGTGTTATTGATGCACCTTTAGCAGAATCGGCTATTGTTGGAGTTAGTATTGGTGCAGCAATGTATGGTATGAGACCAATTGCTGAAATCCAATTTGCCGACTTTATTTTGCCAGCAGTAAATCAAATAGTGTCGGAAGCTGCAAAAATCAGGTACCGTTCAAATAATGATTGGAATTGTCCAATTACAATCCGAGCACCATATGGTGGGGGAATTAGTGGAGCGTTATATCATTCACAATCTATTGAGGCGATGTTTAACAATCAACCAGGACTGAAAATAGTGATGCCATCTTCCCCATATGATGCGAAAGGATTACTAAAAGCAGCTATTCGTGATAATGACCCTGTTTTATTCTTTGAGCATAAGCGTGCATATCGATTATTAAAGGAAGAAGTGCCGGAAGAGGATTACATCGTTCCAATCGGTAAAGCTAGCGTAAAACGAGAAGGCACTGATGTCACAGTAATTACATATGGTCTTTGTGTTCATCTAGCTAAACAAGCAGCCGAAACGCTTGCTAAAGAAGGGATAGATGTTCATATACTTGATTTAAGAACTGTTTATCCTTTAGACCAAGAGGCTATTATAGAAGCAGCTAGTAAAACAGGAAAAGTGTTACTTGTGACAGAAGATAATAAAGAAGGTAGTGTGATTGGAGAAGTTGCAGCGATCATTGCAGAACATTGTTTATTTGAGTTAGATGCACCAATTCGACGACTTGCCGGTCCAGATGTACCTGCAATGCCTTACGCACACTCACTTGAAAAAGCCTTCCTAATTGATGAAGATAAAATTGAAAAAGCGGTACGAGAGCTGGCTTTGTTTTAAGCGATTGTTTGGTTAAATTGTAAGGGAGGGAAGTAAATTGGATACTAAAAAGATTACAATGCCTAAGTTAGGTGAAAGTGTTACAGAAGGGACAATAAATAGTTGGCTTGTGAAAGTCGGGGATACCGTAAACAAATATGACCCCATAGCGGAAGTCATGACGGATAAGGTGAATGCAGAAGTACCTTCCTCTTACTCGGGAGTAATAAAAGAAATTGTGCGTGAAGAGGGAGATACAGTCGCAGTCGGAGAGCTTATTTGCTATATAGAAACAGAAAATGAGCAAGAGTCAGAACAAGCTGAACAAAAAAATCAACCTTCGACAGGGAACCTTAAAGAAAGGCCAATTGAAACATCAGATGAAACTTCGATGCGTTCCAGATATTCTCCAGCGGTAGTTAAATTAGCTGGCGAACATAATATTGATTTACAATCAATTAGCGGAACAGGCCTCGGTGGAAGAATTACAAGGAAAGACATTCAAGCTTATATTAATTCCGGGAAAATGGATAAGGCACCTATTAAAGAAAAAGAAACTGAAGACCAAACAGCAATCTATTCGGCTGGTGGTAAAGATAATGAAATACCTGTGACTGGTATTAGAAAAATAATCGCGGAAAATATGACGCGTTCAAAACAAGAGATCCCTCACGCATGGATGCAAGTTGAAGTAGATGTTACCGATTTAGTTTCCTATCGAAATAAGATTAAAACTGAATTTAAGCAAAGAGAAGGTTATTCTTTAACTTATTTTTCATTTTTTGTTTATGCTGTAGCTAGGGCATTAAAAGAATTTCCAGAAGTAAATAGTACTTGGGCTGGAGACAAAATAATCCAAAGACATGATATCAATATATCTATTGCTGTTGCTAAAGAGAATGAATTATTCGTCCCAGTAATCAAAGGCGCAGATGAGAAAAGCATTAAAGGAATAGCTAAAGATATTTATCAATTGGCAGAAAAAGCACGTTCGAATAACTTGGCTCCATCTGATATGGAAGCGGGAACGTTTACCGTTAATAATACAGGTACATTTGGATCTGTTTCATCGATGGGAATTATTAATCATCCACAAGCAGCAATTTTACAAGTAGAATCGATCGTTAAACGACCAGTTATTATTAATAACATGTTTGCAGCACGGGATATCGTCAATCTTTCTTTATCGTTGGATCATCGTGTATTAGATGGATTAATTTGTGGAAGATTTTTAGCACGAATAAAATCATTATTAGAAAATATGAATGAGAAAAATATAACCATCTAATATATGAGTAGATCAAGTCTCTATAAATTGATATTATAAATTAATGTTGTTAAACTTGTATTAGATATTGTTTAGATTGATAAAGGAGATGTATCAGAATGAGTTTCAATGATTTTATGGTAGATGTAGTTAATGTTGCTCGAGAAGATATGCGAGAAGCTGGTTATGAAGAAGTAACTGAAGCTGATCAAGTAGATGAAGCGTTAACTCGAAAAGGAACAACACTAGTAATGATTAATTCTGTTTGTGGTTGTGCAGGTGGAGTTGCAAGACCAGCAGCAGCTAATGCGATACATTATGATAAACGTCCTGACCATTTAGTAACTATATTCGCTGGTCAAGATAGAGAAGCTACAGAAAAAGCACGAACATATTTTGAAGGGTATCCACCTTCATCGCCATCGTTTGCCTTTTTAGAAGATGGAAAAATTGTTACGATGCTTGAACGACATGATATAGAAGGTTCATCTCCGATGGAAGTAATCAGCCGATTACAACAAATTTTTGATGAACATTGTAAAGAAATATAAATATCGTTTTTGCTATAATGATAAGACTGACTCAGTTATTTTGAGCAGTCTTATTTTTACAAAACTCCCAATAACTGATGTGAAAAACAGAATAAAGATAAGAGGGATGTAAAGGTGAAAATCGGTTATCGGACGATTAAAACAGCTATTGCTACGCCAATTGCAATTTCAATCGCTCAGATTTTTGGTGTTACGAATGTTGCTTCAGCTGGCATATTAACAATCTTATGTATTCAGCCTTCTAGAAAAAAATCAGCAGAAAGTGCATGGCATCGATTTTTAGCTTGTATTTTAGCAATCGTTTTTTCTGTTGTTTTTTTCGAACTGTTTAGCTATTCTCCTATCGTTCTCGGTTTATTACTTGCTGTATTTATTCCGACTACAGTTTTATTAAAAATTGAAAAAGGAATTATGACGAGTACGGTTATTACGCTTAATCTTTATGGGTTCGGTAATATAAATTTTGATTTTTTATTTGATCAATTTTTATTAATTATAATCGGAATTGGAACAGGGTTATTAGTAAATTTATATATGCCTAGTTTAGATAAGCAATTAAAAGCAAAACAGAAACAATTAGAAGACAATTTTCAAATCATTTTATATGAAATTGCACTTTATATCCGTGAACAGCATATGGATTGGGATGGAAAAGAAATAACGAAAGTAGAAGAAATATTAGAAGAAGCAGATGAACTTGTAGAAAGAGATCGCGAGAATCATTTATTAAGAGATGAACATTCATTTGAAGATTACTTTATTATGCGCAGAAAACAGTTTGATTTACTTCAACAAATGTTGCCACTCGTCACTCGTTTACCAAATAGGGATGATGTGTCCGAACGAATAGCGGCATTTTTTGAAAGATTGAGTGAAGCGGTGCATCCCGGGAATACAGCAGTATTATTTTTGGATGAATTAAAAGATATTCGGACTGAATTTAAACGGGAAGAATTGCCAACCACTCAAGATGAATTTGAAACGAGAGCAAGCTTGTTTCAGCTCCTATACGATATTGAGGAATATTTAATGTTAAAAAGTAAATTTAAAAAAACAGATGTGAAAATGAAACAAAAAAAGCAAAAGAAGACAGGAAAAGCGAATTAATGTCCAGTCTCCTTATTTGTTTCAATTATAATAGGGATAGTCCGCTTAAACCAGCTGTTAATAAAGATAAGAGCATCGCAAGAACCATTAAATAAACAAATAACTTCGTTCGGCGCTCTCGCTTTGATTTTCTTTTTGGCACATGATTTTGTTTTTTCGTCACGATAAATCCCCCTTTAATACAATTTCTATTATATAGTTTATCGTTAAATGGTAAAATGAACAAGTATATAAGAATAATCGAAGTTGATTGGAGGAAATGAAATGGATCAATTATCTAAGTCGAAAGATGCTCCTAAAAAAATTGCTCATATCGGGATAGCTGTAAAAAATTTGCATGATTCGATTAACTTTTATACAGATTTACTTGGTCTCACATTAGAAAGAGTTGAAGAAGTAGCATCTGAACAAGTTAGAGTTGCATTTTTAAAAATTGGTGAATCGAGAATTGAATTATTAGAACCGTTAAGTAACGAATCACCGATTTATCGTTTTATACATAAGAAAGGCGAGGGTATTCATCACATAGCCCTTGAAGTAAATAATATTAATGATCGGCTTGCAAACTTAAAGTCGAATGGTATCCAGTTGATTAATGAACAAGCCAAAGAAGGAGCAGATAATGCCCAAATCGCATTTTTGCATCCAAAATCAACCAATGGTGTATTATTTGAACTTTGTCAACATCAAAATAAGGAGTGATGATGAATGGATATCTATAGCAAGATTAATGAACTTTATGATAAGAGAAGAGAAGTGGAACTTGGTGGCGGAGACGAAAGAATCGAAAAACAGTATGAGCGGGGAAAACAAACAGCAAGAGATCGTATTCATTATTTATTAGATGAAGGTACATTTGTAGAGTTAAATCCTTTTATGGAAACTCGTACGACGGACTTCGGTATGGACAAGGTAGAGGCGCATGGAGAAGGCGTAGTTACTGGTTATGGTAAAATTAATGGTCGTCCGGTTTATTTATTTGCACAAGACTTTACTGTTTTTGGTGGTGCATTAGGTGAAATGCACGCTAAAAAAATTGCTAATGTAATGGACTTAGCTGCTAAAAGTGGGGCACCTTTTATCGGATTAAATGATTCTGGTGGTGCAAGAATTCAAGAAGGTGTATCCTCCTTAGACGGATATGGGCAAATATTTTATCGAAATTCTATATACTCGGGAGTCATTCCTCAAATTTCTGTAATTATGGGACCTAGTGCAGGGGGAGCAGTATATTCACCTGCAATAACAGATGTTATCATTATGGTAGAAAAAACAGCTAAAATGTTTATTACTGGACCAAAAGTGATTGAAACAGTAACAGGTGAGAAAATTTCTGCAGAAGATCTCGGAGGATCTCATGTACATAATACGAAAAGTGGAAACGCTCACTTAAGTGCTAAGACTGAAGATGAAGCACTTGATATGGTTAAAACATTGCTTACATATTTGCCTGATAATAATGAGAAAAAACCTCCAATTAGCGAATATAATTCAGATGATGATAATTATCGAGGTGAACTAACGGAAATCGTTCCTTATGATACAACTAGGCCATATGACATAAAGCGAGTTGTAAATGAAATTGTAGATCCGGATAGTTTTTTTGAAATACATAAAGATTTTGCAAAAAATATTGTTGTTGGGTTTGCTCGAATAAATGGACAGCCAGTAGGATTGGTGTGTAACCAACCACGATATATGGCTGGGGGAATTGACATCGATTCGAGTGATAAGGCAGCCCGTTTTATCCGTTTTTGTGATTCATTTAATGTTCCGATTATTACATTTGAAGATGTAACTGGATTTTTCCCGGGAATTAAACAAGAACATGGAGGGATTATCCGCCATGGCGCGAAAATATTATATGCATATTCTGAAGCTACAGTTCCTAAGATAACAGTAATTGTTCGTAAAGCATTTGGTGGGGCATATGTTGCTTTAAATAGTAAGTCAATAGGTGCTGATTTAGTGTTTGCTTGGCCAAATGCGGAAATTGCCGTTATGGGACCAGAAGGGGCAGCAAATATAATTTTTTCCAGAGAAATTGCTGAAAGTGATCATCCAGAACAAACGAGACAGGAAAAAATCGATGAATATAAGGAGAAATTTGCAAATCCATATATTGCTGCAGGATTAGGAATGGTAGATGATGTCATTGATCCTCGAGATACACGAATTAAATTAATCCAATCATTAGAAATGTTATATAATAAGAAAGAAGAGCGTCCTAAAAAGAAACATGGAAATATTCCACTCTAGGAGGAAATATTCATTTTGTCTAAAATAAATAAAGAACGAATAATTAAGGAGTTTATGGAGTTAGTTAAAATTGACTCTGAAACAAAATTTGAAACGAATATTGCTGAAAAATTAAATGAAAAGTTCACTGCATTATCATTAATTGTCAAGGAAGATAATGCAAAAGAGAAATCTGGTCATGGTGCAAATAATTTAATCTGTACATTAAAAGGGAACCTAAAAGAGGTTGAACCTATATTTTTCACGGCCCATATGGATACTGTAACTCCGGGACAAAACGTTAATCCACAAATTGAAAATAATTATATTATTTCAGATGGAACGACTATATTAGGAGCGGATGATAAGGCAGGAATTGCTGTTTTGTTGGAAACGATACAGGTACTTAAAGAAAATAAAATAGATCACGGGGATATTCAATTCGTGATCACTGTTGGAGAAGAGTCTGGTTTAGCAGGGGCTAAAGCATTGGATCCATCTCTCCTAAATGCTAAGTTTGGTTACGCATTGGATAGTGATGGGCCTGTTGGGAATATCGTTATTGAAGCTCCATATCAAACAAAAATTACTTCTAAAATGTTTGGTAAGTCTGCACATGCAGGAGTGGCCCCGGAAAAAGGTATATCAGCTATAACTGTTGCAGCTAAAGCAATTTCAAAAATGAAACTTGGTAGAATCGATGAGGAAACTACGGCAAATATCGGTTATTTCAAAGGCGGAAAACAAACTCAGACAAACGTCGTTTGCGATTATGTAGAAATAGTATCTGAGGCTCGATCATTAAAGAAAGAAAAGTTAACAAACGTAGTGAATGATATAAAAGGAAAATTTGAAGAAACTGCTTCAGATTATGGTGGTAGAGCCGAAGTTATTATTGAAGAAATTTATCCAGGTTTTACTCATAAAAAGGATGATGAATTAGTACGATTAGCTTTACATGCTGCGGAAAAGCTTGGTTTACCGACAGATGTTTTAAAAAGTGGCGGCGGCAGTGATGCGAACATATTTAATGGATATGGGATACCGACTGCTAATTTGTCAGTAGGTTATGAGTATATTCATACGACAAATGAGCGAATTCACATTGACCATTTGATAAACTTAGGTGATTTAGTTGTCCAAATAATTGATGATTATTTCACTCCGTAATGTTAGCTGTTAACGTTCATTTATTCACTATTTTATTCGAATACTAGAGTGAATAAATGGGCGTTAATATATTTTCTCTAGTAAAAAAGGACGAATGAAGTATGGTAAAGAAACCAAAGGTAATTTTTCATGTCGATATGAATAGTTTTTATGCTTCTGTAGAGATGGCACATAATCCAAAGCTAAAAGGGAAGCCAATCGCTATTGCTGGAAATCCGGAGGAAAGAAAAGGGATTATTGTAACGAGTAGCTATGAAGCTCGTGCACATGGTGTGAAAACTACCATGCCTCTTTGGGAAGCTAAAAAACTTTGCCCTTCCTTAATCGTAATCAGACCGAATTTTTCCAGATACAGAGAGACATCCACTAAAATTTTTAAAATGTTATCTGAAATCACACCACTTATTGAGCCAGTTTCGATCGATGAAGGGTACTTGGATGTTACAAATCATTCTATTCATCCTATTGAATTAGCAAAGAGAATTCAAGAACAATTATTGAGCGTTTTGGATATCCCATGTAGTATAGGGATTGGGCCAAATAAATTTTTAGCAAAAACAGCTTCCGATATGAAAAAGCCATTAGGAATAACAATTTTAAGAATTCGTGATTTACCGGAGAAGCTTTGGCCACTACCTGTGAATGATATGTATGGTGTAGGAGAAAGAACCGCTGAAAAATTAAACAGTATTCATATATACTCTATTGGGGATTTAGCTAAAGCGGATGAATATGCATTAATTAATTTACTAGGGATAAATGGAGAACGATTAAAAAATAGAGCTAATGGAATAGATACCCGGAAAGTAGATCCAGACTCCATAAATGAATTTAAAAGTATCGGTAATTCTCAAACACTCCCATATGATACGACAGATGAAAGAGAAATTCATCATATTTTACTTCAGTTGGCAACGAGAGTGGAAGAGCGTTTACAACGTAGAAAATTAAAGGGACAGACAGTTCAATTAATGATCCGCTATCATGATCGTAAAACAGTTACAAGGAGTAAAAAGCTACCAAATTTCATTGATGATAAAGAAGCAATTATCCATACTATTTATGAATTATTCAAAGAGAACTGGACATTAGAACCAGTTCGTTTATTAGGTGTTACAGTTCAAGATTTACTGGAGAGTCAATATGTTGTACAACAATTAGATTTGTTTACATATGAGGAAGAAATGAAAAGACATCAAATCACAGAAACAATTGAACTGCTAAAAAAGAAATATGGGGAAGATACGTTTAAAAAAATGACGTCAAAAAAAGAGAATGAAAAATTACTACGGACCAGTTTTCAAAAAGACTTTCTTGATGATTATAAAAAATAAAGTAGCTTGGACAAACGTATTTTTATGAAAGAGAAGACGAACTATGCTCGTTGTATGGACAGCATCGGAAATATACTTCGCTCTCACCACAGTCCTAAAAGCGACATCTGGTAGTACACACACGGTTCGTCCCATCGGAACGCTTGCTGTTTCCTAGAGCGGAAAGGAAGTCCCAGTGTTTGCGTTGGTCACTAATCTTTTTGGTGAGACGAAAGCGTTGCTACAGTCCAAGGACGTGACCGCTTTTTAGCCGAAGAAGAGTCTACGTATATTTCCTACGCTAAACAAATATATTGTTCGTCATTAGAGTTGTTAGCTTCTTATATAAACAACTATTACTAAGATTGAAACGAAAGGTGGCGACTCCTGCGGGATAAAAGGCATCGGTGAGACTCACAAGTGAGATATTTAGGAAGGCCAACTAACATCGCCCTTTGCGGGCAACTTCGGCATACCCCTCGTCGGGGCACCGCCCGCGGTAAAGGAGACACAGAGAAAGCAAGTGCTAGCGTTGCTTGAACTGATGTCGCTCTTATGCCTGTGGTGAAAGCGACCACCTGTAGTGGAAATCGAAAACTATTAGTAAATAATATAGTTATTCGTTCGAATTTTCTATTGAATTAGTACTTATGAAATTCATTCATTTAAATAAACGTTTAACTAATTTAAAGCCGATTTTGCTATTTGGGTAGCGAACTGGAAAATCTATTTTTTTCGACTGTTTTAGTATACTTTTTTGATGAGAGAATGTGAGAAAACTGTATTTTCCATGATAAGCACCCATCCCACTTTGACCTACACCACCGAACGGAAGGTGAGGGTTGGCAAGATGATAAAGGGTATCGTTCATGCAACCACCACCAAATGATACAGATTCTAAAAGATTTTTCTTTTTCTTCTTTGACGAACCAAAATAATAAAGTGCCAATGGTTTTTCTTTTTCTTTAATTATTTGGATTACTTCATCTAAATCCGTAAAAGTAAGAATGGGTAAAACTGGGCCAAAAATTTCCTCTTTCATTATTGGGTCTTCCCAATTTACTTCATCTAAAATGGTTGGTTCTATTTTTAATTGGTTTAAATCTACATTTCCTCCTAGGATAATCTTTCCGCTATTTTCTAATAAATTTTCCAAACGGTTTAAATGTTTCAAATTAATAATTCTAGCATAATCGTGATTTTGGAGGGGATGTTTGCTGTATAAAGAAACAATAGCTTTACGTAAAGCTTTCATAAAAGCACTTTTTACTTTTTTGTGTACATAAACATAGTCGGGAGCAACACAAGTTTGTCCGGCATTGGTAAATTTACCCCAAGCTATTCTTTTAGCAGCTAATTTAATGTTTGCATCCTTATCAACGATCGTTGGGCTTTTACCACCTAACTCTAACGTAAGAGGTGTAAGATAATCACTTGCTTTTTTCATGATTATTTTTCCAACATGACTACTTCCAGTAAAAAATATGTAGTCAACTTGTTCATTTATTAGTTTATCTACTACATATTTATCTCCTTCTATGACTGTAATATAATTAGGATCAAACGTATTTCTAATTAACATTGCTAAAAGACTTGATGTTGCAGGTGTTAGTTCAGATGGTTTTATAATGACTGTATTTCCTGCAGCAATCGCTCCTATTGTCGGTGCAAGTGCTAATTGAAGAGGATAATTCCAAGGAGAAATTATAAGTGTTACTCCATACGGCTCATAAGCAATAAAACTTTTCGTTCCTGTATGGGTTAAAGGCGTTGATACTTGCTTATTTTCCATCCAGCTTTTTAAATGTTTTAACGTATGATTAATTTCTGCATAAAGAATTCCTAGTTCAGTCGTAAAGGCTTCTTGTTTTGATTTATTGAGATCTTTCATTAATGCATCATATATTTCCTTTTCATTCGATTGTAACATGGACTTTAATGCAAGTAATTGTTTCTTTCTGAATGAAAAAGATTTAGTTATGTTTGTATTGAAAAACTCTCGTTGATTGGAAACAACAGATTTCATTTTTAACCATCTCCTCATATTTCAAAGGTAAAAAAATCGTGGGCTAACATCGTGTTTGGAAATATTGCACGAGCTTCCGTGAGTAAACGATCTAAATCGCCGTTTTGATATCTAGATGAAATATGTGTAAGAATTAATGTACGTGCATTACTATCTTTTGCGAGTTTTGCCGTTTGTTCTGTAGTGCTATGGAAATAATTTTTTGCTAACGATTGGTTATCAGCACTAAATGTCGCTTCATGTACTAAAAGATCAGAGTTTTGAATAAATGTAGCATGATGTGGTACGTATCTTGTATCGCCAAAAATACTGATTATTTTTCCTTGCTTAGGTTTCCCGATAACATCTTTCCGATAAATGATCCGACCGTCTTTTAGGACTGTTTTTTCATTACTTTTTATGTCACGGTAAATCGGCCCCGGTTCAATGCCTAACTCTTCTAGTTTTTGAACATTTAATTCTCCGATTTTTTCTTTCTCTTTAATTCGATATCCATAGCTTTTAATATTATGGTCTAATAAAACAGCATCAACAATAAAAGAATCATCTTCAAAAATTTTTCCTTCATCTACTAATTCCACATAATGTAGTGGATAAGATAGATGAGTATTACTTATATGTAAAGACGTTTCTATATATTGTTTGATTCCTGATGGTCCATAAACAGTTAAAGGGTCTTTTCCTCCTTGAAATGATCGGCTGCTTAAAACCCCCGGTAAACCGAAAATGTGATCACCATGTAGATGTGTAATAAAGATTTTATTTATTTTTCTAGGTTTAATAGATGTATGTAATATTTGATGCTGGGTAGCTTCTCCACAATCAAATAACCATAGATGATTAATTTCTTGTATTAAGTCTAACAAAATGGCAGTCACATTTCTTTCTTTTGAAGGGATTCCTGCTCCAGTTCCTAAAAACGTTATTTTCATTTCAACTAACTCCTTGGTAAAAAATTGATTCTGTTGTGTAAAGTATACCCATTTTACCACAATAAGAGCAGATAAAACATGAGATCTCTTTTAGACAATAAATATTTATGTCATCTAACGCTCTTTTTAATAGTCTTACGTTCTATGATATAATAGAATGATAGTATTTTTCGATTTTTGGAGGATTTATTTATGTCAAATCAGACACCAATGATGCAACAATATTTACGAATCAAGGCTGAACATCAAGATGCTTTTCTCTTTTTTAGATTAGGCGATTTTTATGAAATGTTTCATGAAGATGCTATTAAAGCCGCTCAGGAATTAGAGATTACGTTAACAAAAAGAGACTCCGGACAAAAAGAGCCAATTCCAATGTGTGGCGTACCATATCATTCTGCAGAAGGATACATAAAAACACTCGTTGAAAAAGGGTATAAAGTAGCTATTTGTGAGCAAGTAGAAGACCCTAAAACTGCTAAAGGGGTAGTGAAGCGAGAAGTAGTACAATTAATTACCCCGGGAACTGTCATGGAATCATCTATGTTACACGAAAATGAAAGTAATTATATCGGAAGTCTTACTCATTTTCAGGACGGATCTTTTGTTATTGTCTACCATGAATTATCAACAGGTGAATCACAACTTATTCTATTAGAAGAAGATATTACTCAAGTGATTCATGAATTAGCGAACCAACAGATTAAAGAGCTAGTTATCGGTACTAGTTTACCAGATTCGTATCGACGTCAATTAGAAGCTCAGTTACAAATCGTTCTTTCCTATGAAGATGAAGTGAATTTTGTTGGAGAGTTTCGTGACCTGGTGGAAGATTTAAATGATGAACGATTTTTAAAAGCGTTCAGCAGAATATTAAACTATATCGTACGCACTCAAAAACGGTCGTTACATCATTTACAAAAACCACATGTCATTCAGCTGCAAAACTATGTTTCTCTGGATATGTATTCGAAAAGAAATTTGGAATTGACAGAAACAATTAGGCAAAAAGACAGATATGGTTCACTGTTATGGGTTTTAGATAAAACAGTCACTGCTATGGGAGCAAGAATGTTAAAAAAATGGGTCGAAAGGCCATTAATGGATCAACGGCAAATTACGGGACGTTTAGAAGTCGTTGAACAGCTTTACGGTGCTTTTATGGAGCGCGACTTGTTAAGAGAAACATTAAAATCGGTTTATGATTTAGAGCGCTTAGCTGGACGAGTATCATTTGGTAATGTCAATGCAAGAGATTTAATCCAGTTAAAACAGTCTTTAAAATCGATTCCAAACATAAAAAATATACTGAATGAGTTTTCGAATTCAAATATAAAAGCAATCAATGACAAGTTAGTTTATCCAGAAGCGCTTGTTACGTTATTAGAAGAAAGTATTATTGACGAACCTCCTATGTCAATTAAAGAAGGAAATATTATTAAAAATGGATATAATGAGCAGTTAGATACGTATCGCGATGCTTTAAAAAATGGGAAAGCTTGGATTCTCGAGTTAGAAAAACGAGAGAAAGAAATCACGAACATTAAATCGCTTAAAATTGGTTATAATCGGGTATTTGGCTACTATATAGAAATTACGCATGCAAATAAACATTTAATACCTGAGGGTAGATATGAAAGGAAACAAACCTTAACAAATGCTGAACGGTATATCACTCCAGAACTGAAAGAGAAAGAGGCACTTATCTTGGAAGCACAAGAAAAAAGTGTGGAATTGGAGTATGAACTGTTTGTTAAAATTAGAGAAGAATTAAAAAATGAAATTGAAGCTATTCAACAATTAGCAACTATAATTAGTCAAATTGACGTATTACAATCTTTTGCCGAAATAAGCGAACAAAATAACTATAAACGACCAACGTTTGTAGAAAACGATTTATATATTAAAAATGGCCGTCATCCAGTGATTGAGAAAGTAATGGAGGATGGTACATATGTTCCGAACGACGTTACATTAACAAAAGAGGAGTTTATTTTACTCATTACAGGGCCTAATATGGCTGGAAAAAGCACCTATATGCGTCAGCTAGCTTTAACAATTATTATGGGACAGATCGGTTGTTTTGTTCCTGCTGACCAAGCGAAATTACCGATATTCGATCAAATCTTTACTAGAATAGGCGCTGCAGATGATCTTGTCCGTGGTCAAAGTACGTTTATGGTTGAAATGTTAGAAGCAAATCATGCATTATCCCATGCTACAGATAAAAGTCTTATTTTATTAGATGAAATTGGAAGAGGTACAAGTACATACGACGGGATGGCATTAGCACATGCGATCGTTGAATATATTAATAATAATATTAAAGCAAAAACATTGTTCTCTACTCATTACCATGAGTTAACGGACTTAGAGGAAAGCTTAGAACATGTGAAGAATATCTATGTACGTGCAGAAGAATACGATGATAAAGTCGTCTTTTTACACAAGGTAGAGGTCGGTAGGGCGAATGAAAGTTATGGTATTCATGTTGCAAAGTTAGCGGATTTACCTGATGAGTTAATTAAACGGGCGACAATTATTTTAAAAGAGTTAGAAAGTAAACAAAAGCAGATCAATGTAAAACAAGATGAATTACAAACCCAATTATCGTTTTTTGATGAACCAAAACAACAGAACGCTAAAAAACTTACAAATAGTGAAAATGAAGTAGTAAAAGAACTAAGAGAAATAAACCTTTTAGAAATGACACCATTAGAAGCAATGAATAAGTTGTATTCTTTACATCAGAAAGTAACAAAGTGAAGGCGGTGAGAATGTGAAAATACGTCAACTTCCGGAACATTTAGCGAATAAAATTGCAGCAGGTGAAGTAGTCGAAAGGCCTGCTTCCGTAGTGAAAGAACTTTTGGAAAACAGTATTGATGCCAATAGTTCCATGATTAAAATCGAATTACAAGAAGCAGGTTTATCGCAGATTAAAGTTACAGATGATGGAGACGGGATGTCGAATGATGATTGTAAACGAGCATTTTTACGACATGCAACAAGTAAAATCGCCTATGATGCCGATCTCTTTCATATAAAGTCACTCGGATTTAGAGGGGAAGCATTGGCAAGTATTGCTTCAGTGAGCAAGCTAACTATCAAATCGTCATTAGGAACAGAAGCTGGAATCAATTTATATTTAGAAGGCGGTAAATTAGTTGATGAAGAAAGAAGCGATGCAAGAAAAGGAACGGAAATTACCGTAAATAATTTATTTTATAATACTCCTGCCCGTCTAAAATATTTAAAAACAATTCATACAGAACTTAGCCATATTACAGATTTGATTTATCGTTATGCGTTAGCTCATCCAACAGTTAGATTCCAAGTAGTACATAACGGGAAATCTATCTTTAATTCGCCAGGGTCTGGAAGACAATTACAAGTAATTTCACAAATTTATGGGATGCAAGTTGCCCGAAATATGATAGCGATTCAAGAGGACACAATTGATTTTTCGGTAAAAGGATTTATTGCAAAGCCCGAAGTAACACGGTCTAATCGAAATTATATAACGATCATTGTGAATGGCAGGTACATTAAGAGTACCGCCCTTTCCCACGCTATTATCAGAGCATATGATACGTTATTACCGATTCATCGATACCCTGTCGTTGTGTTGTCTATCGAATTGGATCCTATTTTAGTAGATGTTAATGTTCATCCAACAAAATTAGAAATCCGCTTCAGTAAAGAAAAAGAACTAATTCATTTATTAGAAAACATGATACGTGCGGCATTTAAAGAAAAAACGTTAATTCCTACGATTGAGCATAAGCAAAAAAGGGAAAAGATAAATGAAAAAACCGAGCAGAATAGTTTCTCACTTCATCCTGTTTTTAATCAAACGGTCGCTGATCAGCAGACAGAGATGGTCTCATCTTCAGTTCAAAACAATTCACCTTCAGTATCGAATAGTGAATTACGAGAAGAAGAATTTAACGATGAACCTCTAATGCAAACAACTAATGTAGTAGAAGACGTAATGGAGACAAATACGTCTAAAAATGAACAAACAAATGACCGAATACCTGCCATGTACCCAATAGGGCAATTACAAGGGACGTATATTTTAGCACAGAATGAATCAGGCTTTTACATGATAGATCAACATGCTGCTCAAGAAAGGATTAAGTATGAATTTTATAAAGAGAAATTAAGTTATCCAAATAAGGAGATTCAGCAACTTCTTTTTCCACTTTCATTCGAATTTACAACGAATGAAATTAGCTTTATTGAAAATCATCATGATGAACTAAACCAAGTAGGTTTATTCCTGGAACCTTTTGGAGAAAATACGTATGCAGTTAGATCGTATCCAAATTGGTTTCCACAAGGGGCCGAAGAAGAAGTAATTCGAGATTTAGTTGATCAAGTGATTCATGAGGGGAAAACAAATATTGGGAAATTACGAGAAGAAATTGCAATTATGATGTCATGTAAAAAATCAATAAAGGCGAATCATTACCTAACTAGCCAAGATATGAACCGATTATTAGAAGATTTAAGAAATACTAAGGATCCATTCACTTGTCCGCATGGAAGACCTGTAATTATCCATTTTACCTTCTATGAAATTGAGAAAATGTTTAAACGAGTGATGTAAGTATAAAATGATAACGTTTGTCCAAGCTATACGTATTAAACATGTAAGAGGTGTATTATGGACCGACAAAAACTAATTTTATTTTTGAATCAATTGTTAGCAAATTATTTTGTGATTTACGTAAAATTGCATCGATATCAATGGTTCTCAAAGGGAGAGCATGTATTTCAATTACAGCCTTTCTTTCAGGAACTTCATTCAAAATGGAAAGAAGATATTGATCTATTAGCTGAGCATATACTTACAATGGATGGAAAACCTTATGCAACAATGATAAAGTATGTAAAAGAAGCAACAATTGACGAAGCGACAGCAGACGATGAGGAAGAAGAGATGATTCTTCAACTATCGCATGATTTATCAAAACTCTATAAAGAAATAGAGGAAATTGGGTTAAAAAGAGCAAAAGATATTAATGATGAACTGACTGCTCATCTACTATTTTCATTTCAACAGAAACTAAGTAAGATTATTTGGAGATGTAAAGCATATTATAAATAGTTATGGTAGGGGAAATCACGTGAATAATGTCATCGTAATCGTAGGGCCGACTGCAGTTGGCAAGACAAAATTAAGTATTGATTTAGCAAAAGTGTTTCGTTCCGAAATAATAAGTGGCGATTCCATGCAAGTATATCAATCAATGGATATTGGAACAGGTAAAGTAACAGCCACAGAAAAAGCAGGAATCCCGCATTATATGATTGATATAAAACGACCGGACGAACCGTTTTCAGCTGCAGAGTACCAGGTGCTTGTTCAAACGTATATTCAAGAAATAAATCAAAAAAATCACATACCTATTTTAGTTGGGGGAAGCGGACTTTATATTCAGTCTGTTCTTTATGATTATGATTTCTCCAATCGAAAAAGAAACATCGAAATAACTAAAATGCTTGAAAAGCGGTTAAAAGAAGAAGGCATTGATGTTTTATATGAGGAATTAAACCATATAGATAAAGAGCAAGCAGAAAAAATCCATCCTAACAACTATAGAAGAGTCATTCGAGCACTTGAAGTCTATGAATCAACTGGTCTTACGATGTCGGAGTATCATAAACAGCAAACAACTAGTCCTAACTATAACCATTTTATTATTGGATTGGAAATGGACAGAAAAACTTTGTATAATCAAATTAATAACAGAGTAGACAGTATGATTCAGCAAGGGTTAATTCATGAAGTAGAACACCTATATAAACAAGGATATGCAGATTGCCAATCAATGAAAGCGATTGGCTACAAAGAAATAATTCCTTACTTAAAAGGTGAAATTGATTTAGATACAGCAATTGAGACCCTAAAAAGGAATTCAAGACGTTATGCTAAGAGACAATATACATGGTTTAAAAACAAAATGGATATTAAATGGTATACTATTAGTCCGGAGGGAAATAATCCCTTACCGGAAATCATCCAGGATGTGGAACAATTTTTTTCAGAAACATATAATAAACTCTGTTATAAAAGGAGCTAAGGTTGATAAATACAACCAGGTCTTCTTTAAAATATAGATAGAAAAAGAGGAGGAGAAAGAATGGCTCAGCAAG
This sequence comes from Pseudogracilibacillus sp. SE30717A, assembly GCF_037071985.1. Classification (NCBI taxonomy): domain Bacteria; kingdom Bacillati; phylum Bacillota; class Bacilli; order Caryophanales; family Bacillaceae; genus Pseudogracilibacillus; species Pseudogracilibacillus sp. SE30717A. The sequence continues at coordinate 244,105 of NZ_JAXHDF010000002.1, read as the reverse complement.
TAAACATTCAAGATCATTACCTGAATCAGCTTAGAAAAGAACGTATCGCAGTTACTGTATTTTTAACGAATGGATTTCAATTAAGAGGTGTGGTGAAAGCATTCGATAACTTTACGGTACTATTGGAAACAGAAGGGAAACAGCAACTGATCTATAAACATGCTATTTCAACCTTTGCCCCTGCAAAAAACGTATCTATTGAAAACAAAGAATGATAATGTTCAGTAGATAGCACGGTCATCTACATAGCCTATTTGAACGGCACATTCTAATTATGTAAACAGTTTTCAAAAAAGCGAATCTCTTGTAGAGAATTTCGCTTTTTTTCTGGGCTTTTATCACAAATTTAGCTTTTATACGTATACTGAAAATGCGAGGGGTGATAATTTGAATACGCAAATGACTCATCATGATAATGGAAAAATAAATATTATTTTTAATGAACAGAAGCGTCAAATTAATACTAAGCATTCAGCTTATATCTTAAAGCATAATCGTGAATTAAAGCTTATTGATAAACAATTCTCATCGTTTGTTGGTCTCGAACATTTCAAGGAAATCATTAAAGAAATATATGCAACAAAACTTATGAATCATAAACGAGAAGAAATGGGTTTAACGATTAATAAACAAGTTTTGCATATGATTTTCAAAGGGAATCCCGGTACAGGAAAAACAACTATTGCAAGGGAGTTAGCAAACGTACTATTTAAATTAAACATATTATCAAAAGGTCATTTTATTGAAGCGGAAAGAGCGGATCTGGTTGGTGAATATATTGGGCAAACGGCTCAAAAAACCCGTAACCTTGTCCAAAAAGCGTTAGGTGGAATTCTATTTATTGATGAAGCTTATTCTTTAGCACGAGGTGGACATAAAGATTTTGGAAGAGAATCAATTGATACATTAGTAAAACAAATGGAAGACCATCATGATGACTTTATTTTAATTCTAGCTGGTTATCCGGCCGAGATGGAGCAATTTTTATCCTTAAACCCAGGTTTGAAATCTCGCTTTCCTTTTCATATTCCTTTTCCCGATTATAAATTGGATCAACTGATTGATATTGCGATTCAAATTGCAAATGAACGGGAATATGAAATATCAGAAAAGGCATTATGGAAACTTCGAAGTCATTTACGGGAAAAACTCCATAATAAAGTTTCTCATTTTGCAAATGCTAGATATGTCCGAAATATCATTGAAAAAAGCATTCGTATGCAAGCAATAAGACTACTTCAAGTCAACGAGTATACGATTAAGGAACTAATGCAATTAAAGGCAGACGATATCCAATTTGAACAATGATGCTAGAATTTTTTATTTCTAATGACTAGTGATATGCTAGAAGATAGAGAACTACGAGGTATCTTTTGTTGGAAAAGAGGAAGTAATTTATGGCTAATGAAAATATATTAATTATGGCAGTTAAAAAGGCAATCGATTCGGATAGTCAGTTTGAATCATCACTAGAGGAGTTAAAGTCATTAAGTTATACGGCAGGGGGAATTGTGAAAAAAGTAGTCACTCAAAATCGATCTAAAATTCATCCTGTAACATACGTTGGGGAAGGAAAACTTGAAGAAATCAAACAATTTATCTCTGAATATGAAGTGGAACTCGTAATTAGTAATGATGAACTATCACCTGGTCAATTACGTAATCTAAATGACCACTTCGGTATTCGAGTAATTGACCGAAGTCAATTAATATTAGATATTTTTGCAAGCAGGGCTAAAACAAAAGAAGGACAACTTCAAGTAGAACTAGCCCAATTACAATATATGTTACCAAGACTCCATGGTATGGGGCTAGTCCTATCCAGATTAGGTGGTGGAATAGGAACAAGAGGGCCAGGTGAAACAAAATTAGAAACGGACCAACGTCATATTCGCAGAAGAATTGATGATATAAAAAGGCGCTTGAATGATGTTATTAAACAACGAGAACAGTATCGAAAAAGGCGTAAATTAAATAATGTGTTTCAAATAGCTATTGTTGGATATACGAATGCTGGTAAATCAACATTATTTAATCGATTGACAAATGAAACGGCATTAGAAGAAGATTTATTGTTTGCAACATTAGACCCTTTAACTAGACAAATACATTTGCCATCGGGATTTGAATGTCTAATCACAGATACGGTCGGGTTCTTACAAGATCTCCCTACTTCATTAATAGCCGCTTTCAAATCTACTCTTGAAGAAGTAGCTGAAGCTGACTTTTTACTTCATGTCGTAGATGCATCCAATGAAAACATGGAGCAACAGCAGAACACGGTAAGTGAGATTTTACAAGAACTTGATGCCCATAAGATCCCAATGCTAACTCTATATAATAAAAGTGATTTACTTGAAGGTGACTTTTTTGCTACTATTCATCCTTATATGGTTATGAGCGCTTATAAAAAATCTGACCAAGAGGAACTTTTAATAAACATTGAGAATTTATTGAAACAAGAATGGGGCTTTTATTCGATATCACTTTCACCTGAGCAAGGAAGAAATATGAATCAACTTGAAAAACACTCTATTGTTACACAAAAATCTTATAATGAAGAAACAAATCAATATTATTTAGAAGGATTTATTCCAGAAATACATCCTTTGCAAAGCATAATAAAGGAGCATCATACAAATAGATGATAAACGATTTAGTAGAAAAAGCAGAAAAAGATTGTGAAAAAATATTTAAGCAAATTAATCAAATGGCAGAGTTTAACCAAAGGAAAGTGTTAGAGGCGTTTAGGGAAGAACAAATCGGTGACTTTCATTTTAATTCCACGGATGGATATGGATATGATGACAGTGGTCGTGATGGCATCGAAGCTATTTATGCGCGCGTATTTGGAGGAGAAGATGCACTAGTAAGACCCCAGATTGTCTCGGGAACACATGCGATTTCTACCGCATTATTTGCTTTATTATACCCAGGGGATGAATTACTTTATATAACAGGTAGCCCTTATGATACATTAGAAGAAGTAATCGGAAAGCGGGGAGACAGTGCAGGTTCATTAAAAGATTACAAAATAGGTTATGACGAAGTTCCATTACTAGATAATGGTTCCGTTGATTTAGAGGGGATAAAGAATAAAATCTCTGATAAAACAAAAGTAATCGGGATTCAACGCTCAAAAGGGTATGAAGATCGCCCTTCTTTTACAATGAATGAAATAGAACAAATGATTTCATTCGTAAAAAGTATTAATAAAGATATTATAGTTTTTGTTGATAATTGTTATGGTGAATTTGTTGAAGAGAAAGAGCCTCTACACGTTGGTGCAGATATTATGGCCGGCTCATTAATCAAAAATCCGGGTGGCGGTCTAGTACGAGCGGGAGGGTATATTGTAGGAAGAAAAGAATTAGTATTAAAAGCGGCGAATCGATTAACAGCACCAGGATTAGGGAAAGAGGCAGGTGCAACGCTACATATGTTACAAGAAATGTACCAAGGATTTTTCCTTGCGCCTCATGTAGTAGGCGAGGCATTAAAAGGTGCTGTGTTCACTGCTCGCTTATTAGAATTAATTGGAATAAAAACGACACCACTTTTTAGCGAAAAACGAACAGATATTATACAGACAATTATATTTGGTCAAGAAGAAAGTATGATTAAATTCTGTCAAGCAATCCAGGAACAATCACCAATCAATTCATATGTTTCTCCTTATCCTAGTGAAATGCCTGGGTATGATGACAAAGTAATCATGGCGGCTGGAACGTTTATTCAAGGTTCTAGTATTGAATTGTCTATCGATGGACCAATAAAAGAACCATTTATTGCTTTTATGCAAGGTGGTTTAACATACGCCCATGTGAAAATAGCTGTCACAGAGTCGATTAAGAAGTTAGCAGATGAGAACTTAATTCATTTAAATTTTGTTAACCAGTAAGTAAACATAGAAAAAAGCTAGAATGAAGAGTTACACCCGAAAAGTGCATTATAATCAATGTTACTTTACGGGGAGCCTTCATCTAGCTTTTTATCAAGATAATAACTTTTAACAACTTAATTTCTAATTAAAAATTTCGATATAATCCTACAACTTTACCTAGGATGGATACATTTTTAAGTATTAATGGCTCCATAGAGTCATTTTCTGGTTGCAGTCTAAAATGATCACTTTCTTTATAAAAACGCTTTACAGTCGCCTCATCATCTTCTGTCATCGCTACAACAATTTCTCCGTTATCTGCAGTAGATTGTTGTTTAACTATTACTCTATCTCCACTTAAAATACCAGCATTTATCATACTTTCCCCTACAACTTCGAGCACGAATAAATTATCTTCCGTATGAGCCATTGAACTTGGTACAGGTGTATATTCATCCACATTTTCAATAGCAGTAATAGGAACACCAGCAGTTACTTTCCCAATTAATGGGGCATACCTAGCTATATCTTTTTCAACATTACTCTCGCTCTGGTCTAATATTTCTATCGCTCTCGGTTTTGTTGGATCTCGTCTTATGTATCCTTTATTTTCAATTCGTTCTAAATGCCCATGTACAGTTGAACTTGAGGCTAATCCAACTGCTTTCGCTATTTCTCTAACTGAAGGGGGATACCCTTTCATTTCTACTTCACTTTTAATAAAATCAAAAATCATTTGCTGCCTTTTAGAGAGCTTCTGCATCTTGCGTCACCTCACGTTAATTTATTAATTTAATAGTACCATTTCATAGCGAGAAGTCAAACATAAGTTCTATATTTACAACAATCAGATGTTTAAACTTGAAAGAGAAGCCTCTTAAGCATAATATAGAATAGTGTGTATATTTATAATTGAAATTTTTTACTAAATGGCATTAATTAAGTACAATAGTAAAATAGAAAGTGATATTGAGGTGATCAAGCATGATGTCCAAGGAAAAATTAAACCGAATAAATTACCTCTCAAAAAAGTCAAAAGCGGAAGGACTTACAGTAGAAGAAAAAGAAGAGCAGAAAAAACTGCGAACAGAATATTTACAAAATATGAGACAATCATTTAAAAACCAAATAAGTACTCTTACTGTAATAGATCCAGAAGGCAATGATGTTACACCCGATAAAGTTAAAAAATTAAGAAAAAAATAAAATAAAGACCTTGAAAGGGAGATAAAATAATAATGCATATTGAGCAGCGTTCGATTAATACAATTCGTACTTTATCTATTGATGCAATTGAAAAGGCTAATTCAGGACACCCAGGACTACCAATGGGAGCAGCTCCGATGGCGTATTCGTTATTTACCGATTTTATGAACCATAATCCAAAAAATTCGAAATGGTTTAACCGTGATCGTTTTGTTCTTTCAGCAGGTCATGGTTCAATGCTATTATATAGTCTTCTTCATTTATCAGGTTACGATGTAACAATGGATGATATTAAAAGTTTCCGTCAGTTTAAGTCAAGAACTCCTGGTCATCCAGAAGTGTTGGATACAGATGGGGTAGAAGCAACGACTGGCCCATTAGGACAAGGGGTAGCAATGGCTGTAGGAATGGCTATGGCAGAAGCTCATCTCGCTGCTAAATTTAATAAAGATGACTTTAACATAATTGATCATTATACATACTCATTAGTTGGTGACGGAGATATTATGGAAGGTATTTCCCATGAAGCCGCATCACTCGCTGGCCATTTAGGATTAGGAAAATTAATTGTTTTATACGATTCAAATGATATTTCATTAGATGGTGATTTAGACCGTTCATTTTCAGATAATACACAAAAAAGATTTGAAGCCTATAACTGGCAAGTGATCCGTGTGGAAGATGGAAATGATATTTCTGAAATCAGACAAGCATTAAAACTTGCTAAAGAAAATAAAGATCAACCTACATTAATTGAAATTAAAACGATTATCGGCTATGGCTCACCTAATAAATCTAATTCTTCATCTTCTCATGGTGCACCATTAGGGGCGGATGAAGTAAAATTAACAAAAGAATATTATGAATGGGCTCATGATGAATTTCATGTGGCTGATGAAGTCTATAAAGATTTTGAAGACAAAGTGATTAATAAAGGAACACAGTTAGAAAAAGAATGGACCGACTTATTAGCTGCATATGAAAAGGCATTTCCAGAACAAGCAGTTGAGCTGAAATTGGCGATCGAAAACAAGCTACCAGAGGGATGGACCGAAACTTTGCCAAAATATGAAGCAGGTAAAGACTCGTTAGCAACAAGAGTAGCATCTAGTGATGTCATTAATGCAGTTGCAAAGTCTGTACCAAACTTTTTTGGAGGAAGTGCAGACTTAGCAAGCTCTAACAATACAATGATGAAAGAAAATGCAGATTTTACAAAAGAAAGTTATGATGGCAAAAATATTTGGTTTGGTGTACGCGAATTTGCGATGGGGGCTGCATTAAATGGAATGGCCTTACATGGAGGATTAAAGGTTTATGGTGGTACGTTCTTTGTGTTTAGTGATTATTTACGTGCTGCAATCCGTTTATCAGCAATTATGAAAACACCAGTTACGTATGTGTTTACTCATGATTCAATTGCCGTTGGTGAAGATGGACCAACTCATGAACCGGTGGAACAACTACCTTCTCTAAGAGCAATGCCAAGCTTGTCCGTGATTCGACCAGCTGACGGGAATGAAACTCAGGCTGCATGGCGCTTAGCATTAGAGACAACTGATCAACCAACTGTTCTTGTATTAACTCGTCAAGGGTTACCTACGTTACCTGAAACAGATGAAAATGCATATGAAGGTGTTAAAAAAGGAGCTTATATTGTAAGTGACGCTCAAAAAGAACCAGAAGCTATATTATTGGCAACAGGTTCTGAAGTTAGCTTAGCAGTTGAAGCTCAAAAAGCATTATTAGAAAAAAATATTGATGTTCGAGTTGTAAGTATGCCATCATGGGATCGTTTTGAAGCCCAGGACTCAGCGTATAAAGAGAAAATAATCCCATCAAATGTCAAAAAACGTGTTGCTATTGAAATGGCGTCTTCCTTAGGGTGGGAACGTTACACTGGAGACGAGGGCTCGATCATTGCTGTGAATACATTCGGCGCATCAGGAAAAGGTGATGTTGTCGTAAAAGAATATGGTTTTACAGTAGAAAATATTATTAGCCATGTGGAAGATTTACTAGACTAATCTTTTACGTTTGTCTTATCATATCGAATTGTTTATACTGTAAAAGGAATTAGTTTAAGGAGGAAGTTGTCTCATGTCAACAATATGGGTAGTGCTAATTGCTCTTTTAGCATTAATTGCGGGAGTTGCGCTTGGATTTTTCATTGCAAGAAAATACATGATGAACTATTTAAAAAAGAATCCACCAATTAATGAACAAATGTTACGTACGTTAATGATGCAAATGGGTCAAAAGCCGTCGCAAAAGAAAATCAATCAAATGATGCGTGCAATGAGCAATCAAATGGATAAGAAATAAAAAAAATATGCCGCTCTCTTTTACTATTTGTAAAGGAGGTGGCTTTTTTCATAGATTTTTATGTAATTTCTTGTTAAGATAAATGTTACATCTGCCCCTCCGCTTACATACAATAATTTAGAATAGTGTATGGAGGGAAAAAACATGGTAAACCAAAATTATCATACAATCATTTTTCAACCAGTTAGAAGTGCTAATTATTTATCTCCGAATAATAATCTGTTGCTACAACCAGGCTATATAAGGACACAGGTCGCAGGAAGAGTAAACGAGTATTTAGCTAGAGGGCTAGCATATATTCAATATATAATTAAAATGCTTCAATCGAGTACTCCATTTTTCGAAAAATATGGACCTGTTCTGGAAGAAGTGCCAAAAATGTATCATTTAGTAAAAGCATTTAATGGGATAAAAGAGAATGATGGAATAAAAGAGAATGGTGGATCTTCTGAGTTAAATGACGACAACTCTGTCGAACCAGATATAACGTATGAAGGACCTTCTCCAAAATTATTTATATAGCTGAATAAAGAAAAAACACAACTTATAGGAGGACTGAACATGACAAATAACTTAGAAAAAGCTACATTTGCAGGAGGATGTTTCTGGTGTATGGTTGAACCATTTGATGAACGACCAGGAATTAAAGAGGTAATCTCAGGATATACAGGTGGTACAGTTGAAAATCCAACTTATGAACAAGTTTGTTCAAATACCACTGGTCACGTAGAAGCAGTACAAATAACGTATGATCCAACGATCTTCTCCTATAACGAGTTGGTTGATTTATATTGGCAACAAATAGATCCGACAGATGCTGGAGGACAATTCCATGACCGTGGAGATTCTTATAAAACGGCTATTTTTTATCATAACGACAAACAAAAAGAAATAGCGGAAAAATCAAAAGAAGAACTTCAAAATAGTGGAAAGTTTAAAAAGCCCATAGTAACCAAAATTATGGAGGCCAAACCTTTTTATCCAGCTGAAGAAGAACACCAATATTATTATAAAAAGAATCATTTCCATTATAAGACATATAAAAAAGGATCAGGCAGAGAACAGTTTATTAAAGACAATTGGCAAAAGCAATATAATAAAAAGGAATTAAAAGAACAGTTAACCCCGATGCAGTATTTTGTTACGCAAGAGAGTGGAACAGAACAACCATTTCATAATGAATATTGGGATCATAATGAAGAGGGTATTTATGTAGATATTGTATCTGGGGAAGTCCTTTTTTCATCTAAAGATAAATTTGATGCCAATTGCGGTTGGCCAAGCTTTACAAAACCGGTTATCAATCAACAAATCACCGAACACTTAGACACGTCTCATGGAAGAATTAGAACGGAAGTAAGAAGTAAAGATGGGGACTCTCATTTAGGTCATGTTTTTGATGATGGCCCAATAGAACAAGGTGGTTTACGTTATTGTATTAACTCGGCCGCATTAAAATTTATAAAGAAAGAAGATATGGAAAAAGAGGGATACGGTAACTATTTATATTTATTTGACTAAGCCATTTTAGTAAGATGAATCCTAGAAGCGTTTGTTGAATTCATAAAGAGATATGAACAACGTTAAGCTTAAGAGGGTAGAAGAGATGCTGATGCATATGAAACTTCCTAGAAAGAAGTAAGATACGCTGCCAATCGGTCAATTTCAGATATCGACAACCTCTGTATTCTGTATATAGTAGAAAACAGGGGTTGTAAAATTCTTTCATTACTAGTTAACCATAATTATATTATGTAAACAAAAAGAGGGATAATATAGATGATTCATTTAAATTGGGAAAAAAATAAGCCTGTCAAACGAGTAAAATGCATTCATTCAGATGCAAAGAAATATAAAGTTAATAATATGTTAACCAAGGGAAAAGAATATGATGTTATTAACGAGACGGATGAATTTATTTTTGTAATAGATAATAGTAATCGTGTCGCTGGATATTACAAGGAATACTTTACAACAATTTAATATGTATTTTAAAAAAGAAATAGAAATTAATCTATTTCTTTTTTTCTTACACATATATACTATTTATTCTGGGAATGGTACAAAGTAAGATAAACTATAAGGAGATAGAGCTAATGGACCAGAACAACTTACCAAATAAATCGACAAGCTATTGGCATGATTCAGTCGATGTACCTCATTTCCCAAAATTAAATGAAAAAATCCAAGTTGATGTAGGCATAGTAGGTGGCGGTATGACAGGTATCACTGCAGCTTATTTACTTTCACAACAAGGATTTAAAGTATGTGTCGTCGATGCAGGTGTCCTATTAAATGGGACAACTGGACATACAACTGCAAAGATTACCGCACAACATGGGCTTATTTATGATGAATTGATTAAACATTTTGGCGAAGATGGTGCAAAATTATATTATGAAGCAAATCATGAGGCGCAGAAGTTTATCGAGCAAACGATTAAGAAACATAATATATCTTGTCATTTAACGGAGGATGATGCATATATTTATACAAACTCTAAAGATGATATTACAAAACTCGAAAACGAACATAAGGCCTATGAAAAATTAAATATTGAAGGCTCAATTTCGGACGATTGTGAATTACCCTTTCCAGTGAAGAAAGTATTGAAAATGACGAATCAAGCTTATTTTCATCCACTTATGTATTTAAAAGACTTAATAAAGATATGCCAAGAAAATGGAGTAAAGTTCTATGAGCAAACAAGAGCATTAACTATTGAATATAACAAAGGTCCAACTATAATTACAGAAGACGATCATAGAATCATATGTCGTTACGTTATCCAAGCTTCCCATTATCCATTTTACGATGGTCAAGGATTTTATCCCGTAAAAATGTATGCTGCAAGATCTTATATCATTGCTGCGAAAACTAAAAAGAAAATCAAAGGCGGTATGTATATTAACGCCGAAACCCCGACAAGATCAATTAGACCAATCACAATAAATAACGAAGATTTATTATTAATTGGTGGAGATGGACATAAGACTGGCCAAAGTAATGAACCGATGATGAATCATTATGAATCCCTATATCAATTTACGGATAAACACTTTCATGTAGAATCAGTTCTTTACCGCTGGTCTGCACAAGATTTAGTAACCCTCGATAAAGTTCCTTATATAGGAAGAGTAACAAAAGCACAACATAACGTATTCGTTGCTACTGGATATAGAAAATGGGGGATGACGAATAGTACTAATGCAGCTAAACTACTTACTGATTTAATAATGGATAAGGAAAATAGTTACGAAGAGTTTTTTTCTCCTGGTAGAAACATTAAAGCAGATCCGGCAATTCGTAAATTTGTCAGTTATAATTCAGACGTTGCAAAACATCTAATCAAGGGAAAATTGGAGCGAACTCATGTAGAAATCGAAAATCTTCAATCGAATGAGGCTTGTATTTCTACGGTAAACGGCCAACGTGCTGGTGTTTATAAAGATAATGAGGGGGTCGTTCATGCCGTCGATACGACATGTACTCATTTAGGTTGTGAAGTAGAATGGAATAATGCAGAAAATTCTTGGGATTGTCCTTGTCATGGATCAAGATATACGTATACTGGCGATATCTTAAACGGACCAGCAGTAAAACCGTTAAAAAAAATCGATCTAGGCTTATAAACTTGCTTGAAATATTATTGTCATTTAATGCTATTCTGATATAATTAATTTAGACAAAACTAGACATTTTCCACTAGAGTTTTCCTTAAATTAGAAATTGAAAGGAAATGCAGCATAATGGCAGACAAGAAAAAACGGTTCAAATGGCCTATGATTATTATGGCTTGTATTTTATTTTTGCTTTTAATAGGTAAAATTACGCAGTCCATTTATTCGATTGACAAAGAATACATTTCGGTGAAAGTAAATAGTGAAAAGATAGAAAAAGGGATCAAATTGATGACGGAAACAAAGGAATCTGACTCCTACACATCATTTATGTCGATTCCTTTTTCTAAAATTGAAGAAATTGATCAACCAATAAATTATTGGGCGATTGAACAAGAAGAAAGTTTTTATGAAGAAGTAAAACAAACAGAATTATTACTAGACGAGGATGTTTCAGGCCATTTTAATTTACATACTGACGTTTATCAAATCAATGATCATATATATAACTATGCTTTAAATGTAGAACACTTTTTACAGAATGATCGAAAATACTCTCAAGTAAAAACATATATGATTGATTTACAAACAAATTCTTTTCTTTCTTTTTCGGATATATTTGATACCGATAAAATAAAATCGGAAAATATATGGAATTTATTGACTGACGATTCTAAAAAACAAATCAATGAAACATCCTTTAAAGAAAATTTCAGCAATTTGGATAACATCAATTGGATTGTAAATAATGATATGTTGATTATCTATATTAATCCAAATCATTTAGAAAAAAGTAATGACACATTAGCTGTTGAAATACCTTTGATTAAATTACATAAAAATATAAAAAATCCATATTTAAAGATAATAATTTCAGATAGCTTAACCGAGGAAATCAAACAAGTTGAGAAAAAAGAAGCTAGAAAAAAGCTTCAATTAGATAAAGACGGTAAATATATAGCACTGACATTTGATGATGGACCACACGATCAAGTGACTCAGCAAATTCTAGAATCATTAAAACAATATGACGCAAAAGCTACTTTTTTTATGCTAAGTAATAATGTTAAATATTATCCTGATATTGCAAATCAAGTACTTAAAGATGGGCATGAACTGGCAAATCATAGTGAAAGTCACGTAAATTTAAATGCTGCAAATAAGAAAAGAATTGATAATGAATTATTGAACTCAAAAACTGTTATTGAGGAAGTTACTGGTATTACTCCAAGCCTTTTTCGGCCACCATATGGAGAATATAATCAAAAAGTCATTGATCTTGCCAATGATTCAGATCAATCTATTATTCTATGGTCTATCGATACGCTAGATTGGAAATCTAGAAATGCAAAGTCCATTTATAATATAACGATTAATAAAGCTCGACCTGGGGCAATCGTTCTTATGCATGATATTCATCAGACTACTGCTGATGCATTACCATTGGTATTGAATGAACTATCAAAACAAGGCTATGAATTTGTAACAGTTTCAGAATTGCTAACGTTATTTGAAGATGAAGGTATAGGACCATACTATGGAAATTAACTGGCAAACTATTAAAAGACAAATGATTAATTTCATTTGTCTTTTTTTATAAAATTATATCTAACTTCCTATAATATATATTATGTAAACTAGAATATATTACAAACAAAACAATGACTCAACCCTCTCAGTTCTCGAAATATCTATTATTAGAAACTAATTGATACAGTGTTTATCTAACTTCAGATACTATATCAATTAGTTCCTAGGCATATGATGTGAAATGTTATCGTAAATTCTTAGTTAACAACAACTGTTCCGATAAGGAGAATTTCATGCGTTAATTTGTCTTTCCAACAGATATTTGCTCATCCTAGTAATTCTTGATACTCAGGATGTTTATCAAACTCTGCTTTTGCAAATGGACATAATGGGACCACTAGTAACTTCTCTTTTTTTGCATAGTCTACTGCAGCTTTCACCAATTGCTGACCTACATTTTTCCCTCTTAAATGTTCAGCTACATGGGTATGATCTAGAATAATCCGATTTTTTCCTGCACGAACAAAATGAACTTCTGCCTCACTATTTTCCTCGTTACCTATATAAAACGACTGAGAACCTTGTTTAATTTCAATTTTTGTATCACCCTCACTTTTAAGTTGATACTTCAGTGCCCCACTTGGACACCTATGAATAACTTCTGCTATCTTTTTTTCGTCTGCTTGGTCAGGAGAAATCCATGGCCTTGCTTTTACATTAAAGACTTCTGGTAATCCTTTTACACATTCGGCTGCATGTTGACAAATTTCTTTGTCAAAATAAACTGTGATTTTTTGACCTTCGTACTTTTTATAGCTCATGTTTATCACTCCTGATTTTATTTTATAATATCACTAATATGCTAATGGTTTTTAGTAGTTTTTGTCAACCCTCTCATTGCCTGTCTTGCAGCTCGTTGAATTGGATCCCAGCTGCCATTATAAGGAGGGGCATAACTTAAGTCGAGATCCTCAATCTCAAAGATTGTCATTTGATTGAAAAGGGCTGTAGTCAATACATCCACTCGTTTATCGACACCCTTTTCCCCGATAATTTGTCCGCCAAGCAATCGATAATTGTCACTTCTGTAAGTTAGCTTGATATGAATCGGTCGAGATCCTGGATAATAGTGGGCAATGTCCTTCGCCTCAATCTTTACAACGCCATAGGGGATGTTAAATTTATTGGCTTCCCACTCAGATAACCCGGTCTTTCCCAATGACAAATCCATGAATTTTATAATAGATGAACCAGTAATTCCTTTAAATATTCTAGGTTGTCCAGCCATATTCAGCCCAGCTATACGCCCTTGTTTGTTGGCCGTTGTCCCTAGGGGAATATAGTCATCCTGCTCTTTGACCATATGATATTGTAGCGTACAGTCCCCTGCTGCATAAATATCCTTTATATTGGTTTCCATGTAACGATTCGTTTGAATAGCTTCCTTAATCCCCGTAGTAATACCAGTCCCCTTAATAATAGATGTATTCGGCTTAATTCCAGCAGAAATTAATACAAGATCGGTTTTATAAAGATTTTGATCTGTTCGTATGTACTCAACAGACCGAAGACCTTCTATGGCAGTTACATTCTCGTTCAGAATCAATTCAATGTGATGTTTTTCAGCTTCATCGTGGATGTACTGTGCCATATCAGCATCAAACATTTTGGCAACATACGGTCTACTATGAATCAACCGGACATTTTTTCCAAGGGCTCTGAAACTTTCCGCCATTTCAAGGCCAATATATCCCCCACCAATAACTGTCACATTTTGAACTTCTTTAGTAAGATTTTGAATGATTTGATCGGCGTCTGGAATCGTTTTAAGCGTATGTACACCACTAAGACCAATTCCTTTCCAATCGGGAATTATAGGGTTCGCGCCACTGGCAATCAATAATTTATCATATGACATGCGAAACATTTTTCCAGATTGTGTATCCTGACCTGCAACGGTTTTTGTCTTGGGGTCAATGGATTGTACTTCATGATAAATCCTCGCATCGATACCAAATTTATTTTGAAAGGTTTCAACACTTCTTGCAATAAGATCATCGGTTGAAGGAATCAAACCGCTGATGGTATAGGGAAGTCCACACTGTCCATAAGAATAAATGCTACCTCTCTCCAATGTAACAACTTCTGCATCCCGATCATAATTTATAATTTGCATGGCCGCACTCATCCCCGCTGCATCTCCACCAATAATCACATATTTCATAAAATACACCTCGCTCCCTATGTAAAATTTAAAGTCATTAAAGTAAAAACAGTCCGATTATCACTCCCTTATCCTCTTGTTAATAATCCTATATGTCATGCATCAATCGCTATTGCGGAATGTACGGATCCAATTTTCAAATCGTCTCTAACTCTGCGTGATGAATCTTCCAATGTTCGAGTGCTATACGTTCAATGGTTCAATGCTGTTTAATAGTTTCCTATTGAACGAATCTTTACGTATACTACTGCAAATCATAGTAATTGTTAATTTTTCCGTCATTTAACCTTTCATTTTTATTTTACCAATAAAAAACTAAACTGCGAAGTAATAGCCATAGGCTGTCACTTACACAGTTCAGTTTATGCACTCTTTGAGAATCAGTATGATCAATTATGATAAATTTTCACCAACATAGTTATCTAATAGTCAATGATAAACTAATCTCGATAATGTTCAGCCAACGCGTTTGCAGATATAATCGCTTGATATACATCATCTGGAGTGACTGGATGTGGCATATTCTTCATCGTATCCCCTTCTGCACAAGCAATTTCAGCTACTTTCTGCCATTCTTCTTCTCGAAATTCATCAAGACCAAGATCTTTTAATGTTAATGGCAGACCGACCTCTTTTATAAAATTAATAACTGTTTCAATTTCTTCTTTTGGCGCACTTTCCAATACAAGTTGTGTGAGTACGCCAAATACGACTTTTTCACCGTGTTGTGCATGATGGAGTGATGGAACAGCAGTCATTCCGTTATGAATAGCATGGGCAGCAGCTAAACCACCTGCTTCGGCACCGACACCACTTAAATAAATAGTCGCTTCAATTATATTTTCAACTGCTGGAGTGGAAATTCCTTGGTCAACTGCAAGTTTAGCTTGTAAACCATACTCTAAAATTGTCTCATAGCACATTTTAGCTAATCCTAATCCCGAAAGTGATGGTTTTAAATTCGCTAAATTATCACCATTTTTACGGTAACATGCACGTGCTTCAAAATAAGTAGCTAGCGCGTCACCAATACCAGCTACAAAAAAGCGTGTCGGTGCTGCCGCTAATATTTTACTATCGGCTAATACAACGTCTGGATTTGACGGTAAGAACAAGTAATGATCAAATGAACCGTCTGTATTGTAAATAACAGCAAGTGCTGTACACGGAGCATCGGTTGAAGCAATCGTTGGAAAAATGACTACAGGCAATTGCTCATAATAGGCAGTTGCTTTAGCTGTATCTAATGTTTTTCCGCCTCCGATACCTACAATGACATTAGCTCCAGATTTTCTGACCGCTTCACGGTGTTTATCAATTTCTTCTTGGCTAATTTCATAATTGAACATCACAAATTCACTCTTATGTCCTTCTCTCTCAAAGGATTTACCAGCTTCTTCTTTTGCTCGCTCCAGTATAAATTCATCACATATAACATACGCATGGTCGCCATATGTTTTTGTATATATGGATAATTCCCCCAATAAGTCTTGACCCACGAGAAATTTTTTAGGTGATGTAACAGATTTTACTGTTCTTAACATTTAAAGCATTCTCCTTTTATTTTTTCATCTTATTGTTTACGTATAACATTAAAATAATCTAACTACCAATAAATATTCAGCACGAGCATCTTATGATAATTTTCCATCCAGAATAAACTATCCCGTCAAAGGAGATACCCTTCATTGGGACAATCAATCATCTACGTCACCAATCGTTACTTTTGTACTGAAATGTGCAAAATCCAGTGTAGTTGCACGTCCAACAACAATTGCAACTACAGTACTTAGGATAACACGGCCTTCAAAATCTTTTATGTTCATCAACGTTTATGCTTGATGTTTCTCAATTAAATCGACAAACGCATCGACGAAGGATTGTAAGAATTTAACCGTCCCATCATTTTTAATCTTATCGTTTTCATCCAATAAATCAGCCATGCCACCAATATAAGCTTCAGGTTGTTGAAGTATTGGCATATTTAAGAATACTAGTGATTGACGTAAATGGTGGTTAGCACCAAAGCCACTCAAGTTTCCAGGAGATTGGCTAATAATTGCTGCTGGTTTACCATTCCATACATTTGCTCCATAAGGACGAGAACCTACATCTAATGCATTCTTTAGTACAGCAGGTACAGAACGGTTATATTCAGGCGTCACAAATAAAACAGCGTCCATTCCCTTTATATTGTTACGGAAGGTCGTATATTCTGAAGGTACATTATGTTCATCGTCAAAATCCTGATTATATATAACCAAATTTCCTATTTCTATAAATTCTGCATCATATCCTTCGGGGAATAAAGATGCAACATTTATGCTAAGTTTTTTTGAAAAAGATTCTTTTCTAAGACTCCCGACCAAAATGCCAACTTTTGTCATTATACATTTTCCTCTCTGATTTTTATGAATTGGGTAATTACGTAGATTTCTTTTTTATTATCCCTTTAGTATTGCTAATCATTCAAAGAAGAAAAACAATACTCTTTAGTTCTTTTTTACCCACCCTAGCATGTTATTAAAAGTTGGAGTTGTTTCATTAGCTGATTCAACCTCCGTAGTAGTCAATTGATGACCTCTATCTTCCCAATAAAGTTCAACTTTTACATTTGCTTTTCCAATAATGAGTGCAGTTCCAATGATACAGATGGTGAACAAATTGGGTCGTTCGTTATACCCGAAATATAAACTGACTTACCCGTTAAATCAGGTAGTTCTAGCCCTCTTCTTGGAACCATTGAACGATGAAGAATTGCAGCTTTCGATGCATTTTCATAATGAAATAATAAACTTGCTGCAATATTTGCTTCATTTGAGTAACTAAGAGTAATTATCTTATCTCGATCAAATTCATTTTTTTGTTTCTGCTAATCGCCTTTACTATAATTTAACTCAAGTACTGCAAATTCAGTTGGATTAGGCTCCCAAGATTTTATATCCTTTTCGACATACTTTTTTTCTGAATTAATTGCTCTAGTTAAAACAACAAATAACTTCAATGACACTTTTTCTTCCGTTTTCTCTTTAGTTATCCAATACATTACCACTCTTGCCTATTTATAAATGATAGTCTAAGAATGTACATAATTGATGAGATACAATGAAAAAAGACGCTCATTTTAATTGAACGTCTAAAAAATATTATATCTGGTAATTCCATATCCCAGGTCAATTATCACTAAAACATATTTTTAGCTCAATGTTTTGCACTTTACGATTACTTTTAAAAATAGGATAATTAACTCAACTTTAGCTTATCACAAGCTGAAAATTAAAAGTTATGTTCTTAGTATTCTGTGAACATAACAAACGTTGATGTGCTAGATAATATATGAAGTTGTTCTAATAATAGCGTCATCCGAATCATAAACGTGCCTTTTTTCGGAATGAATATATATTATATAAACTAATATAATAAATAACACCACTCCTAAATTCCCATAATGTTCAATGACAAGAAAGTCTAACTTAATATCTCACTTCAACACTAACATAATGTTCGAATAATATTTGCTATCAAGTAAAGAAAAAGCTAATCAATTTAAGAACACCTTGATATACTCTTGCCCCAATTAATTGAGTAATGTTTTTTCAAGAACTATTTTTTGCAATCCGTTATCATCGGTATAAGTTTCAATAACATCAAATCCATTTTTTATGTTCAGTATCAACATATTCCGCCATTTATTCATTGTTTTTGTTTGGACAACTTTATAGCCATTTCCCCTTAAATATTCATGTTGTTTTTCCATTAGAGTTAGAGCAATTCCATGTTTTCTATAATCAGGATGCACTCCACCTAACCAACTATAGAATTTATTATTATCAAGTTCATATCCAATCTTAAATCCAACGACTTTTTGATCGTATAATGCAATATTAAACAATAATTTGGGTTTATTTTTCATTTTGATTAGCAATTCCTTATCATTACCACCAAATACATCACTGTATAGATTTATTATACCATTTAATAATTTGTTGTTTGGGATGGTGTCATAGACAAGGTATTTAATATCCAAAGATACCTCTCTTTTCTTAGCACCCATTAGTTTATTCATAACTGTTTCTTTGTTCTTAAAGCTCGATGCGACATAAAATTTTCTCATATAATCCTCCGCCTATGATAGAATACTTAGTTTAACTTTTTAGTTTTAGATACACCCTCTTAGATTTGAAAATCAGTTTTAATATTTAATTGTAATAGCTAAGACTCTCCATTCCCTGCGGAATCTAGTTCGAATCTCTTCATTTCAGCAACGATTAATCTAATAATCAATTCTTTTAAAGCACATTCACAATTCATAGTGATATCACCGCACCTTTTATTGAGAACAGTTTGTTTACAAAGGTTGAACTTTTCCAAAAACGCCCTGAACCCTGTGTGATTAATTAATAATTGGGGTAGATTCTTTTGGGGATAAGGTGTAATGATTAAAACGAAACCGTCTTAAGTAGGCTTAAGACGGTTAAGTAAGACGCTTATTATAAAGCAATTGTGCTTCAATGACACTGGAGCAAAATGAAACACTTACAAGTGGCTCTCTCTCACATTGCAACAGGAGCCCGAACCTTTAGAGTGATCGTATTCGTCATGGAGGCGCCACCACTCATACCGCGGGGTTTGCGGCCATCCCTCAGGCGAGTCCTCCCAGTCTTCCTGCCGGCCGAACGGTGTCATGTCAAGCCAGTTGTACGTGCCGAAAAGAATGTCGGTCCCGCGGTCCGTTGTGTGGTAAGTGTGAAAGACGTGGTCGTTATCCCAAAGGAAGACACTCACACCACCCTGCTCGCCACCTTCGTGGGTGGCCCCAAAGTCGTAGTTGAAATCGCTGCCGTACGAGGAATATCAGGGGACCGTCCAACCCATGCGCCGTTTATACGGCTTAATCTGCGACAGTGGAGCACGGGACATCAATACCAAGGTGGTGTCTCGGGCATGCATATGGGCTAAGTGGCCGATGTTGTCAACTAATAACGAGCAGCCTGGACAGCGGTGATCCGAACCCGGTTCCATCATGAAGTGATAGACGATGAGCTGGCGTCGCCCGTCAAATAGGTCGAGTAAACTTGCTTTGCCGTCCGGACCCTCAAATGCATAGTCCTTATCAATTCGAACCATCGGTAACCTGCGCCGCTCCGCGGCCAACGCATCTTGCGCACGTCTAGCTTCCTTCTCCTTGACGAGAAGCTCCTTACGCGCTGTGAGCCACTCGTCTTGAGAGACAACTTTTGGAAGTGCAATCTTGTTTTTTGCCAAATTAATGTTTTCCTTGTTCATTGTAATCGTCCTTTCTCTTATAAGATGTAGTTGATACCGAATACTTATGTATAGGGCTTGTAAAGTTCGGTCGAGTTGTCCGTCCGAATCGACGGATCTGCTGACCAGTACCATTTTCAAGGCTCCTTAGTTGCTGAAGTGGGGAAGACCATTCAGATCGCTTCAATGATTGTTAACCGCCCGACGTGTGCCGCAAAATGGCAGGTACGACCACGTCCCAGACCGCCCGAGGCAGTTCGTGTCCCATCTGTTCCAAGGCAATCAATTGGGCATCAGGAATCTCCTTCTCTAGTGCAAGGGCATTGCCGTAGGGAAAGAAGGGGTCCTCGGTGCCATGAATCACGAGTGTAGGGGCACTCACCTCTCCGAGTCGTTCCCTCCAACGATCTCCCTTGTCAATTAGAGGCGGGTTTTTCATACTCGAAACAATGTTTGCGGCTCGATCGAAGATGCGACATGCAAGGTCATATTTAGTCGCTTTGCCAAAGAACTGTGTATTGGAAAGTGCACGTTGAAAATCGACAATGTAATCGATCACTTCCGCCCGATTTGACCAGTCTGGCTCCAGCGCTGTTCCAATGTGTGCCATGAACTCCTCCGAATGTTCTGGAAGGTCGGGATCAGTAGGACCATGAGCGTTGGGTCTTGTTGAAATCAGAGTTAATGTTGTTACCCAATCAGGATAATCAAGTGCCACTAGTTGGCCAATCCATCCTCCTACTCCGAAACCTACGAGATTGGCGTTGGTCAGGCCGAAGGTGTCGAGCAGGCCGACGACGTCCGCAGCCAGGTCGCGGAGGCTGTACTGCGGATCCCCCGGCTCGTAGGTGACGGATCGGCCGAAGTCGCGGGTGTCATAGCGAATAACGAATCGGGAGCCTGCTGCGAGGCGCTCGCAGAACACGTCCTCCCACCAGTGCATTGAACAAGCCAACGGAGCGCCGCTAATAAGGATGATCGCCGGGTCCGCGGGATTTCCGAAAGTCTCGACGCAGAGGTCGACCCCGTTAGCTTGGACTATCCTTTCGTTGTTATATGTCATATCATTTCTCCTCCTTTGTATTGTTTGTCGGCTTGCTTCCTTTGGTATTGTTTTGATCATTTCTATCTAGATCAACCCTTTTCATAAGATTATCATATACACTTGTTGAATATTTCTTTTCGATTGCTCAGTTATAACCTTAGTATATAAAACGGTCGTTTTGTGTCCTTTATAGAAAATCACAAAAATTATTTAAAAAGCTATTTATTCAGTTTATAAACTCATCTATAATTCAAAGTGTATCAAATCATCTTAACAACCCTTTTATAGACGGAAGTGGAGGAAAATTGAAGTTAGGATACGCACGTGTTTCCACTCAGGAACAGTCATTAGAATTGCAAAAGGATTTACTTATTAAGGAAGGGGTTGAACCAGAATACATATTTGAAGAAAAGGTTACGGGCTTTAGTTGATAGTCGTTCAATTCCATTTATTGGACAGATGGCCCCAAAATTTCTGGATGCTACCTTTACCCCAAAAAAAACTAAAATCATCCCCTAAAACTGCGTTTAATAACTAAAATTGTTTCTCTTTTTTAAAGTTCCTTTTTATTGAACAAACTTTCCCTGTTACTATAATAAATTCGATAAAAATAGTGTAAACCTTCTTGGAATAACGCACCCAGTTGAATAAGTACCTTTTCTTCAATTGCATATTTTAGACGAACTAGGAAGTATAGGATTAATTTATTTTCTCTTATTTTTACCGAATTTCTCGTTCCCACGTTTAAAGTTACCTGTAATTTTAGCTAACAATAACTGCACTTCAGTTACATTATCTTCAACTGCTCTGATCCTTGCTATTAGACGCTCAGCCTCCTTATCCTTTACAATTTTAATTTGTTTACCTCTGTAAAATATTATTACCGTTCCATTTTTCGTTATTTGATAAGCGAATGGTTCTTCACTTAATCTGTTTCGTTTATCTATTTCGCTCACTTCACCATCTCCCTAATTAAGTTTCAATATTAATTCAAAAATCATTTGGTGCAATTGTTTTCTTTGAATATTATATTTCACAATATGTGTCAAATGCGATATAAAAAGAATTCATATCTCTTATTAAACTAACCTGCCCCGTTAGCTCAATATCTCTATTTCAATACTAACATAATATTCCAAAAATAATATTAGAAGTTTGTCCAAAAGAAAAAGGCGACCCTACTGTGATCGCCTTGTTTAACTTTTGCACCCTATAGTGTTGTAATAAGGGACGAGTTTCTATTAGCTGGTTAGTTGAAGGAAGACTTCTTCGATTCTAATTAGTACGACTAATGGAATAAATTGCTTGCTCAGCTCCAAACCTGCTAATTGTGCGTTCTAATTTCATACCTAATTTTTCTAAGAGCCTACACGAAGAAATATTTGCGGTTTGTGTTTCAGCAACTATTTTTGAAAGGTTTAATTCATTTAAAGCAAAAATAATTATTAACTGAACTACTTCTGTTGCATAACCTTTTCCCCACCAATTTGGCAAAAATTGATATGATATTTCTAGGAAATGGCCTTCGTGATGAGGGTCAAGAGAAACTAACCCCATAAAATTATCTGTATGTTTTTCTCTAACAACCCAATAAAAAGAGTCATCACTCGAATTAAGCATTTCGTCCAATACTACCTTAATTGAATCTTCCTGACGTATGCCACCAAGAAATTTTCTTACCTCCTGATTTACAAATAATTCTCTGACATCAACATAGTCAGATTTTAGAAAGGTGTTAATAAAACATCGTTTTGTTTTAAACAACTAAAATCATCCCCTAAAACTAAAGTTGTTTCTCTTTTTTAACGTTCCTTTTTATTGAACAAACCTTCCCCGTTACTATAATAAATTCGATAAAAATAGTATTAAACCTTCTGGATTAACGCACCCATTACTTTAAATACATTTATTCACATTACCTGGCAACTAATCAGTTTTATAACTTTTTTATTTATTTCTTATCTCGTTTAAATATGGAATACGTTTATAAATATCTGATACCTTTTCTACAACCTCTAATTTCACTTTATCTCCGCCATTTCCCGTCATAGCAGTATCGACAAATTCATAGATTAATTTTAACAATGATTTAGCATCATCTTCTGTAAGATGATTAACAGCATCTATCGTATTCTTAAACTCATTAGTATGAGTAGTTTCGTTCAACATAATCTCTCCTTTTTTAGGAAAGAATTTTAACTATATATCAGCATCGCTTTTTAATTGCATAAATTCAGGAGTTTGTATAATCTTGCTAAAGAAATCATTTTTCGCCTCCCTATAAACTTCCATATCTTGTCCTTCAAACTTCTTTTTCAATTCATCATACTCATTTCGATACTGATCATTTTGTAGTAAAATATCTCGAAACTTCCAGAAGAAATCAAATTCAGAGCCTATAACAGTCAGTTGTATACCTAAAGGAGGTGTAGCCGTATCATCTTTAAATGCTCTAAACTATTTGTTTTTATACTGCCCTCGTTGGATTCATACATAGCAGAGAGTGCTTTGACAGCTTTATTAAATTGAATTTCGGAAACACGAACCTGTATATCTAAATCTCCTTTAGTAAGACTGTGTGGTATTGCAGTGCTACCAACGTGTTGTACATCAGCATTCGGTATAAGCTCATGGATAAGATTCTTTTGGGAGATGAAAGTTTTCTCCGCATCACATTTAAAATTTCTTTGATTATAAAAGTTTACACGTTCCATCGTCGTCCTCTTTTCCTCACTATAATGCATTTTCACTCATTAAGAATATATGCGAATGCATCATGTTCATCTGTTAGAAGGTTTCTTTTATTACTGCTTACATCACTATAGTCCATTGGATTAGTGATAAACTCTACTTTAAATAAAAAAGATCCATTTTAACGATCTAATTATTGTATTAAAGCACTGTTAGAACAATAATTCTATTAGCTAGTATAGTAGAAGAAGCTCTCTCCTATTTCTCCCAAATATAATAAACAAAAGACAAATTGTTCCCATTCAATACTTCATCAGCGGTTTCTGAGTATTTAAATCCGTTTTTCTCCAAGACCTTCTGAGATGCTATGTTATTAGTTGTTGTCTTCGCTGATATCTGTCTTATACCTAGCTTTGTTGTCTTCTCTAATAATAGCTTCAAGGCTCTACTAGCAACGCCTCTTCCAATATATGCTTCTCCGATTCTATATCCGATCTGACAAACACCCCGTGGTTTTTCAATATCTACTAAGTTTATCCGTCCAATTATACCTTCTTTATTCTTAATTAAGTAAAAGTAGGATAACCCTTGTGCTTGTTCATCCAATAGTGCTTTGTTTTTTTGTTTAAAAACCTCAAAGTTATAGTAGTCATCTCCACGGCTCGGAACCATTTCTTCAAAGTAATCCCTGTTTTTATATTCGAATTCAAATAAATTATCAAAATCTTCAACTTGCAATTTCTTAATTATAATTTTCACCTAAATTACCACCTATCAGTGATTTAATTTAATGTCCTACTAAAAACAAATTTTCTACTGAACTACCTTTAATAATCAATATTATAGTAATTTTACTATTTAATAAAAATTTCCTTCTTTTAAGTACACTTTTTCTAAATCTTATTTAAAACATTTATATTTATCCATGAAACTAAAACCGTACTCCGTTAAGGTTGGAATTAATAAGAATAGGAACCAATCCTACTTGAGCGCTCTTTGTTATCATATATAATCGTCCCCATTATTTGAATAAGTTAATAAAGCTTCCTAATACCCCCTACCAAAAGCTTGCTGGTTTAAAGCCAAATTTGGGATAGTCATAAAAAAATATAGAATGGAGGCCCATTTCTTTCGCCTTTTTTGTCGCAGCACGAATTAATCGACCTCCAATCCCTTTTTTCTGATATACCGATATCACAGATATAGGGCAAGTTTTAAAGAATCCACCGTTTTGTCACCATTTACAATTATATTTTTAGATAAAAGGATATGACCAATAAACATAATTTTATTGATATACAGCAACTAATGAAAGTACTGGAATAAATCCATCAGACTGTCTGATTTACTATACAAGTATATCATCTTCTCTCCCATCACTGAATTCTTCATTTAAAAATGCATTTCTCACAACCTCTTCCGTTGCGTGATAATTGTTATATTCATTTTCCCTCAACCTCTACTATTTCTAATTTCTTTTTGTATTTTTCGAAGGGCTTTTTTTGAACCACGTTCAATATCATGCTGCATTTTCCGAGTTTGATGGTCAATAAACAAATTGTCTAAATCATAACCTTCCGGATACATTTTGCTCGCTGGTATATCTAGTGCAAGTCTTTTTACATTTACGTCAATAAATTCTCCATTAAAAAAAACAACAATATTATGCGAATGATCCATTTCCTTATATACTAAACCAAAATCATCATGTTCTAATAATTTTACACGATCTCCTTTTTTATAGTCGTACTTTTCTTCAATTTTCTTTTTAAGATGTTTGGATTTTGGCTTCCTTATTTTATCTTCATTCACAAGTCCCAAATGATAGTCTTTATTATTCATATATTCTTTTGCTCTCTTTAACACATTTTCTTGGACATTCATTTTTTTAGAAATCCAAAGTGCATTACTTTCACCTGACTCCCCTATCAGTAATTTATACAATGGTTCTAATGTTTCACTATTAAATTGCATTGCCGCATTCATAAAATCAGTATGCAACTCAGAAAAACGTTTAATTTCTCCATAGTGTGTTGTTGCGACTGTAATACATCCCATATGGTAAAATTGTTCTAAAATAGAAATTGCAAGTGCTGCACCTTCATTCGGTTCCGTCCCACTTCCTATTTCATCAAACAGTAAAAGTGTGTTATTATTTGAAGCTCTCATGATTTCTGAAATATTTTTCATATGGGATGAGAAAGTACTTAGTGCATTTTCTATACTTTGATCATCGCCAATATCAACATAAATATTTTCAAATATTGCTACTTCCGTTTCTTTTTTAGCATGAATATGGAATCCAGACATTACTGCCAATGTTAATAAACCTATTGTTTTTAGTACAATTGTTTTTCCACCAGCGTTCGGTCCTGTAATAATTAAACTCCGGTTCTCTTTCCCAATTTTAAAGTCTAATGGTACAACTTCCCCTGTTAATAGTGGATGTTTTGCACCAACTAACTTGATATAGCCATGATCATTTAATTTTGGTTCGATACCATCTATTTGTTTACTAAATTTTGCTTTTGCAAACACCATATCATATTGGCTGATAAGCTCCATATTTATCTTTATTTCATGAATGTGTTCCAATATCATTCCTGACAAAGTTGCTAATATTTGATATTCTTCCATTGCTTCTTCAGCTTTCAAATTTGCAAGCTCTCCATTTAGCTTTGTAACTGTATTTGGTTCGATAAAAACTGTGGAGCCTTTAGAAGAAACCTCTACAATTAATCCGGAAACTTGATTTTTAAAGGAAGCTTTAATTGGAATAGTATATTTATCATCTTTCTTAACTACTAAGAACTCTTGGATATATTTTTTATTAGCACCGCTTTTTAAAAATTTATCTAAACGTTCTTTAATTTTTTCTTCCGTTAAATCAATACTATGTCGTACCTTCTTTAATTGTTTGCTTGCACTAGAGTCAATCCTATTACCTTTAATGGAAAAATTAATTTCTTCTTCTGTTTTGCTAAAATCTGTCATTGAATTCGCATAAGATGCAAGTATGGGAGAAAAAAATTCTTTATCAAGCATAAATTCTTTAACTTTTCTGCAGCCTCTTAAAAAATCCGATATACGAAGCAAATCATTCGATTCTAAAATAACACCTTTTTCTAGTTTTTCAATAATATTTTCAATGTTAGAAACCCCTAAAAAAGGAGCTTGACTTCCTGTATCCAATATCGCTCGTGCCTCAGTAGTCTCATCTAAGCGATTTTGAACTACAGTTAAATTCGTACTTGGATTTAATTTTTCTATCATATTTTTTCCCAATCCGCTTACACAATAAGAACGTACAATTTTTTTCAACTCATTATATTGAAGCTTCTCAAAAGTTTTCTCGTTCATTTTTATTCTCCTCACGAAATGATTAAATTAACATCATACATGAAGATACCTTTATAATTGATTCCAATGAGTGTCGGTCGGTAGATAAAAGTTATACTTTGAAATTTAGATAAAGCAAAAAAACTACGGGGATACCGTAGCTTTTATATTTATAGGAATATGCAATATACACAGAAATAAGCTATTTATAATGTTTATAGCTTTCCTACAGTAATTGCACAATTTATAAAGTATAAAAGGTATCTTCACAGGATTCAAAATAAATCCATGCTGAAATAAAGGGTACACTTTTGTGAAAAAACCCTATTCCGCATTACATTTATTTCAATTTTAATTTTTTCCTATTTAGAACCTAATACACTCACAAAGACACCTCATATTTTATTGAATATTTTTTCTCATTGAAATCAATCTTACAAATAATATTGTACTCATGTTTAATAAAGAATGTCAACTTTATTTTTCATAATAAGAAGTGGCGTAAGGATCTCTTTGGTCTCTTATCAGTTTTTCAATATAGTCATCGGCATTCTTCCTATAAAAGTAACTTACATTGAAACACAACATATGGCAAAGATAATTAAAAACGAATTTGCTTTAGTTGTGTTTTAATCTTATCCCGTTTTTTCCTAACCTTATTCTCTGATCTGGAAGTATATGAATATTTGACATTGAAGCTATTGTTTCAGCAACCTTTTCAATAGTCATTTTTTCTGTATCTATACGATATTGAAATACGTCATTTGATAACCCTTCTATTCATCTATCTATTTGTTTTGCCCCCCATGAATTTTTTGTTTCTCCCCTACTTTTTAATCTCTTTTCTAAAGTTTCCTTAGTAGCCCGTAGCAGTTGACTGTAGTCCCATCAGATCTTAGTTTGCCAATTATTTCGTCAAAATACTGGGGATTAACTAGTCATTGGTACGATAATCCCTTCTATTCGCTATCCGTGTATTTAAGGATATTGTAATTTAACTCACGCCAGATAGTATAATCTTGAAAATCCCTCAAAGTTCTTTAGGAATATTTTTACCGATAAAAAATCCGATAATTTCTGGATCATACACAAATGAATTAGAAATCCTTCTATGTAATTCATAAGCAGTTTGTGTTTTCCCTGAACCAAAAGCCCCATTAACCCAAATAATCAACTAAATCACCTGTCTCTATTTAATTAGAGATCCAGTTAACTCTCTTTACATTTCTCCAAGTCTTTCTATACCCTTGTTTTATAGATACGTGAATTCTCTCCCCACGGGTGATAGCCTATACCAATATATTCAAATCCATATTTTTCATAATAACCGATATGATCTGTACAGAGATATAAATTGTAAAAACCGCCATTCTTTGCGTCTTTTTTCGCCTTTTCCAATAAAATAGCACCATAAGCATTCCCTCTGTATTCCTCTTCAATATATAAGGCACACAGCCAAGGATATAAGTCCATTCGGCTAATAAAATCATTAGTAATAAGACCCGCACAACCAATTATTTTATTGTCATCCATCAACAAATACCATTGTGGCAACGGATTATAAGGGTCAATACAATGTGTTATACTATCCTCATATAACATCATACTTTCTTCACTTGCCCATTTACTTTGAAAATATTTAATTGCTTTGTTCATAAATTCTGGATTTTCTTTTACCGAAATGAGTTTCATTTTTTATACCTCATCATTTAAATTTTCTTTTTAGAAGGAAAGCCTAATCTAATACCAGGCTACTAAGTGAATTGATATTTTTTTAAGGTACTATAATAATTCATTAATTGTATCTTTTAATGCAGTTATGTATGGTCTCCATTTATTGCAACCATGATAAAACGATGTTCATAATTTAATACATAGCCTTTTCTTACTATAGACATTCAACAGCTCATTTTAGAATAAAATAATTTTCATTTCTTAATAGAAGATAAAATTGAAACAAAGACAAATTAGGTGTCCATATTAAAGTTTTACATTAATTATCATTTTCTTCTGATCGTCTTTTCCGTAAATAGTAAAGATAAATTACAGGAATTAGACCACAAATGAATAATATTCCACCCATAATTAATCCATCACGAACATTAAATCCGTCGGTAATTGATACAAAAATTCCAATCACAGCAGAAATAATCACTAATATTAAAATCGAAATATTAAGTCCTTTTTTGGGGTGCTTTGAATTGGTTTCGTGTTCTACACTTATGCTCATGGATAAATATAAAGATACTACCATGGTTATCATAAAAACAAACCATAATGGATTTTCTGTCATTCCTTCCAGTCCTTTAGTGACCAAATCATACCCTAATATGCCTATAATTCCAATGTTTTGTACTAAAAATAATATCCTAATATTTTTCAAGTTTTGCAATTTTAATCGTTCATCGGTAATTTTTTTCAACATTCCGTTCGGTCCTCCTTATCCACCCAAAATAACTCATCTAACGTTTTATGTACGACATCACAAATCGCAAGACACAATTTCAAGGAAGGATTATATTTTCCTTTTTCAATTAAACTAACCGTCTGACGAGTGATACCAACTTTTTCTGCTAATTGCTGCTGGGTTAAGTCTATTTGAACACGAGCTATCTTTACATTATTTTTCATCTATACTAACCACCTCAATATTATTGTAACATATAAATTACAATATTCAATATATATATTACATAGTAAAAGTTATCTAATGGCATTTAAGTCAAAATTAAAAATACGATTATCCAATTCAGATATTATAATATCCCTCATGCACTAAAGATTTTCTACACGATAATTCAAATACGCTTTAATTGTTTTGTCGTCGTAATGCAAAGCATTCTATAGCCGAGGTCGCCTACTTGAATTTAAACTGATCTCTGATCCCATTTCCGAGAAATTTGCGTCTAGACATTGAGAAGCTAACACCTGGGTACCACCAGCAAAACGTGAATTTCAACGTTAAGGAAATTTGAGTAAAAAAATAACCGGTTTTCACCACTGTAAGGTGTAACCGGTAGCATTATTATTCCTGGCACTTCAACAGCCGTAATAACTCTAAGGTAGTTGCTCTCCCTATATAAACCACATCGCGAGCGTACGTATTATTACTTTTGAAGTTCTCCATTTATTGCAACCATGATAAAACGATGTTCATAATTTAATACATAGCCTTTTCTTATTAATTCATTGTAGGCTTTCATCAGTTCATTAAAGTTATCTTTTACTTTAAACTCTGGGAATTCCCACTCTATCACCTTTACATAGTAAATGAGAGCTTCCATGTTAAAAAATTTATGAAAAGGAAAGTATTCATCAGCGAATATAATCTCAAAATTATACTTTTTAAGATCTTCTACCGTATTTTCTAAATTTAATGTTTCGAATTGTGGCTGAAAGTTTGGAATAAGCATATTTGATAAACGGTTTCCATTTAATCCGCCTACCTGTTGTGTAATGAAAACGCCGTTTGGTTTTAGGACTCGTTTTACCTCTCCAACATTAAAAGATTCATGTCTATTGATAATAATATCAAAACTGTTATCGGCATAATCAATGAGGTCATCTTCACCTATTGGAGCCAGCTTTACTCCTAGTGGCTCTAAATTACTTCTTAAAAGTTCAATATTAGGTTGCCACCCTTCTGTAACCGACGTTTTCCTATAAGGATGATTTAAAGAAAGAAGAAATTCCCCTCCTCCATAATTTAAATTATCTATATTATTGCTCCTTTATGTAAAGGATTTTATTCAAGAAAGGCACCCGTTAGCGGAAAATTAAAAATAATGATTGCTATCTTATAATAAGTGGGAATTTTATTCACATTTCCCTCTCCGAATTAACTTAGGAAATTTGTTCTGCTATTTGTCTCAATTCACACACAATGCTACTTCAATAATTACTCTTTTTTGTTCAACAAAACTTTTTATAAAAAATAAGCGTTGCATTATCGTTTATCTTCTTACTAATACCGGTTTTGTTATAGCCCATTTTTTCATATAAATAACAAGTCCGCTTTTCCTCTGATATTGCAGCTAATTCCCAAGTTGTTGCTTGAGGATACATTTCTTCAATTAAAGTTATAGTCCTCTTAGCTATTCCTTTACTTTGATATAGAGGTAGAATAAACATTGGACTTATCCAATATTGTACTTTTTTCCTCCAAAAAACGTAGATCGCACCAACAAGTATATTGTCAGCAACTATTTTATAAAAATCGCCATTAGGATTATTAATTCTCGTTATCACTCTATTCAAAGTCTCATTTGCAGGATTTGTTTCGTAATCCTGGTACTTTTATAAAAGCTTCAACTTGCATGTCAAAAAGCACTTTTGCATCATTATTTGTTGCTTTGGTTAAGCTAACTTTCATTACCCCACCCACTTAATAAATTTAATTTTTTCAACAAGGTATTAATAGAAACCCACTTGTTCGGTAATTAGCCCGGGGATTGATCAGCGTTATTCGATACTATGTCCGATGGTGGTAACAAGGCTAAATTTTTTTATTTCATTAATTTATTCCTTATCCGTTCAAGCTTTAAGCCTATGTTTGATGTTAACTTAATTCTGCTATCTCGGCATGTTGAAAATCGTACTAAATCACGCAATAGAACAACATTTATTTTGGAAGATTCAGTTGCCACGAGACACCGTATCGGTCATTTATCCAACTAAATTTCTTGCTAAAACCGTGGTCACCTAAGGCCATAAGTTCTTGTCCATCTGTAATAAGCTGTTCATAAAGATGATTAATTTCCTTTTCGGAATCACAAGTGATATAGATTGAAAATGAAGGTGTAAAGGAAAACCCATGCTTTATATTACTATCAATGCACATAAATTCTTGTCCCTTTAAGGAGAAGGTCGCATGCATTACCGTTCCTTCTTCTCCAGTTTCATTTGCTCCATAGCGGTAAATCGTAGTAATTTCTGAATCCTCAATGAGTGATGTGTAATATTTCATTGCTTCTTCTGCTTTGCCATTTTGAAACATTAAAAAAGGTGTAACTTTTTTCATTTTTCCAGCTCCTTATATTTGATGGTGTCTACAATCAATTTGTTATATATTCTTTATCGTACTGGTAATGGATGGAAGTAAATCTTTACGAACATAGTATCGAAATGGATTATTTTTATCAAATTTTGTTATTCATAATTAATCTATCATTCAAATCATTCTGTAACAATATCATTTATTTTTCCATATTCGACATCTTCATTAAGTATTAAATACTGTAGATTTTATACATCGATCTCTATAAAAAAGTTTATCGCATTAAAAGGAATGTATTATATTATGTACAGCTTAAGATATACATATATTAACTAATAATTAACATGCTTTTTTTAAAACATTTTTTGCCTTTTAGATGAATAATATAAAAAGTTATTGGCACACTTCATATTGAAGAATTATTTAATAAGGTTGTGTAAAATGACTAAGACATATTCAGTTTTTATTCAAACTTTTCTCCTTTTTTCTATTTTATTTACAAGTAGTAATTATGCATATGCAGAACAAGATATTGTAATAAACATTGATTTATTTGAGAAGAAACTAACTGTGATTGAAAACAATAAGGAAAAAAAGAATTATGATATTGCAATTGGATCGGATCTCTCTCCTACACCAATCGGCACATATAAAATAACTGAAAAGGCATTGTCTTGGGGTGGCGGATTTGGCTCCAGATGGTTAGGGTTAAATGTTCCTTGGGGAATTTATGGAATTCATGGAACAAATAAACCTTATTTAATTGGAGAAAATGTTAGTAGTGGTTGTATTCGCATGCAAAACAAGGATGTAGAAGAATTATATGAAATGATTACTGTTAATACACCTGTATATATTAAAGGTCCGATAATGGGAGTTGGCGAGGGAGAATATAAAAATTTATCGGTTGGATCAAAAGGTAATTTAGTTCAGCTAGTACAACAACGATTAAAAGGTCTAACATTATATGATGGAGAAATTAATGGAATATTCGGGGTTAAAACAGAGGCAGCAGTCAGGGAATTTCAAAAAATGAAAAATTTATCTGTAAATGGAGTAGTCTCTTTTCGTGAATATTTTTTACTTGGATTATTAGAGTAATGTTGATTATTTAAAAATCAAAAAAAGTTTTAAGTATCTTCTATGTACGTAGATACTTAAAACTTTTTCTATTAAAAATTAGAATCAATTGGTCCTGTCCATCCTGCCATTCCGGGTAGTACATTATATACATCCTCAAAACCATTTTCTTGTAAAATGAAGCATGCTTGATTACTCCTGCCACCCGATTTACAAATAATAAAAATTTCTTGATCTTTGTTTAATTCATTACATCTTTTTTCCAATTGTCCCAAAGGAATTAATACTGAACCAGGTATATGGCCTTGAGCATATTCTTCTGTTTCACGAACATCAAGGATAACAATTGTATTTTCTTCTAGTTTCTGCTCTAGCTCCTCGTTTGTAATATGATTTATATATATTTCCATGCTTGAACCCCCAATTAAAATGCATTACAAACATATTTTAAAGGATATATATTTATTTGACCAGCACTTAAGCTTTAATCAATTCAGCCACTGGACGAAAACGTATTCCTAATGTTTTAATTTGCTCGTCAATAAATGGGATATCAAAATTTACTCTCGCATCTTCCAATATACAACTTAAAGAAAGATCACATTTAATTTCGGCTAATTGTCTTGATAGGTGAAACATTTCCATATTCTCTTTCAGTTTACTCTGAATTCCTTTAGTCAACTCTTCCATGCTGTCTAAAATAGTATCTATTGCGCCATACGTTTGTAGTAATTTTAAAGCAGTCTTTTCACCAATACCTTTGACGCCTGGATAATTATCTGCTGAATCTCCTGTAAATCCTTTAAAATCAACTATTTGATGAGGATAGAGACCTCTTTTTTCATAAAAGTTTTTATGGTCAAATACTTCATAATTACCGATACCTTTTTTCATAATGGCTACTTGCACATTATTTTGGACTAGTTGGAGCATATCAAAATCACCAGTTTGGATGATTAATTCGTGATCATCTTTGTACAGATTACACAGAGAACCAATTATATCATCCGCTTCATAGTTTATAAGTCCGATATTAGGTACATTAAATATATCTACTACTTCTTTTACTAAATCGAATTGAGGAATTAATTCTTCCGGTGGTGCTCCCCTATTTGCTTTATATTGATCGTATAATTCAGTACGAAACGTTTTACTTCCCATATCCCAACAACACACTACATGTGTAGGATTAAATGTGTTAATCCCATCTAAAAAATACCTTAAAAACTGATGGACTCCATTTGTCGGCATACCTTCACTATTTCTCATAAAGTTACCGCTATATGCCGTTGCATAATAACCACGAAATAATAATGCCATCCCATCAACCAATAAAATTTTATTTTTCACTTTTGTCATCCTCATATATAACACTCAGCATCGCTTCCAGCTGATTGTATTTTGATTTAAGCATATCTACATCGACTACTTCTGTTAATACTTTAATATTTTGATCGATGACTGAGTTAATTTCAGATTCAATTCGCTCTTTTAAAATATCTGTTTCTTGATCCCATTGACTTTCATATTTATCTTCCATCGTATATTTTTGTAAATCAAGATACTTTTTAGCTAAAGGCTGGAGTGCTTCATAAAATTTATCTTTCATTTTTTCCCGCTCGTTTTGTTCAAAAAATGATCTAGTATTCTTAAATACTTTTAATGCGTCAGTAAATAGTTTCATATCAATCCTATTAAATGCTTGCTCGTATTCAGGTGTATCGATAGAAGGCTCCTTAAAACTTGGGATAATAAATGTTTGATCTACTCTTGTAATCTCTTCTTGAATTTGTTCAAATGTATTTTTTAATAATTCTTTAATATAAGCTTCTATCCGTAAAGAAACAGCTCGAACTTCTTGCAATAACTCATATCCGACATGATCGATAAATTGATTTCTGTTATGCTCTAGTTCAGAAACTGCCTGTCTTCCCGATTTAGTAATTGTTGTCGGGTTAAAATGTTCTGTAAACATATCATGAAATCGAATATAAAGACGTTCAAGAACAAAATGTAATTGGCGCTCAATCCGTTCTTTTAATCGTTGTCCTGATACATCTGTATTTGTGTTATTAATAATATGTTTAAATGTTTCTCTTTTACTATTTAACTGCTCAATATGCTCTTTCTTTACACTTTGATCTAAGTTTGCTGAAGTAATAAAATTACTTAATGTTAATTTAGCACGATTAATATCCCAAATCGCTGCTTGGATTGTTAATGCAGCTAAGTCTTCTTCAATAAATGTATAAAAGTCATTTTCAAAGTTTTTCATCTCTTCATTTAATGGCAGATGATTCACTTTTTCTTCTAAAGAAGCTTTACTGGATACTGGGAAAATCTTTGGATGTCTGATCCCAAATTGTAATAATTGCTCTTCTACATAGTTTAATACAAGTGCTAATTCAGATTTATCTTGTGCAAGATCAGAAGCATTCACAATGAAAAACATTTTATCTAACTCAAATGCTTCTTTAACTCTTCCCAGCTGAATTAAAAAGTCTCTGTCAGCACTAGTAATTGCATGGTTATAATAGGTTACATAAATGATAGCATCAGCCTGTTTGATATAATCAAAAGCGACATTTGTATGCCTTGCATTGACGGAGTCTGCTCCAGGTGTGTCAACTAATGTAATCCCTTTTCTTGTTAAATCACAATCATAATATAGATCTACTGTCTCAATATAACATGCTTTGGATTCATCCGTAACAAAAGCAGCAAACTCTTCTAGTTGAATTGAAATTGTTTTTCCTAATTGATCTTTACGCAATTCATAACCATTTAAAATAGCGAGTAAATAAGATTGATATGTTTTAGTCAGCTCTGGATGTTCATGTATTTGATGTTGTTTAATCCAGTTAATGATCCCCTCGAACGAATCTTCTGTCGGTGATAAATCTTTTGTGATTGTTTTCAAATCATTTACTAATGTGTCTTCATCTTTTAGAGTGATGATGACATTACCGTGTGTATGTTTGTCATTTACCGGTGATATCCTACTGATTACCGCAGTCGTTGGATTAGGAGATACAGGTAAAATCTGTTCTCCAAACAAAGCATTTGAAAAAGAAGATTTTCCGGCGCTAAATGCTCCAAACAAAGCGATTGTCAGTTCTCTGTTTCCCAATTTGTCTTGCTTTTCTTTTAAATCGTTAACAATACTGATAAATCCATCTAATTCAATTAACTCATTTGTTACCTTTTCAATTGTTTCTACCACGTCTTCAATGGAGGTTGTAGAAACCCTTGGGATTTTTGCAGGTTCAATTGGTAAAACTTCTGTTTGCTCAGTTAATGGTTGTGGATCTTTTCTAGTAGGGGTTTTCTCTTTAGAAAATACCTTTCGTGCTTTGATTAATTCTTGTAATTGAGTGATTAATTCCCTATTGTTCCACGGATTTTCGAGTAAACTGTCTAGAAATGTAATTTGCTCATTTAACTGTTCATTTAACTTTTCTTTTGTTTCAGCTATTTGTTGGAGCCCTTCATATTTTGTTTTTTCGGTCTCATAGATTTCAATTTCTTGCTTCCAACTCTTACTAGATACTTCTTCAATGGTTTGAAGTAATTTATTAGCCTGCTGTCTGAAACGTGTTTTAATATCATTACTTATATCATTTGTATAGTTTAAAATATAGTTTCCATTTATTGTAGCACCATCTTTAAGGAAAGAAATCAAATGATCTTTACCGTATGCAACACCAATTTGCTGTGCTTTTTCCCTTAATGATTCATCATTGATATGATAATCATGTAACATCTGGATAAACTTATCTCTTAATTTCCATTGAATGGTTGATTCAATCGTTTTTTGTAATGGGTTTAAAAATGAATCTAAACGTATTTCCTTTTCTTCTTCTGTCTTCTTTTTAGAATTTAAAAAGCCAACTTTAAAATCTTTTTGCTGAGATTCCAAAAAAAGTCCGGCTTGATCACGCAGTTTTGCCGGCATTAAATATGCATTTTTCAACGTTTGGTTAATCTCATCTTCAAACTCTTTGCGAAATTCTATACTACGGTTTTTAATTTCTTTTATTTTTGAATTAATTGTTTCTAATTGTTGTACATCAAATGCATCCTTACTATCCATGTTTAACTCTGCTAATTCATTTGTATTCTCTTCTTCCAAAAACTTTTTATGGTCTTCAATAAGTTCATTCACAGCGACGTCTATTCGATCGGAAAAAGAAGAACGACTAGTTAATAATCCATATAAATCTTCTTTAATCATCTTGATCTGGTTATGTTCGGCTTGTTCATTGATAACAGAAGAGTAATAAATTTTATTCGGAAAAATATTCCATTGATCAAACGTTTGTTTAACTTTACTATCAAACTCTGTGAAAGAAAGTTCTTCATCATTATGTTTATCCACTTGATTTATAATGATATAAAAAGGGATATTTTTATTTTGTATTTCTTGTAAAAAGTAAAGATTTACTTCTGACTGAACGTGATTATAATCCATTACATAATAAAGGATATCAACAATATGAAGTGCAGATTCGGTCATTAAACGATCGGCATCATCTGCTGCATCTATACCAGGTGTATCTAATATCGAACAGTTTTTAGGTAAAATAGCATCAGATGTACTTATTTCGATTTTCTTAATTGTATCTTTATCCATCGCAAAGTCTTTAATCATGTCAATATCGTAAGGTTCTTCATACTCGACTGGAGATGTATTTGTAAAATATACTCGAGCTACTCCTTCACCTGATGTAATTTGAACGATATTTGCACTTGTCGGTATGGGACTTTTAGGTAATACATCCATTCCAAGCAGGTAATTAATCATGGATGACTTCCCTGCTGAAAAATGGCCCGAAAAGCATATATTAAATTGCTTGTTATTCTTTTTATCATATAAATCAATTATTTTATCTGCGTTTTTTTGATCGCCGTTATTTTTTAATGTATCATAGAGCGATGCAAAATGATTATCTGTTAGAGCTGTTAATTTCTTCTGTGCAACTTTCAACATACATTCCCCTTTAACTATCTATCATATGTCTTATTATACGAGAAGAATATGGCTTTTTCTAGTCCAATTAAAAAGAGTCTTTTAAACAAAGACTCTATAATTTATGTGGATTAACTGTTCGATAGTTTCCACCGAAATATAATATTGGTTCGCCGTCCTGAATATTTATATCTGTTACTTTGGCAATGAATATTAAATGATCACCAGCTTTTATTTGTTGTTCTGTTTCACAAGAAATGGTTGCTAATGAATTTTTAATTACGGGAACTCCGTCTTGTTCAATAAAGGCAATTTCTTGATCTTGCTCTTTTTGTCTGGCAAAAATCTTGGAGAGATCTTTTTGATCTTCCTTTAAAACACTGACTCCGAATTTTTTACTGCTTTTTAATTTATCGTACATCCCTGCACGTTCATCTATCGATATTGCAATTAACTTGGGATTTAAAGAAATTGACATAAATGCATTTACTGTCATCCCAGTATAACGATCGTTATCTTTTATAGAAACAACAGTAATACCGGTTGCAAATTTTCCCATAGCATCGCGAAACAATCTTTCATCCATTCAAATTCCCAACCCTTTCTAATCACACCTATTTATTAAAGAATACCATTGTTTATACATGTTTTAAATTTATTTGCTTTCTAGTTTACATAATAATATTATTGTAAATATAAAAAGACACCCTGTTTTATATAAAATCAAGGTGTCAAAACTGATAAAGTTATACAGGATATACTCCGTGCTTTCTTTCCGTAAACATTACGTTTTTGGATTCGTATATTGCATACCGTGCTGAAAGCTCTTCCCGAATTTTATCTGGATCGATAATTGCATCGACGACCAATTCAGAAGCAAGCCGGTATATATCAATATCATCTTTATATTCTTGTTGTTTCTGCTTAATAAAACTTGCTTTTTCCTCTTCTGGAAGGGAAGCAATTTTATTGGCATAAACCGCATTAATTGCTGCTTCCGGACCCATTACAGCAATTTGTGCGGTAGGAAAAGCTAGGGTTGCATCTGATTCAAATGCAGGTCCTGCCATTGCATATAAGCCCGCACCATATGCTTTTCGAACAACGACAGATATTTTTGGAACGGTCGCTTCACTCATCATCGCTAACATTTTAGCGCCATGGCGAATGATTCCTTGCTGTTCTACGCGTGTTCCAATCATAAATCCTGGTACATCCATTAAGAATAACAGTGAAATGTTAAAGGCGTCGCAAAGTTGGATGAATTTAGCAGCTTTATCCGCAGAATCTGGAAATAGTACGCCTCCTTTTACCCGAGGTTGATTAGCAATGATACCTACAACTCTTCCATCAATCCGTGCTAATCCTGTGATTAATTCGGGAGCAAATAACTTTTTAATTTCACAAAAGCTGTCTGCATCAACCATCCGTTCGATTAAATCATGCATATTAAAAGGTGCATTCTGGTTTTCAGGTACAATGTCTTTTATAGATTTTTCAAATGATTTTGCTTCATGAGCTGCTCGTTTGGGTGGCGTAGATTTATAATTTGGTGGGAAATATGTTAAATAAGTACGTGCAAAGTCAATGGCTTCTTCTTCCGTTTTGACCATTACATCCCCACACCCAGAGACAGAACAATGCATTTTTGCTCCACCCATTTCCTCAAGGGAAACTTTTTCACCGATAACCATTTCAGCCATTCTAGGAGACCCTAGATACATGGAAGCATTTCCTTCTACCATGACGACGATATCACAAAACGCCGGAATATAAGCTCCTCCAGCAGCTGATGGACCAAAAAGCAAACAGATTTGTGGAACTCTCCCCGATAATTTTATTTGGTTATGGAAAATTCGACCTGCTCCTCTTCGGCCTGGAAACATTTCGATTTGATCTGTAATTCTCGCTCCTGCCGAATCGACTAAATAGATCATAGGTATTTCTAATTTTAAAGCTGTTTCTTGAATCCGAATAATTTTTTCAACAGTACGCCAACCCCATGAGCCTGCTTTTACTGTTGAATCATTTGCCATCACACAGACTGATTGGCCATTAATCTTCCCAATTCCTGTAACAACCCCGTCTGATGGGAGATCATCTTCCATACAATTCGCAAAAAAAGCATCTTCAATTTCTATGTCTTCATCAAATAAGAGCTCTAATCGTTTACGTACGAATAATTTTCCCTTCGCCTCATTTGCATGATGATATTTTTCTTTCCCACCCTGCTTTATCTTATCTTGCTTTTCGTGAAATTCATTAATATATGACATAGGACTCCTCCTACTTTAATTCCCTTTATACTCAGGTCTTCTTTTTTCTTTAAAAGCTTGTAAACCTTCTAGTCTATCTTCTGTTGGAATTGTCTGTTTATAACATAAATGTTCTATATGTAAACCGGTACGTAGATCTGTTTCCATACCTAAATTAATAGATGCTTTTGCTTGTTTAATAGCAATTGGACCATTGGCAGCTATTTGATTCGCTATGTTTTTAGTTTCGATATCAAGTTGATCATTGTTTACAACAATTTCTACAAGACCAATTTTTTCTGCTTGTTTGGCATCTATAGGTTGTGCAGTATAGATAAGTCGTTTAGCTTGCCCGGGGCTAATTAATCGCGCTAATCGCTGTGTTCCTCCTGCTCCTGGTATAATGGCTAACGAAGTTTCAGTTAACCCCATTTTGACAGTATTTGTCGTAATTCGTATATCACAAGCAAGAGCTAACTCTAAGCCACCACCAAAAGCAACTCCATTAATAGCGGCAATTACTGGAATGGAAAGTTGTTCCACTCGAGTAATTGTCTCGCCGATATAGTTGACAGTTTGAATCACTTTATCGTCGGACATGCCACGACGCTCTTTTAAATCAGCACCCGCACAAAACGCTTTTCCTTTTGCCCCTGTAATAATGATACAGCGTAATGATTGATCGTTTTCAATTTGATAAAGAACATTATTTAATGCATTTAGAAGCTGGACAGATAGCGCATTAGCCGCTTCTGGTCGATTCAATGTGATGATGCCAATATAGTTATCCTCCTTAACAAAGGAAACGAGAGTAGACATCTTATTCCTCCCATCATTATTCGATAATAGCAATTACATCTCCTTCGTTAATAAAATCTCCTTCATTAACTTTAATTTCTTTCACTGTTCCTGCCTCTTCTGTTGCGATTGGAATTTCCATTTTCATTGATTCAAGAATTGCAACATCTTGACCTGCGTCAACTGTATCTCCTTCTTTTACAACAATTTTCCACATGTTTCCTGCCATACTTGCCTTTACTTCTGTCATCATAGCTCTCCTCCAATTTGTTCATTAAAAATATTGTTTAACAAAACTAGTCGGTGTATTACCTACTATAAATTGTTCATGGTTTATTACTTCTAGTAGCATAGGGATATTTGTCTTAATACCTTCAATTCTATAATTTAATAATGCTTCTTTCAAGCGGGAAATTGCTTCTTCTCTTGAACGTCCGTAGACTATCAATTTACTGATCATAGGATCATAAAAAGGAGTTACATTACTATCCTTTTTAACTGAAGATTCGATTCTAATATAGTCATTTACAGGCTCTTCATAAACAACAATTTTTCCAGGTGAAGGAAAAAATGTCTTAGGATCTTCTGCATAAATCCTAG
The DNA here is from genome assembly GCF_037071985.1 of Pseudogracilibacillus sp. SE30717A. NCBI lineage: Bacteria > Bacillati > Bacillota > Bacilli > Caryophanales > Bacillaceae > Pseudogracilibacillus > Pseudogracilibacillus sp. SE30717A. The sequence continues at coordinate 202,279 of NZ_JAXHDF010000002.1, read as the reverse complement.
CTTCGATTGAATGTCCTGTCTTCTTAATCTCGCTTTGAGTAACATCTAATTTTTTACCGCTGGCAATGTTGATTTGTTGTTCGACTAAATCAATCCCTGTAATTTCTTCAGTAATTGGATGTTCTACTTGAATTCTTGTATTCATTTCCAAAAAATAGAAGTTCTCTTGTTCATCAACTAAATATTCGATTGTACCTGCATTTGTATATCCAAGCTGCTTTACCGCATTAACAGAAACCTCTCCCATTTCTTCTCTTACTTGTTCAGATAAAAAGATGGCAGGCGCTTCTTCGATTACTTTTTGATTTCTTCTTTGGATAGAACATTCTCTATCAAACAAATGGATGGCGTTTCCAAATTCATCTGCTAAAACTTGTACCTCAACATGTCTCGCATTTTCTAATAACTTTTCAATAAACATAGAGCCATCACCAAAAAAAGTAGCTGCACGTTTAGAGTTATTTTCAAAGGCAGTTTCTAATTCTGACTCATTATTAACAACTTGCATTCCTACTCCACCACCGCCGGCGGATGCTTTTAACATTACAGGAAATCCAATTTGATTTGCAGCTTCTATTGCAGATTCAACATCAGCTACTGCCTCATCCATTCCAGGAATTACAGGTACACCAAATTTACTCATTAATTTTCTTGCGATAATTTTATCTCCCATTTTACTTAAAATATCTGTATCGGGACCAATAAAAATAATGTCTTCTTGTTTACACTTCGCAGCAAACTGACTATTTTCACTCATAAAACCATATCCGGGATGTATTGCACATACATTAGCCTTTTTTGCTATTTGAATAATTTTATCAATATTTAAGTAGCTCTCATTTACTTGGGAAGCGCCCAATAAATAATTTTCATCCGAAAGCTTTACATATGGAGCATATTCATCAGCTTCAGAGAAAACGGCGACCGTATTTATATTCATCTTTTTACATGTACGAATAATTCGACTAGCAATTTCTCCCCGATTGGCAATCAGTATTTTGTTAATCACTGCACACTCTCCTCTCTACACGGAAAAACAATTTGTGTAAGCGCGTTCAACATCAATTAAATGATCAAATATCATTTCCTAGCAACCAAGTTGCCTTGCTATAACAACTCGTTGAATCTCAGAAGTACCTTCACCAATAACAAGTAATTTGGCATCACGTAAATATCTCTCTACTTCATATTCACGCATATAACCATAACCTCCATGTATTTGTATCGCTTGATCTGCTGCACGCACAGCCGTTTCCGTTGCGAACAGTTTAGCGTAGGCGGCTTCTTTTGAATAGGATTTGTTATTATCTTTTAACCAGGCTGCTTTTATTACCATATTTCGAGCTAACTCTACTTCCATTGCCATATCGGCTAATTTAAATTGAATTGCTTGAAAAGAGGAGATCGGCTTACCAAATTGAGTTCTCTCCTTTGCATAACTTAGTGCTTTATCTAAAGAAGCTTGGGCTATTCCAACTCCCAATGCACCGATAGAAATTCTGCCCCCATCTAATGTCGTGAGAAATTGTTTGAAACCAGCCTGAGGATCACCTAATAGATTTGTTTTTGGAACCCGAACATTATCAAGCACTATTTCTGCAGTATCGGAACCACGTACACCCATTTTATCATAATTGCTAGTAATCGTTACGCCCTCTGCATTTGTAGGAACAATAATCGCTGAGATGATATTTCTACCTTTATCATTTTTACCTGTGACAGCAGTGATGATTAACGTTTCGGCAAAACTAGCATTTGTAATAAAGCATTTTTCGCCATTAATAATGAAATCGTCTTCATCCTCAACTGCAGTTGTTTTAGTGCCACCTGCGTCGGAACCAGCATTAGGTTCAGTTAACCCAAAAGATCCAAGTGCTTTTCCAGATGCTAACGGAACTAAGTACTGTTGCTTCTGCTCCTCTGTACCAAACATATAAAGCGGGCTTGCACCGAGTGAAACTGCCGCAGCATAACTTAGACCTGTACTACCACATACTCTAGCAATCTCCTCCGCTGCAAGAGCATAAGAAACCGTATCTCCCCCAGCTCCCCCATACTCTTCGGGAAAAGGAATACCCATGAGACCTAATTCACCCATTTGTTTAAAAATGTCTTCCGGAAATTTTGCTTCTTTATCAATTTCAATTGCACGAGGTTTGATTACGTTTTCTGAAAAATCTCTTACCATTTTCCGAATCATCTCTTGCTCTTTAGTAAATTCGAAGTTCATCTTTTTCCTCCTGTATATCATTTTTAACATTTTTAAAATGTTACCTATGTTATATAGCCTATCAATGAAATTATATTACTTTTTAATCTTCTTGTCACTTGGAGTAAGCCTGACCAATAAATAACGTTAGCATGATCGACATATTCAATAGCATATAATCAAGTGGAATAAAACTTAACGACGAATTAAAAAAAGAAGCCTATATAAGTCTTTATAACTGGAAAATACCTATTAGATCTTTGGTCTAACTGGAGGTTTTCAGAGACTTTAATAATTAGGCTTCTTTTATATAAATTTATACATCAAAAGGTTTTTCATGTTCCGCTTCTCTTATCGAATACTCAACATTTCCTTCGACATCAGAATCAATGATAAAAGAACCATTGCTATTACGATCACTAATTGGCAAACCGTAAGGGGCAACTTTTATCTTATTCTCTTTATCGGTCACTAGAGTAATTTGATCATCTTCACCAACAGAGAAAAATCCAATAATTCGATGTGGTTTAGCTTTTAATTCTCTTAACATCATCATTCCTCGTCGTGCCCTACTCGTTTTTTCAAAAGCGGATAATTTCATTCGTTTACATGCTCCACGCTGGGTTACAACAAATAAATCCGTATATTCTTGCGGATTAATTACTTGTCCGTTAATAACATAATCGTCATCTTTTAACTGAATGGCAATCACACCTAAAGCTCTTTGTCCAACTGGTGATATTTCTGATTCACTGAACCATAGACCGTACCCTCGGTTTGTTGCGATAAATATATCCTGATTTCCATTTGTTTCAAATACATTTACTACTTCATCATTTTTACGTAAGTTTAGAGCAATCAAACTTCGAGAATATCTAGTTGATTGATACAAATCTTGCTCTGTCTTTTTTATCATTCCTTGTTTAGTAACAAATACTAAAAACGAATTCTTTGTATAGTTTCTAACAGGAATACTTTGGACGATTGTTTCTTTAGAATCAAAGGTCGTCACATTGGACAAGTGTATTCCCGTATCCTTCCATCGGATATCGGGTAATTCATGAACAGGGATACAGATGTATTTTCCTGTGTTTGTGAATAGTAAGAGTTGATCGGTTGTATCAACTTCAATGAGACTGACAAGATGATCAGTAGATTTTATAGTCAAGTCTTCTTTATTGGAAGCGGCAAATGACCTCAAACTAGTACGTTTAATATAACCTTCTTTTGTAACTGATACTAATACAGTTTCACTTGGCACAGTTACTTCAATATTAATTTTTATTTCTTCAATTTCCGCCTCAATTGCAGTAATTCGCTTATCACCATAAGTACGTTTAATTCTCCGTAAATCTTTCTTAATCGTATTAAGCAATACTTGAGGATTATTTAAGATTTCTGTAAATATGTTAATTTTCTCTTCTAATTCCTCTTTTTCCTGACTAAGTAGGGTGATATCAGTATTCGTTAAGCGATATAACTGTAAGCTCAATATTGCTTCGGCTTGAGAGTCTGAAAAGTTATATTTTTCGATGATATTATTTTTTGCATCCGCCTTATTTTTAGACTCTCGTATTGTTTGAATTAACTCATCCAATATAGAAATTGCTTTAATGAGTCCATCAACAATATGAACTCTATCTTTCGCTTTATGCAAATCAAATTTAGTTTGTCGTGTTACTACATCGATTTGGTGCTTAATATAGGCATCTAAAATCTCAGAAAGAGAAAGGAGTTTTGGTGTTTTGTCCTGAATGGCAACCATATTGTAATGAAAAACTGTTTGTAGTTCTGTATTTTTATATAAAAAGTTTAAAATTCCTTCACCATCAGCATCTTTTTTTAAATCAATGACGATTCGTAAACCAGTACGATCCGTTTCATCTCTAACTTCTGCTATACCCTCTACTCTTTTTTCCGCATTTAATTCGTCAATTTTTCGAACTAAATTAGCTTTATTTACATCAAAAGGAATTTCTTCAATAACGATTTGCTCACGATTACCTCTCATTTTTTCGATCGTTGCTTTGCCTCTGACAACAACTCGTCCTTTTCCCGTTTTAAATGCTTGCTTTATTCCATCAATTCCTTGAACGATCCCGCCTGTAGGAAAATCAGGTCCTTTTATCTTTGTCATCAAATCATCGAGTGTAGCATTTGGTTTATCAATTTTTAATATGACTGCATCAATCACTTCTTCGATATTATGTGGTGGAATATTTGTGGCATAACCAGCCGAAATTCCAGTTGATCCATTAATTAATAAATTTGGTAATTTTGAAGGAAAGACTAGTGGTTCCTTATTTGTATCATCAAAGTTTGGAATGAAATCAACTGTGTTTTTTTCAATATCACTTAATAATTCCGTTGTAATTTTAGCAAGTCTTGCTTCTGTATAACGCATCGCCGCTGGTGGATCACCGTCTATACTTCCATTATTTCCATGCATCTCTACTAATTCATAACGCATTTTCCAATCTTGGCTAAGTCGCACCATCGCATCGTAAACAGATGTGTCACCATGGGGATGATAGTTACCTATAACAGTTCCTACTGTTTTTGCAGCTTTACGGAAGTTATTTTCATGTGTATTTTTATCTTCATGCATTGCAAATAATATTCGGCGCTGTACAGGTTTTAACCCATCTCTAACATCTGGTAACGCTCGGTCCTGAATGATATATTTACTGTATCTCCCGAATCGATCACCGATTACATCTTCTAAAGGTAAATCGACGTACTGTTTCATTTGAGACATAAAAATTCTCCTTTACTACTATTGGTCATCTATTTTTCTAAAATATTTTCTTCTTCTTCCAGACCAAATTGTACATTTTCTTCTATCCAAGTTCTCCGTGGGGATACTTTATCCCCCATTAATGTAGTCACTCTTCTTTCAGCTTGGGCAACATTATCCATTGTTACACGAATTAATGTTCTGGTTTCAGGATTCATTGTTGTTTCCCATAGCTGATCTGCATTCATTTCACCTAGACCTTTATAACGTTGTATCATATATCCATTTTTAAATGACTTAATCGCTTGTTCCAATTCATGCTCTTCCCAAGCATAGACAACCTGCTCCTTTTTACCTTTGCCTTTAGATATTTTATAAAGCGGTGGCAGTGCAATATATACCTTGCCTGCTTCAATTAAAGGACGCATATAACGATAGAAAAATGTGAGCAATAATACTTGTATGTGAGCGCCATCCGTATCAGCATCAGTCATAATAATCACTTTGTCATATCTTGCATCTTCAACATTAAATTCAGCGCCTACTCCGGCCCCAATTGTATGAATAATGGTTGATATTTCTTCGTTTTTCATAACATCTTCCAGTTTCGCTTTTTCCGTATTAATTACTTTCCCTCTCAATGGAAGAATTGCCTGGAAGACACGATCTCTTCCCTGTTTAGCAGAACCACCCGCAGAATCCCCTTCCACCAAAAACAATTCATTCTTTGAAGTATCTCTAGATTGTGCAGGAGTTAATTTTCCACTTAGTAATGTTTCTTTCCGTTTTCTTTTCTTGCCACCACGTGCTTCTTCTCTTGCCTTTTGAGCAGCTTCTCTAGCTTCTTTTGCTTTTAAAGCTTTATCGATTAGTTTTTTTGCAGTGTCTCGATTTTCCTCAAAAAAATAAGTTAATTTTTCGGATACAATCGAATCTACAACAGATCTCACTTCTGATGTGCCGAGTCTGCCTTTTGTTTGTCCTTCAAATTGGAGCAATTCTTCAGGAACACGTACGGAGACGACAGCAGTCAGTCCTTCTCTTATATCATGACCATCTAAATTCTTATCTTTATCTTTCAAAAATTCATTTCTTCTTGCATAATCATTAAATGTTCTCGTAATAGCAGTTCGTGCACCTACTTCATGAGTGCCCCCGTCCTTTGTACGAACATGGTTAACAAAAGAATGCATATTTTCTACATAACTATCACTAAATTGAAAAGCAAAATCAAGTTCAATTCCATTCTGCTTTCCACTAAAAGACTTTACTTCATGTAAAGCATCCTTACCTTCATTCAAATAATGAATGAAAGAGATTAAGCCATCCTCATAATTGTATATTTCTTCCACATTATCTCGCTCATCATGCAGAGTTATTTTGAGTCCAGGAAAAAGAAAGGCAGACTCTCTTAACCGTTCTGATATAGTATCAAATTTAAAAATAGTTGCAGAGAAGATAGTCGGATCTGGTTTAAAACGTATAGTGGTTCCAGACTTTTTTGTTTTCCCTTGATGTATTAAAGTATCAGTTGGTTTACCTCCATTTTTGAAGTGTTGGTAATATGTGTCCCCATTTCGGAATGTGGTAACTTCTAGCCACTCTGATAAGGCATTGACGACTGCCGCACCTACTCCATGCAGACCACCACTCGCTTTATAGCCTCCTTGTCCAAACTTTCCTCCTGCATGTAACACCGTGAAAATCACTTCGGTTGTTGGTTTACCAGTTTCATGCATGCCAGTGGGAATTCCTCTTCCATTGTCACTGACGGTTATGCTATCGTCTTTATGTAAAGTTACTTTAATTTCATTTCCATAGCCAGAAAGCGCCTCATCAACGGCGTTATCAATAATTTCATATGCTAAATGATGTAATCCTTTACTATCTGTAGACCCAATATACATAGCTGGTCTCTTTCTTACGGCTTCAAGACCTTCTAGTACTTGAATCGATTCTTCTGTATAATTTATGGATGTATCAACCAACGATCATCGACTCCTTTTATAAAAACAATGCTTCATACGCTCATATATTCGTATAAAAATATTATACGCATAAACACTTATTTATCAATCTCTTTTATCTTTATACATACAAACGAATAAAAAGAGATGACTCTCACGTCATCCCTTATACATGTAAATCTATGTAATACTACACTAAAACAGCTTGTGCTACTTTAATACATAGATCCATTATTACAGTATATCCATGATTTTTCAACATATCATATGCTTCGTCATTCTGAACACCCTGTTGTGCCCAAAATACGTTACAATCTAATGTAATAGCTTCTTTAGCGATGTCAGGTAAATACTCTGAACGTCTAAATACATTAATAATGTCTATCTTTTCAGGTATCTCACTTAAAGAAGCATACGCTTTTTCTCCTAAAACTGTGTCTACCTTTGGGTTGACAGGAATTATCTTATAGCCTGCTAATTGCATTGCTTTAGAAATTTGATATGAAGTTCGATCAGGATTATCTGAAAGACCTACTACCGCTATTGTTTTAGCATTATTCAAAACCGTCGCAATTGCTTCATTTGAAGGATTTGGCCTCATCAAATTTAACTCCCCCTAATTAACATGTCTTGTCTTATTTTAGCATAATTTCATAAGTAGAGAAAACGTTGTATAGACATTTATCATTTTCTCTACTATTTGAACATATAGTTTTATGACCATTTATGATAAACTAATAGAAAGAGAAAAATAAATGAAAGTAGGTCAGCTAGTGGATTATATCATTTTCATAATAATTGCTTATTTACTAGGTTCTATTCCGTTTGCATTAATAGTGGGGAAAGTTGGGTATAAAATTGATGTACGAGAGCACGGAAGTGGAAACCTGGGTGCGACTAATGCCTTCCGAGTGCTTGGAAAAAAGGCAGGTATTATCGTTACATTAGCTGACATATTAAAAGGTACGATCGCAACGTTGGTCCCTTTATTTGTTGGCTTGTTTTATGATGTTGAAGTATCACGTTTATTGGTTGGTATTTTTGCGGTGCTTGGGCATACTTACCCTATTTTTGCAAAATTTAAAGGTGGAAAGGCGGTCGCTACGTCGGGCGGTATTATTCTCGGGGTCAATCCACTACTATTTCTTGCAATTTTAGCGACATTTCTTTTGACATTATACTTATTTAAGTACGTCTCACTCGCTTCAATGGTTACGGGAGTTGTAGCAACGATCATTACTTTGTTTCTAAATGATTGGTTATTGTTTATAATGATCTTAAGTTTAACAATCTTTGTACTATACCGTCATAAAGATAATATTAAAAGAATTAAAAATAAAACCGAGCCTAAAATAACATGGATGTAGCTAAGCTCTTTTCATTGAATTTAAACCTTTTAGTAACGTATACTTTTACATAAGGGATAACACTTTAAAATCTTATATAATTTAAGATCCACTGTTATAGATCATATCTATGTGAAAGTATTTTTTAAGTTGAATATAAGTTTAGCTGTTAAATTAAAAGGATTAGTAAAGAAGGCATTAATGTGAAGTATTTATTTATTATGATGGTAAAATTTTATCGAAAAGCGATTAGTCCATTCACTCCTCCATCTTGTAGATTTTATCCAACGTGCTCAGAATATAGTTTACAAGCATATGAGCGATTTGGAGCGATCAAAGGGACTTATTTAACTATTGTTCGAATAGCTAAATGTCATCCGTTTCATCCAGGTGGAGTTGATTTAGTGCCTGAAGGACACAAACATAAAAGAGAACCAGAGAAAAAGTAAAGGATATGCGATTAGCTAATGTAGGAACTTCTACATCTACTAATTAATCAGTATTTCGCCTCTATCTTAAGGATGGCTAAAGTCTTCACATATTTATGAAAATGGAGACTTATAAGTAAAAATATACTCGTTAGAGAATTACTTAGGAGGAATCATTAGCATGGACATAATAATATCTAACGAAGCAGCTGAATGGTATAAAGCAGAATATGAACTGAAAAATAACGCTTCTTTACGCTTTTTTGTCCGTTATGGAGGAATTGGAGGAAATGTACCTGGTTTTTCTCTCGGGGTTAATTTGGAATCACCAATGAACATTCACACCTCTATAACCGTGAATGATATATTATTTTATATTGAGGAATCTGATGCCTGGTATTTTGATGATAAGGACTTATTGATCAAATTAGATGAAAGATTAAATGAACCACAATTTTCTTATGAATAAGAAATTGTGGTTCTTTTCTTATAGACTCAACTTTCGCACCTACAAAGTGAGTTTAAACAGATATATGGATTAACTCGAAAATGCTTCCATTTGATATTTTTACAACCTTACCCTGATAAAACTGTTTTGCACAAAAAACGTAAACTGTGCAGTATTTTATTTTAAGTTCCTCTTCTAAACTTAGATACTGCATCGTTGATTTTCGCTACGAACAATCGCTTTCCGCGGGCAACGCTTCAGCTTCCTCGGAAGCAAAAACCGCTTTCTGCGGGATCTTCAGCTGTTGCTTTTCCCGCAGGAGTCGATTGCCCTCTGCTTCAATCAACTATCTAAACAGAAAAATTTATTTGTATAGCAGAAAACGAATCCAAGCGAAGGAACTATGTTTCGCTCTCCATGAACGGATGTTGAGTCTCCTTGTGCTATGAACCTGCGTAGTCTCATCTAGGCCTATGCTCGAAGTGCTGAAAAAACTATCAACTTTTGAATCAAATGAAAATCGATTCTCATATTTTAAGTAATAATCGTCCGAGTGGGATTAACATACAGTTTTTTATCTAATTTACTATATAAAGTGGGAAAATAATTTTCCAAAATATGTTTTTCAGTGTCCTCACTATGCTCCCATATGAGTCTTCACATATTTCCTCTGCTAGGATGGTAACTATTGACTGAATATAGGAGCCGACTTTCTTTCTATTGAATAAATTTACATGCTAGCGTAGGAAAAATACGAAGACTCCTGCAGGAATAGCAACAGGGGAACACAGACTAAGTACGTCACGTCCTGTGGCAACGTCTGCACTAGTACATCCTGTACGTCGGAAGATCCCTGTAGCTTCTCGTTAACGAGAAGCTACAGAAGCAGATCGCCGTGCCTTCGGTAAAGAAGACACAGTGAAAGCAAGTGTAGCGTTGCTTGAACTGATGCCGCTCTTATGCCTGTGTTGAAAGCGAAGTATTTTTCCGAAGCGACTTCTGGAAATTAATAAAGTTGATGGAGTAATGCACAGTTTATATCAAATGCGAAGATCAAGTATATTAGAATATTCTAACAACCAGTTAATTGAAAATACAACTAAGGAAGTGAATCTCTAAACTTCCCAATACTACCAAGGTTTATTTATCTATTTCTCGCTGCCAAAGTTGAGTTAAAGATTAAACCGTTGGATGTGATTTACCAAGCCTTCTTTTTTTAAAATCTCTTTTTGTTTATTTCCGAAAAGATCAAAATGAGGATACTTATCTCTTTGATGCACCCATTTGATTTGCAACTCATATTGCCTTCCCCATTTCGATAATTTATCTATATCGATGCATCCTACCTTTGTTACTGTAAAACAGCCAGGGAAACGTTCATCCTGCCAATAATGAGTTAAAAAAGCAATTTCTCCATCAAGTACTAGTTGTTGCCATTGTCTAAGTTCTTGGCGATTAATACCGAAAGCCATTATTTTCCCTCATTTACTAAGCTCATGTAGATCGCATGCCACTCTGGATGAGTCTTTCGTAATAAAACGGGTCTAAAAGTATGTTTGTTCACTACTACATGAACTGTTGAGCCTGTAACAAGTATGTTTTCATTTGCATCAAGGACGTGATACCCATATGTAGTTCGAACACCATCATATTTTTCTAGCCATGTTTTAATAAGAACAGTATCTCCATATTTTGCTGGTTTTTTATAAGAAAGTTCAACATCTACTACAGGAGAAACTACTTCGCCTGCTTCCATTTCGGCATAATTAAGTCCGATTTGTTTAATAAAATTTGTTCGACCTACTTCGAACCATACCAAATAATTAGCATGATGTACTACACCCATCTGGTCAGTTTCTGCATATCTGACGTCAATCTCTGTAACATTGCTTTTCATTTTATTACTCCTCCAATACTTCTTATACATGCAATAGTTTAACATAATGTAGCAAATTAAATAAGAGTCTGTATGTAAAGAATAAAAATCGTTGAAGGTTTCTCAAAGAGACCATTTCAACGATTTTTATTAAACGATATATAATTTTACTGGGATCACTGAATTTTTTTAGTGCATTTGATTCCTATGCTCATCTTTTATTTCGTCACGAAAACCTTCAATAGATTCCTTACGCCGTTCGTTCTTTTCGCTTATTTCTTTCTTTTCATGTTCTGGTGCATTTTCCATTCGTTCTTCTGCTTCTCTATAATTTTCAATCGTATCTTGAACCATATCCTGTAGTTTTTCTACATTATCACTACGATCATCCGGTTTTGGTTCATTTTGATACCTTTCCATATAAAGATCACTCCTATTAGAAAATTTAATTATGTATAGCATCTCAACTTAATAAATAATTATGCATGAAAAAAACACCATATAATGAGTTATTTCTCATTATATGGTGTCATCAAACGAAATTATTGAGCCATTCTTTGGCGTAAAACCATTTGTAAAATACCGCCATGACGATAGTAGTCCATTTCAACTTCACTATCGAAACGAACAACGACATTAAACTTAGTTTCTTTTCCTTCTTCGTCTGTAGCAACTACTTCAACTGTATCATTTGGTTTAACTGATTCATCAATTTTAATATTAAGTGCTTCTTTACCTGTTAAACCTAGTTTTTCAGCACTTTGCCCTTTTTCAAATACTAAAGGAAGCACACCCATCATTACAAGGTTTGAACGGTGGATTCTTTCATAACTTTCTGCAATTACTGCTTTAACCCCTAATAAATTGGATCCTTTTGCAGCCCAGTCACGAGAAGATCCCATACCATAATCTTTTCCACCAAGAATGACTAAACCAGTATCTTCTTCTTTATATTTCATCGCCGCATCATAAATAGGCATAATTTCACCTGATGGCCAGTAAGTTGTATATCCACCTTCTGTACCAGGAGCAATTTTGTTTCTAATACGGATGTTTGCGAATGTACCGCGCATCATCACTTCATGGTTTCCTCGACGAGAACCATATGAGTTAAAGTAACGTGGAGTTACTCCTTTTTCTTGTAGATACTTTCCTGCTGGCATATCTTTCGCAATTGCTCCTGCAGGGGAAATATGGTCTGTTGTAATCGAATCACCGAAATATCCAAGTACACGTAAGTTATTTAATGGATCGATTGTTCCAGCCTCTTTTGATAAACCTTCAAAGAATGGTGGGTTCTGAATGTATGTCGATTCGTCTGACCATTCGTATAACGGTTCATCTGTCGTTTCAATTGCATTCCATTTATCATTTGACTCGAATAAATTATCATATTCGGAGCGGAAGATTTCTGGATTTACTACATCATTTACTACTGCTTTAATATCATCCATTGATGGCCAGATATCTTTTAGGTAAATATCATTGCCGTCTTTGTCTTTTCCGATTGGATCCTTATTCAAATCAGTATCAACCGTTCCAGCTAGTGCGTATGCTACAACTAGTGGTGGTGATGCTAAATAATTCGCTTTAGTTAGAGGGTGAATTCTACCTTCAAAGTTACGGTTACCGGAAAGTACAGATGCAACAGTTAGATCAGTATCTATAATAGCTTTTTCAATTTCTTCACGTAATGGACCAGAGTTACCGATACATGTTGTACATCCATAACCAACAGTGTTAAATCCTAAATGATCTAAATATTTAGATAAACCAGAATCATCCAAGTAGCGAGTAACTACAGTAGAACCAGGCGCTAATGATGTTTTTACATAAGCTGGGACATTAAGTCCTTTTTCAACAGCATTTTTCGCCAATAACCCTGCACCTAACATAACGTATGGGTTAGATGTGTTTGTACATGAAGTTATTGCAGCAATTGTAACAGCTCCAGCTTTCATCACGGATGTTTCGCCGTTAGGGTGCTTTACAACAGCTTCTTTATCGAATTCAGATTTATCTAATCCAAAGCCTTGGTTACCATTTGGAGCTGTAACTGCTTTTCTAAATTCTTTTTGCATATCTGTTAATGGAATTCTGTCTTGTGGACGTTTAGGTCCTGCAAGGTTTGGTACCAATTTAGATAGGTCAATTTCAACGACTTCTGTATATTCTGGGTCACCGTCTTCCGATGAGTACCATAAGTTATTTTCTTTACAGTATTTTTCAACTAATGCAATTTTCTCTTCGTCGCGTCCAGTTAAACGTAAGTAGTTTAATGATTCTTCATCAATTGGGAAGAAACCACATGTTGCACCGTATTCTGGAGCCATGTTAGAAATTGTTGCCCGATCTGCTAAAGGCATATCCTTTAATCCAGGTCCGAAATACTCAACAAACTTACCAACTACATTTTTATTACGTAGTGTTTCCGTTACTGTTAGCGCTAAGTCCGTTGCAGTTGTACCTTCAGGGAAACTACCGGTGAACTTAACCCCAATTACTTCAGGAGATGGGAAATAAGATGGTTGACCAAGCATTCCTGCTTCAGCTTCAATTCCACCTACACCCCAACCTAGTACACCAAGACCGTTAACCATCGGTGTGTGGGAATCCGTTCCTACTAATGTATCAGGGAAAGAATCATAACTGCCTTCTTCATTTTGATTCGCGTGAACAACATCAGCTAAATATTCCAAGTTAACTTGGTGAACAATACCTGTAGCTGGTGGTACCGCACGATAGTTTTTAAATGCTTTCTGTGCCCAATGTAAGAACTGGTAACGTTCAGCATTTCTTTCAAATTCTAATTCCATATTTGCTTGTAAAGCATTTTCAGAACCATATTGGTCTACTTGTACAGAGTGGTCAATTACTAGATCAACAGGAACTTCTGGGTTAATTTTGTCAGGATCTCCACCCATATCAACCATAGCTTTACGTAAAGATGCTAAGTCAACAACTGCAGGTACACCTGTGAAGTCTTGTAAAATAACACGGGATGGTTTAAAAGGAACGTCTGTGTTTGCCCCTTTTTTTGTTCCCCAATTTGCAAGCCCCTCTACATGTTCATCTTTAATTACTCTTCCGTCGTATTGGCGAATAACTGATTCTAACAATACACGAATGGAGAATGGTAGGCGCTTTACATTACCTAATTTTGCATCTTCAATTGCTTTTAAATCATAGTAATTATACTTTTTGCCATTTAGTTCAAAACTTTTCTTTGAACGAAACGCTTGTTTATTACTCATAAACTATTATGCCCCTTTCCTACATCAATAAAAGATTACTATTTTTGCGAACATAAATAGTAATCTAAAGGGAGTTACACATACCCTTTTCAATAATAGTTTATACGAAAGAGGGTTAGAAAACAAATGTTTAGGAAGATTATAGATATATTAATAACTTATTTGAATGGATAAAAAAATCTTATATTAAAAGTGGTATCGTAAAAGAAAAAGTTATTTATCATTTATTGATGGAAGGAAAATAGTAAATGTCGTCCCTTTGTCCTGACTAGATGTTACATTTAACATCCCTTGATGTATATCAAGAATATGGTGAGTAATTACTAATCCAAGACCTGTTCCATCTTGTTTAGTAGTAAAAAAAGGATTTTTAATTTGTTCAAGCATGTCATCTGGAACTCCTTGACCTTCATCTGATATATCAATGGCTACATAATTATTTTCCATTCGGGATCGAATCGTAATATTCCCTTCATTTTGCATCGCTTCTGCACCGTTTTTAATTAAATTTATTAAGACTTGTTTGATTTGAGATGCATTACAATTAGTTGTAAAATCTTCTTCCAAATCTAGTTTAAAATGTACGTTTCTCATATTAGTTTGGGTACTCATAATAAATAATACGTCATCGATCATCTTGTTAACGTGTTCCGTTCTTTTTTTACTTTTGAATGGTTTTGCCATATGAAGCAGTTCGGACGTAATTTTCTCTAACTTTTCTATTTCCCCTATCATTACTTTATAATATTCTTCTTTTTGTTGAACACCCGCCTGTACTAATTGCAGAAATCCTTTTAAGGATGTCAGCGGATTACGGATTTCGTGAACTAAACCAGCTGATAATTGTCCTGCAAGTATTAATTTTTCTGAATCTAGCAAGACTTGTTTTAATTCATTGATATAAGTAATATTCTTTAATTTACATATATAATAACATTCTCCTTCAATGGCAAGCTTATCAACAATTCCGTTAAAAAAGTAAGGTTTCCTTTGACTGGAATGTAAGACGATGTTTGGTATGTGCAGTTGGTCATTCCCTTCTTTAAAATGATTTTGTATCAATGTGACCTGCTCTTTAGGCATAAGACTAGTCCATTGCTTACCTATTACGTCACTTACACGCTTGACAAAATATTGTTCAATTAGTTGGGAAACGTAAATGATTTCATTCTTCTTATTCCAAATCACAACAATTGAATCTTTGTCGTTTGCATAGTACCAATTCATTATCTCAGTTGGAAACATCATGTTATGTGTTTCATATTGCTCTAATACATCTGAATCACTAACCATTTTTCCACATCCCCTTACCATAAGCTTTAGAAAATAACATATATCTCTATCTCTATGTTTAGTTGCTTGTATGTATGACTATTAATGTCTATAATTGTAATAACGATGGAGAATTATCTATTTCTCTGGATTATTTTCGTGAATATTGGAAGTATTCAAAATAAATCATATTATATTTTTATATTACCATTCAGATTAAAAAAATGAAATGGTAATCTTCATATTTGTTACATTTTTTAACAATTATTATGTAAAAGGAAGATAAAGATGGGAATCATAATGGATTACTTTATTATTTTTTGGGGCTTCTTATTAATTACCCTTCTAGGCATAGGAGGATTTTTCATGTTTCGCAAGTTTTTAAAACAGCTACCAAAAGAAGATGGCAAATCGGAAATGGATTGGCAACGTTACTATATTGAAAAAACAAAACATATGTGGAAAGAGGATGAAATTAAGTTACTTAACGAATTCGTTTCTCCTGTTCCGGAAATATTCAGGGATGTTGCTAAACAAACTATAGCAAGTAAAATTGGTGAACTTGCCTTAGCTAGAAATAAAAAAGAAATTACACAAGAACTACTAATCGAAGGCTATATTATTGGTACACCTAAAAGAGATCATCGTTTTCTAAGGCGTAAACTTCGTGAGAAAAATATCGACGTTAAGCCCTATGAGCAATTCTTTTCTTTATCCAGAAAAGATTATCGTGATGAATGGAAGTCAAGATATAATAAAAACATACGCTAAAAGCCGCGTATGTTTTTAATTTTTTAATTGATTTTTTAATTGGTTATATTTAAATAGCATTGTAAGTCGCCATGATACGATCATTGCAAAGGCAAGTAAAAAAAACATCCCACTTGTTTCTCCAAATGAAATTGTACCTCCAATAATAATTTTAAATACAGTTCTTACGATTAATAAGCTGAATAATATTATAATAAATGCTTTAGATGGTATTAAATAGATTTGGTTATCTCTAATTTCGAATTTTGTCGTTTTTATTAGAAATATAGAGAAAAATAAACCTACAATACACGCTTCTACTATTTCTATTGGTACTATTCTAAACTCAGGAATCAGGTACATTAGAGCTCCACTACTCATAAAAATAGGAGGTAAAATGATTTTTTTTGTAGTAGTTGGCTTTTTGGCTGCCTTTAAACGTATAAAAATCATTGCAATGGCCATGCCAATTGCACCCACCGAACTTGCTAGTAAAAATAACGGATTATCAAATAATGAAAAGGGCACTTGATGATTCAACTCCTATGATGACGACTTAAATAGATGTATGTATGATTTGATGAACAGTTTCCATCACTCTTTGTTCATCAAAAGGTTTAACAATAAAATCTTTTGCACCTAGTTCTATCGCCTCAACTACGAGCTTTTGTTGCCCCATCGCTGAACACATAATAACGTTAGCAGTCGGATCAAAGCTAAGAATTTCTTTTAAGGCTTGAAGACCGTCCATTACCGGCATAGTAATATCTAATGTAACAAGGTCTGGCGATGTTTTTTTATATAAATCTACACCTTCCACTCCATTTTCGGCCATACCGACTATTGAAAAATTGTTCTTTTGAAATAAATTTGATAATGTCATGCGCATAAATTTGGCATCATCAATTATAAGTACTTTTGCCACAACATTTCCCCCGAATCATTAATAATGTTGCTCATGACTGATCTCGAGCAATAGTAAGAATAATCGTCATCGTTGTCCCGAATACTGTAAAATAAACACCTAAATCAAATAACATTGCTGTAGCAAGTTCAATTTCCCCAATGAATGGTAAATGAAACACTCCGAATGTTTGTGTTAAGAAAGGAACATTAAATAAGAGAGCACCTAACCCTGTAAGTGTCGCGATTAAAAGTCCTAGCGGGATAAAAAATATAAAGTCCACTGGAATAATCTTTCGAACAGTTTTTTCGCCATATGCCATATACATTAATAAGATTGCCGCAGATGTTGTAAGACCGCCAACGAATCCCCCACCCGGAGAATTATGTCCTGCAAGTAATAAATATACAGCAAATCCTAGTAAGATAAATGTTATTAAGGATGCTGTGGAACGAAGTATTAGATCATTTGGTTTGTACATAGTGTAACCCCTTTTATTTAAAACTTATTACCACCATTGTATGCTATTTTCTTCCTGAAATAAAGAAAGTTATTAAAATCCATAAAATCCAGTCCATTCAGCAAGTAATGAGGTTAATTTTGTCATCCAATTAAAAAATAAAGCAACACCAAAGATGATCATAATATACCCCCCTATTTTTACCAACTTCATACTATGTTTTTTAATGAAGTTTAACTTACCTATAAAGAAAGAGAGTATAATAAACGGTATTGCAAAACCAAGAACATAACTTATCATTAAAACCATTGCTTGATCCGGGTTTGTTGCTGCCATAGTAATTACAATCATTAAAATCGGGCCTGTACAAGGTGTCCATCCCATTGAAAAAGCCATCCCGATAATAAATGAACCGAGATACCCTGCAGGTCTATTTTTAAATGTGATTTTCTTGTCTTTCATTAAAAACTCAAAGTTTAGTAAACCTACAATTACAAGACCAAAAAATATAATTAGTATAGCGCCAATTTGCCGGATAATATCTTGATACATCATAAAGAAATCGGCGATGTATGATGTACTAAATCCGATCATAATGAATACACTGGAAAAACCGAGCAAGAATAGAATTGTATGTAACATACTTTTTTTCGTAAGCATTTTATTATCATCATTTATTTCACTTACACTCATTCCAGTAATATAAGATAGAAAGGCTGGAAACAAAGGTAAAACACAAGGTGATATAAATGATAAAAATCCAGCTCCAAATGCTAAAAAGATATTAACTTCAGACATTGTCATCCTCCTTAACCTCTTCTACCATAATTGTAACAGATAAAATGGCAAAAGAATGTAGTTGCTTTTGACAGTTATCCGAACCTTTTTGGATGTTTTTCGTAAGAAATAGTGATAAACATTTCCCGGGTAACCGCACGATTCTGCAATTTTTTTGTTTCAGATGACTAAGTTTGTCGATGAAACATAGATTCTCAATAAACAACTTTTAATGTTATTGCTGTTCCATATATTCTAAATGTCTTTTTTGCTTTTTACGGTACACAATCGTTGATAAGTAAATACTTATTTCATACAAAATAAATAATGGGATCGCAACAGCTAATTGCAAAATAACGTCAGGAGGTGTAACTAATGCTCCGACAATTAGAAGTATGAAGTATGCATATTTTCTTGTTTTACGAAGAAATGCAGGTGTGATGACTCCTAAACTTGTTAAAAACATTATTATAATCGGTATTTCAAATAATATTGCAAACGGAATCGTAATTCTTAAAAGAAACCTGAAATATTTCTCAACGGTAAATAATTCATTAAACATTCCATCATTTAGTGATAATAGGAAAGGTAGTATTAGTTTGATAAACATTAAATATCCAAAAACGAGTCCTATGACAAATAATAAAAAAATAGCTGGAATGTAGGATAAAGATGCTTTACGTTCCGGTTTTGTCAGACCGGGTTTAATAAATAACCAAATTTGCAAGCTTAATATTGGTAATGTTGCAACAATTGCTATTAACCCTGCAATCGTAAAATAAATCCAAATAATATCCCCTGGACTTGTAACTGTTAATTTAAAATCAATATCATTTTCAAAAAAGGAATAAATATCTTTAATAAAGATAAAACCGATTATAAAAAATGCGATAAAAAATAATCCAGTTACGATGAGTCGATTTCTTAGTTCCGACAAATGTCCTACTATATTCATTTCTTTTTCTTGATTAGTACTAGACATTGTCTCCACTCCCTATCTTTACTCTAAGTATTGTTACTGATATAAAAAAGATGTAAGGTTTATTCCTTACACCTATTGATTATTATGCATTTATAGTATGCCATTTTCAGGTCAATTTAAGCCCTTATTATTGTTTACTATTGTTTTCTTTTGAGTCTTTCGCTGTTTCAGTTTCCTCGTCTCCGATAATACCTTTTGTTGCATTTTTAAATTCACGTAACGAATTTCCAGCTGCCTTCCCTATTTCAGGTAATTTAGACGGTCCAAAAATAAGTAATGCTACAACTAATATGAGAATTAAACTCGGTATCCCGATTTGTGCCATTATTTTTCACCCCATCGTGTAATTGTTTAAACAATACTATTCATTCAATCAGTTTTATTGTATAAAAAAGCTTAATAAACTAAAAGAGATTCAATGAAAAATACATAAATAATTCATAATTTATTATAGTAGAAGTGATTATATTAAACAACAAATACCTTTATATTGAATTGTTTCGAACATATTCAATAAAATAATAATCATAAGGATTAGACTCGTTTCTTTCTCCCTTTACCTTTGAAATTTCCTTCCATTGCTTAAGAGAGATTTCTGGGAAAAACACATCTCCTTTAAATGATTCATCGATTAACGTAACATATAGACGATCTGCATAAGGGAGTAATTGCTTAAAAATGTTTCCTCCACCTATGACGAAAAATTCTTCATCAATGTTCTGTTTATTTAATTCAATAATTTGATCAATATCGTTTATTATTTCAACTTCTTTTGGTAAATTCACATTGCCTTGGGACAATACGATATGTTTTCTATTAGGTAATACTCTTCCAATAGATTCAAATGTTTTTCTTCCCATTATAATCGTATGACCTGTTGTAGTCTCTTTAAAAAACTTTAGATCATTTGGTAAATGCCAAGGCATTTTATTATTAAAACCAATTACATTATTTTTATCCATTGCTACTATAAAAGAAATCATTTTTACGTACTCTCCTTTTTATACTGCTACAGGCGCTTTAATAGCTGGATGTGGATCATAACCAATTATTTCAAAATCATTTATATCATAAGCAAATATTGATTCTTTTTCAGTATTAATCTTCAATGTAGGCAAAGATTTAGGATTACGACTTAATTGTAATTTTACTTGTTCAACATGGTTAGCATAAATATGTACATCTCCAAATGTATGTACAAACTCTCCTACTTCTAATTGGCATTCTTTTGCAATTAAGTGAGTTAATAATGCATAACTAGCAATATTAAATGGAACACCAAGAAATACGTCGGCACTTCGTTGATAAAGTTGACAAGATAGAGCACCATCATCTACATAAAACTGGAATAATGTATGACATGGTGGTAGTGCCATATTTGGGATATCTTCAGGATTCCATGCCGATACAAGTAAACGTCTAGAATCAGGGTTTGTTTTAATCAATTCAATTACATCTTTAATTTGATCAATCGTTTCGCCTGTAGATGTCTTCCAGTGCCTCCACTGTTTCCCATATACAAATCCCAAGTCACCATAGTTTTGCGCAAACTGGTCATCCGTCAATATCTTATTCTTAAAAATATCCATCTGTTTTTCATATTCCATTTTAAAATCTTCATCTTTTAGACTTCTGTTTCCGAAGTCATCCATATTAGGGCCCTTATAATTATCGCTTTCCACCCATTTTTTAAATGCCCACTCATTCCATATATTATTATTATGTTGTAATAAATAACGTATATTCGTATCGCCTTTCAAAAACCAAAGCAATTCACTGGCAATTAATCGAAAAGGGACATGTTTTGTCGTTAATAGTGGAAAACCTTCTTTTAAATCAAACCTTATTTGTTTACCAAAAAGGGAATAGGTTCCTGTATTCGTTCGGTCGTTTTTAAAACAACCTTTTTCTAAAATTTCTTCACATAATTGTAAATAGGCTTGTTCATTTTTCATTTGATTTTCTCCTCATAAAAATATTTACTCGAAAAAAATGATAGTAAGATTTTTATTGTACCATATAAAAGATTTTTGTAACACAAACGTAAAGTATGATTACTAAAAATACTTCATATGAATTAACATAAAGCACCCTTAGAAAGGAGTATTTTGTATGCGAACTAAAACAGTTGAAAAAGTAATGAAGAATTCAATTGTTTGCGGGTATGCGATCACTCAGCCATTTGCATTTTATATAGATGCACAACCCATAATACAAGATAAACTCTTAACAGAAGCAGATGGTCTCGCCTATGGTGAAAATAGTAAAATTGTTCGTAATTTACAATACAAATTAACAAAGTTAGGTCATTATGATGATGGTATAGATGGAGTATACGGATTATTGACGGAACATGCAATAAAAGGATTTCAATCATCCCATGAAATTACAGTAACAGGAGCTGCAGATAAGCAAACGATGGAAGCGCTGATTATGGCTGAAAGGCAATCGGAAATCGATGAAATAGCTGAATTAGCACGTACAATTAACTATGATTCTACATATGAAGAAGTAAGAGCAGTGCAGGAGGTTCTTTTTTATTATGGCTATTATACTGGGACCGTAGATGGATTATACGGTCCATTGACAGAAGATGCAGTTAATCAAATTATAAACTTAAACTTGTTATCTCCTCCGCCCACTGATTCGGAAGTTTCCGAGCAGGTTGACAATGAATTGGCAGAACAAATCGCACCAAGCAAAGACAGCCAACTACAAAAAGACGAGGATATAGTCCAATTAAATGTTAATCATGATAACAGTTCTGTTATTCAAGTAGCAAAGTCATATATGGGCACCCCTTATGTTTGGGGAGGCACAACACCGAATGGATTTGATTGTAGCGGTTTTATCCAATTTGTTTATAAACAAAACGATATTATGATCCCGCGTACAGTAAATGAAATTTGGAACTTCTCAACAAATGTTGAATCACCCTCTATTGGCGATTTAGTGTTTTTTGAAACGTATCAGCCTGGACCTTCCCATTTAGGAATCTATTTAGGAAATGGTGATTTTATTCATGCTGGTAGCAGTAATGGTGTGCAAATAAGTAATTTAAGTGATTCCTATTGGTCACCTCGTTACTTAGGAGCAAAAAGGATAAAATAATAAATTGAAATCCATATTAGATGTTGTAGCGCTTGACTCCCTTCATAAAAACCGATATATTGGAAACAAGCAAAGAAGATGTATGGAATCATTAGGAAAGTAGCTTCACATGAAGGTACGTAGTGATCCCACCTTCTACGTGAAGTTACTTTTTTCGTTTTCACTATTTTCTTTGTATTAACACGGTTTTCGTGAAAGAATTTAGGAGGATTGGCTACATGCAAAACGGAGTAGTAAAATGGTTTAATGCAGAAAAAGGTTACGGCTTTATTCAATTGGAAGAAGGAGACGATGTATTCGTACATTACTCTGCTATCCAAGAAGAAGGATTTAAATCTTTAGAAGAAGGTCAAGAAGTAACATTTGAAATTGTTGAAGGCGAACGTGGACCACAAGCGGCGAACGTTACTAAAAACTAACATATTAAAATTTGGAGGCTCCTTTATAGGAAGCCTCCTTTTCATTTGATTTGAAATTACGGTGCTCAGCGTCCTAATGCTCTATCTTCACTCGGAATTCTAATGGAAAGTAACAAGATGTGTAAGATTGGGAATAGTATTGCTGTTTTATACGCGCCAAACATTGCTGGAATGACCAACAATTCAATAAATACTATGACATAATTAGGGTGTTTTATATACTTATATGGCCCTTTTTTTATGTGAATAACCTTCGGCAAAACGATAATTTTTGTATTCCAAAACTTCCCAAGCGATACTATGCACCAGATTCTCCCTATTTGTGCTAATAGGAAAATAAGAAAAAAGTAAATATTAAAAGCATAATTATTTTGCCAATACAGCAGTTGAACTTCCCAAATTAAACAAACAAAAAAAGCCATATGAAGTAGAATAAATAATTTGTAATGTTCTTTTCCTAGTTCAACTCCTCCCCGCTCTCTCATCCACAACTCATTTTTATTCGCAATATATAACTCTGTAAGCCTTTGTCCAATAATAAACAAGATAATTAGATAAAAATAAATCATAGATCCACCCACTCTAATAAGATTAATTCGGAACTAAACCCAGGACCGAGTGCACTTAGTATTCCCAAATCTTCCGAAAATGATCTATTTTGTGATTGTAATATCCATCTTTTTAATACGTAAATGACAGTTGATGAGGACATATTTCCGTGATTTTTTAATACATCGTAAGAAAATCTTAAAAGTTCACGATCAATTGCAAGGGCATGTTCCATTTCTTCTAATACTTTCCTACCACCCGGATGTGCTACGATGGAAGAAATATCTTCCATTTTTCTCCCTGTCTGTTTTAAGAAACGATGTACATGTTCTTTCCAAATTGTTTTTACTAACTTAGGAATTCGTTTTGAAAAAATAACTTCCAATCCATTTG
Organism: Pseudogracilibacillus sp. SE30717A; assembly: GCF_037071985.1. Classification (NCBI taxonomy): domain Bacteria; kingdom Bacillati; phylum Bacillota; class Bacilli; order Caryophanales; family Bacillaceae; genus Pseudogracilibacillus; species Pseudogracilibacillus sp. SE30717A. The sequence continues at coordinate 178,397 of NZ_JAXHDF010000002.1, read as the reverse complement.
ATGTAACATTCCATCCCATTACATCTGTACTGTTCTTTTGTGTAAATGAGCTCGTTTCCTTAATAGTTAATCTTTTCTTTGGCAAAAAAGATTGCAATGGAGACTTCGAGCCAATTAATAAAGTGGCGGCAACACCATCCCCGAATAAGGCCGTTCCAACAATATTACTCGTTGATACATCTTTTTTTTGAAACGTAAGACTGCATAATTCACAACAAACGACAAGAGCTGATTTAGTAGGATGTAGTCGAATCCATTCAGATGCCCTTGCTAACCCCATTGCCCCTCCGGCACATCCTAATCCCCACATTGGTATGCGAACTATATCTTCTCTAAATGGCCGTTCATTTAATAAGTAAGCATCTAACGAAGGCGTAACAATTCCAGTACTTGATACAAATAAAATCATATCAATATCGTTGTAAGAAACAGGTTTATTTAATAGAGTTTTATTTTTTAAACAGTTGTCAATAGCCTCGATACACAGATTTTTTGCGTAGTTAAAATAGTATTGATTTGCCGTAGCAAATGAATGTTCATGCTTTATCCACTCTTCATCAACTACAAACTGCCTTTGCTCTATATTTGCGTTATCAAATACCGGTAGTAATCTATGTAACTTTTTCGTATTAAATATATTTTTGACTAAATGTTTGACTTCGTTTTGTCGTAAATTATTTGATGGTATTCCTAAACCGATCGATCCTATATACACCATTTTCTCACCTTTTTTTTGTTTAGTTTATGAATTATGTAACGTTTTATCCACGAGATCGTCATATTTTATTCACATACTTTTCTAACATAAAGGTTAGTAAATTCGATGGAAATTGAAGCCAAATAGGTTATTGAATAAATTGTGAAACGTTGTCATATAGGCTTTTTCGGCTATTATTTTTGTGTATGATGAATATAAGCAGATCGATTAATTAACCGATTTGCTTTGAAGAATATGATTAATTTATTTTGATGAATTTTTTACGAAAGGAGCGATAAACATGGCAAAGCCTGTCGAAAAAGAGCAACAAGTCGAACAACATGATAATTATGATTTACGGGGAACTTTATTTTCAGTAATTATATTAGCTGCAATTATTTTAATTTCTTGGTTAGGTGTTTGGTACTTATTTATTAGTCGATAAATCACGTATTTAGAAAGGAAGAAATCGTATGAACATGCACAAGTATGAAAAAATTTGGCTTTATCTCGGTTCTGCTACATTATTGTTCTTTTTAATTGTTGTTGGAGTTAGTGCTTTTTACATGGGAAATCAACCTCCTAGTTGCGCGGTTACTTTAGACCCGGAAAAAGTACGGGACCATGAACTATTTAAAGAACCGGGATTAAAACAAATTGGAGAAAATGAATATCAATTAACGATCGTTGCATCTGCTTTTAATTATGATGTGGGAACAGATGATAAGGTTATTGAAGTTCCCAAAGGGGCAACTGTTCATATCTCTTCAACAACGACCGATGTTATTCACGGATTTGAAATTGCAGGAACAAATGTAAATATGATGTTAGAGCCAGGTTATATAAGTACATTAACAAACACATTTAAAAATGCAGGCACATATACCCTTGTTTGTAATGAATATTGTGGTGTAGGTCACCATATGATGGCTGCAACGATTGAGGTGGTAGAATAATGAACTCATTAAAAAGTTTATCAAATAAAGACGCAAAACTTGTAATGGCTCATATGTATGTTGCTTTTATTGCGTTATTCGTCGGGGCAACATGTGGTCTGTTACAAACTTTAGAACGATCAGGAAAATTCACCTTACCTGCTGGAATCGGTTATTATCAGATATTAACTGTTCATGGTGTTGTACTAGGTCTTGTATTAACTACATTCTTCATTTTAGGATTTATGTTAGCTGCTCAAAGTAAAACAACAGGCGGATTTAATAAAACAGAAAGAACGATCTCTTGGATTGGATTTTGGATGATGTTAGTTGGAACGTTATCCGCAGCTACAATGATTCTTTTAAATGAAGCAACTGTATTGTTTACTTTTTACGCTCCATTACAAGCACATGTTTTATTTTATATTGGTTTAGCTTTAGTCATTGTAGGAACATGGTTTGATGGATTTGTAATGTTCAAGCGTCATGCTCGTTTTAAGAAAGAAAATCCTGGAGAAAGAACTCCTTTACTTAGCTTTATGGCTGTCGTTACGATGCTTATGTGGCAAATTGCTTCCATTGGTGTAGCGATCACAGTTGTATTCCAAATGATTCCATGGGCGCTCGGATGGGTTGAAACAATCGATGTATTATTAAGCCGGACATTATTCTGGTATTTCGGTCACCCACTCGTTTATTTCTGGCTCTTACCCGCCTACATGATGTGGTATGCTATTATGCCAAAAATCATCGGTGGTAAAATTTTCTCAGATTCACTTGCACGATTTACGTTTATATTATTGTTATTCTTTTCAATCCCAGTCGGATTCCACCATCAGTTAACTGAGCCTGGTATTGATCCTTTCTGGAAGTTTCTCCAAGTAATCCTGACAATGATTGTAGTTATTCCATCCATGATGACTGCATTTTCTATGTTTGCTACATTTGAATCTAGAGGTCGCGAACTTGGAGCAAAAGGATTATTCGGTTGGTTAAAGAAAATGCCTTGGAAAGATGCTCGCTTCCTTGCACCATTTATCGGAATGTTATTTTTCATTCCTGGTGGAGCAGGCGGTATCATTAATGCTTCTAACCAGATGAACCAAGTCGTTCATAACACGATATGGGTTACAGGGCATTTTCACTTAACGGTTGCAACAACTGTAATGCTTACATTTTTTGGGATAACATATTGGCTTGTTCCTTCTATTACAGGAAGAAAATACACGAAAACTATGAATAAATTAGCGATAGCTCAAACGATTTTTTGGACAGTCGGTATGACAATCATGTCTACGGCTATGCATTGGCAAGGTTTACTAGGTGGTCCTCGCCGTTCTGCTTACTCAGAATATGCTGGAAATGCCGATACTGCTGCATGGGGTAGCTATCAGATTGCACAAGCTGTTGGTGGGTCAATTCTTTTCATTGGAATGATCATCATGATTATTATTTTTATCAATCTTGCATTCTTTGCTCCAAAAGGTCAAGAAGAATTCCCGATTGCTGTTGTCAGCAATCAAGCAGAAAAGACGCCAAAAGTATTCGAAAATTGGCCGTTATGGATTGGAATTACTATTGCTCTAGTATTATTTGCATATACAATCCCACTTATCGACATTATACAAAGTGCCCCTCCGGGAGCAAAAGGGTATAAGCTCTGGTAAGGTTTAAATGTACTAGAACTCACAAAAATTAGAGAGGGGTTCTCCCCTCTCTTTATTTGGAGGTTATATAAATGAAAAAATTTTACATTGCATTTATTAGTATTCTTATTGTAGGAATTGCTGCTGGTGTTTTTTACTTACAAGTTTATCGTCCTGGTACTGCAGAACTTCCAAAAGACGTTGTAATGGAAACTGCTTTTGGTGAAGATTATAATTTTGCTGATATGCCAAAACGTGCACGATTAATTGAATTTATGTATACACAATGTCCTGATGTATGTCCGGTCACAACACTAGAAATGGCAAAATTAAAACATGAACTTGAAGAGGAAGGCGTATTTGGTGATGAAATTGAATTTATAACGATTACTATTGATCCAAAACGAGATACGCAAGATGTGATCAAGGAATATGCGGGAAGGTTTGAAGTTAATTCTTCAGACGATGGATGGATTTTCCTCACAGGTAGTGAAGAAGCTACAAAGGAAATTGCTGATGCTTTAGGTTTCTTGTACAGAGATCCAGGTTCAGGAGAAATTGTACATTCTACTTATGCTTATTTTATGGATGAGAACGATAATTTATTAGAAAAATTCACAATGGGCGAATCATTTGATCGCGAAAGAGCTTATAATCGAATTATGAGAACTATAAATTAAAAAGAACGAGGCTGGGACATCACTAGCCTCAAAATGATAAATACGGTTGTATTTATCAATAAAAGATAAACACAACCGTTTTTTCTCATATTTATATGAAAATGCCTCATTTTCATTGTTAATGACAGAGTGTTTTCTAATATTTACTACCATGTTATGCACCTTGGATTTTCCTCGTAAAGACATACGAGTGAAACCCAAATTAGCTTTCAACAATCAAAAATACCGGCTCCACATCTATTTTACATTTTCCAAAGATTTCACCTGTTTCTTCGTTTGAAAGCTTCTCTCTCACATATTTATTTTGATATTCCTATTATTCATTATAAAATATTTTCTGTTTTTCCCTTTTGCTGCCTATGTATATAAGGAACTTAATGTACATTCTGAACAGTTTTCGCTTTCATAGACTTTAAATATCTTTTAAAGCCATATTTATCTGTTCGGTTAAATCGTATATATAAAATAATCATTGATTATTTGGACAGATAAACGAATATGTTGTTTTCTCGTATTCCTAGTTCGCAGTTTTAAATGGATCATTTATAAAGGTATTTAGCTAAGTTTTCTCCCAGGCTCTTTTTATTAGCTAATTTTTAAGATTGGTTTAATTACTTCACCATTTTTTGAGTCTTCAAACGCATCATTAATTTGATCAAACGGATAGAACTTAACTAATTTATCGAATGGAAACAATCCTTGTTTGTAGTAATCGACCAACTCTGGGATAAATAGCTGTGGTACTGCATCTCCTTCGATAACACCTACCATTGTTTTACCCTCTGCCATAAGATCTTCATGGACATTTAATTCCATATTAGGAGTAAATCCAACAATAGCCAATACGCCAAGTGGGCGCAATGCCTGCAGTGCTTGGCGGACAACAAATGGTACTCCTGTTGTATCAATACCATAATGAGCTCCACCATTTGTAATTTCTTTAATCTTTGCGACAACATCCTCATGTTTACTGTTAATCGTATGGGTTGCACCAAGTTCTTTCGCGATCTCAAGGCGATTGTCATGAATATCCACAGCGATAATATGTTTACATTCTGTTATGTTTGCAGCCATTACAGCACTTAAACCAACTGCCCCGGTACCATAAATTACGATGGTACTTCCAAATTTAGGTTTTAACTTATTTAAAACAGTTCCGCTTCCAGTTTGGATTCCACATCCTAATGGTCCAAGTAACGCGAGATCCACATCTTTATCCACTTTTACGACGTTTCTTTCATTTGCTACAGCATATGTTCCGAAAGAGGACTGTCCAAAAAAAGTAGATAGTTCTTGATCGCCTTGATAGAGGCGGTGGGTACCATCTGCCATAATTCCACCAAAGTTTAATGTTGTAGTATGTACGCAAACTGTTGGGTGTCCAGTTAAACAGTTTTCACAATGCCCACAAGAGGCAAATGAAAGAACAACATGATCTCCGGGTTCAACTGTTTTTACACCTTCACCCACTTTTTCAACAATACCTGAACCTTCATGGCCCAGTACGAGAGGATATGGTGTTGTCGCCTCATCACGGGCAACTGCATCCGTATGGCATACACCCGAAGCGACAATTTTAATTAAAACTTCGTTCGCTGTGGGTCCTTGTAATTCCACTTCTTCGATCTGAAAATCTTCTTTTTGGCCATGGGTTACGGCTGCTTTAATCTTCATCTGATATCATCTCCTAAGAATGTAGTTGCACCAATATAATTGTAAGCCTAGAGTACGGTTATCCACTTTAATAGTCGGTGCTTTTTTGTGTGCCATTGAATCCTTTCTAGTTATCCCACGATGTAAGATGAATATTCCTAAATTAGCAAAAGATGCACTATTTTTATTAATTATTAGCAGAATAATTGATTGTTTTATAACCGAATAAAAAAAGGAATCCAGTATCTACTGAATTCCTTTATTGGTATCTAGCTGAGTTTTTGTCCACGTTCTTTATTTATTTTTTCCAAAATATTGATAATATGTTGTTTCAATAAAGCCGTTAAATAGTTTCCTCTTTTTTGTCGCTTCTTTTCCATACACTTTTTCAAAATTTTTAAAAGAAGTTAAAATATATATGTTCCACGTTTCGTGGTATTGCATTAGTTCTCCTAACGTCTTATATAGATTTGTTACATAGTTTTCGTCTTTTATCCGTTCTCCATAAGGCGGATTCCCAACTAAATAACCATTGTCTTGCTTAATTGACAAATCACTGAGTTGCATTTGTTTCCATGTAATTAAGTCCCCTAGGCCTGCTTCCAGTGCATTATTTTTACTGATTCCGATCATTTTATGGTCAATATCAGAACCAACTATTTCTAATGGTTGATCGTAATTTGCTAAATCTTCTGCTTCTTCAAATGCTTTTTCCCATAATTTATCCTTAATAAAATTCCACTGTTCAGATGCAAATTCCCGATTAAAACCAGGTGCGATATTTTGTCCAATTAAGGCTGCCTCAATTGGAATGGTTCCAGATCCGCAGAAAGGATCGATTAAAAGTTTATCTGGGTTCCAATTCGTTAATGAAATTAAAGCAGCAGCGAGCGTCTCGCGTAATGGTGCATCTCCTTGGCCGATGCGATATCCCCGTTTATGTAATCCAGGTCCAGTTGTATCTATTGTTAAAGTTGCAATATCTTTTAAAAGAGCTACCTCTACTTTGTATAATGGGCCGGTTTCTGGCATTTTATGAGCAATTCCATGTTTTAATTTCAATCGATCCACGATCGCTTTTTTTGTAATTGCTTGACAGTCAGAAACACTAAATAATGTTGATTTATGTGATTTACCAGTCACTGGAAAAGCTCCATCCTCCGGAATAAACCTTTCCCAAGGAAGTGCCTTTACTGCCTCAAACAGTTCATCAAATGTTTTTACCTTAAACTCTCCAACGACTAACTTTACACGATCAGCAACCCGTAACCACAGATTACATCGTGGAATTGCTGATAAAGGAGCTTGAAACGTTATCTTTCCATTATCAACTGTCGGGTTATATCCCAAGTTTCTTACTTCATTTGCAACAATAGATTCTAACCCCATTGCACTCGTTGCAATTAACGTTACTTGTTGTGTCATAAAATATTCCTTTCTACAGTTCATTTCATATTGACTAAAATAAAAAACCTACTAGCAGCTTATCTTTTACTGATAGATAGGTTCTCTAAACAACATATTTAGACCTTCCTGAATACTTTGTAAGCCATGTTCTGTTCCGTTGTACTGCAAACGGTGGTCAGCCTTGTACTTCGGTTGTAATCATTTATCTACAAGATAAACTTGTCCCTCTTTTCGTTCCTTTTTCCTACTAGGAGGATGCCCCTACCATTGTTTGGGTTGCTCACTCATGGGGTTTACCCGTTCCACTTCAGAATGTTTCCATTCGTTTTCGTCACTGTGGCACTTTCAAGGCTTTATTCCATATCTATACAGACTATAGGAATAAACTCCTGCCGTTAACCTAGTTTAGGTTACCTTGACTTATGACTTCATCAAGCATGAACACTACAAACATCTCAGTCTGTGTGAGCATGGACTTTCCTCTACGCAAAAATGCGCAGCGATTACACAAGTATTCATTTAATAGTATAACACAAGTTTACAATTTAATATACAGGAAATTATCCTTCTTTTTCATTTAATTTTTGTCCAAAAACTGCTTTTTCTAAATTTGATAACCGTTTTAGAACATCATAATTTGCTTGTGGTTGTGTAGTTTGCCGGCGAGTTACTGGCTGCTGATGGTCAGAGCTCTTTTTAAAACGCTCATTCTCTTGTCGAAGTCGTTCAATTTCTGCATTTAAAGCTTCGTAATCTTGAATGATAATATCTAAAAATTCGTCTACATCCTCTTCATTATATCCTCGCATCGATTTTTTAAATTCTTTTTCTAATATATCGTTCACACTTAGTTGAACTCTATTTACCGTCATAAAATCACCTCAATAATTTTGTAGGCCTTATTCTCATCCAAACTGCTCGTCTACTAGTCATTTTATTATTATATCTTAAAAATTATGCAAAGTGTCTTTCTATTATTATATCATTAAAAAAGAAAGCTTAAAACAAAGCTTCCTTTAAATCTTCATTTCAATTCTTATTTTCTTGTAATGAAAATGAATAAGGCAATAAATCTTTAACGGTTGTCTCCATTATATTACCTTGTAAATCTGATAAATATATTTGGGCATCGCTTGTGAAAAACTCTGTCATAACTTGACGGCATGCCCCGCAAGGACTTACAGGACCTTCTGTATCGGCTATTACTGCCATGGAGATCAGTTCTATTTCACCTTCAGATATTGCTTTAAATATGGCAGTTCTTTCCGCACAACATGCAAGAGAGAAAGAAGAATTTTCAATATTGCATCCTGAATACACTTTTCCTGACTTTGTAAGTAAAGCGGCACCCACTTTAAAGTTTGAATAAGGGACATATGCATTCTCCAGTGCCTCTTTAGCTGTAAGAATTAGCTTATTTTTCATGTTCAAACTCCTTTATTAACTGATGAAATATGTAACGGCAAGATTTATTCATTTCCATATATCTCCTCTTCCTGACATCTTTATAATAACTATGTAACATTAGAGCTTCCATATTTTCTTTTGTAGAATTGATTTGTTGAGGATGTAATAAATTTGATTTATTCTTTATAAAGATTAATGCAATTTTTTCCCATTCTTCGAGAGCTAAAAAATATGGTTCTGTCTCTTGTTTTACAAAAGTAAAAAATGTTTTATCGTCGCTAGGTTTCTTTCCTTGTTCAAATTCAGTTAGTAATTTATCTAAATAGTTATTTAATTGTTTTGTTAATATTTGAAGATGTTCCATCACTTGCTATCTCCATCCACTATTTTAAGTATTAATATGATTCTGCATTAATGATTGGTTAATAAATTTTTCAGAATAAGCAATTAATTTTGAACGGTCATCATACATATTATATATTTCTCTTCTAACCATTAAACCATATTTAATATCGATTTGTCTAAATTTAATCATTAAATTGGAAATCTCTCTTTCTAACTCTTTATCCGAATAAAGTGGCTTTTCTACTTGAAACTTCCGTAACTGAACAGCTTCCATATTCGACCACCGAACCTTTCTTTTATAGTATTACTAACATGTATTCGGCATTGCCCTACCCTATCCTTTCTATCCGACATAACTGGTTAATAAAATGCAAAATATTTGAAATTCCATACATTAGATTACTTTGTCGAAAATGTGTCCGAATATATTGCAACGATATTATTTAATAGTTAATTAAGTTTTAAGTTTGTTTCTAAACTTTTTTTTCAGTTATAATAAATATGGATACGTACTATAACTTTTTATTGAAAACTGGTATTATTATATGGCGGGCAGGAGGGATTTAATGAAATATCCTGGCGGGATTAGAAAGCAGGCTAATTTCAATAAACAACCTTCTTTGAATGTAGCAAATACGTATAGCAATCGTGGGATGAGTCTTGAGGAAGATATTAATGCTACAAATGAATATTATCTAGAATTAAATAAGGCAATTATTCATAAAAAACCAACACCGATTCAGATTGTTAAAGTCCACTATCCCAAAAGAAGTGCTGCAGTTATTACAGAAGGTTATTTTCAAGCTAAATCAACAACCGATTATAATGGTGTCTATAATGGAAAATATATTGACTTTGAGGCAAAAGAAACGAAAAATAAAACTCTGTTTCCATTGGCGAATATACATGAACATCAATTTAGGCATATGGAATCTATCCTCAATCATGGAGGAATTAGTTTCGGAATCATTCGATTTACAACACATAATGAAACATATTTCATTAAATCAGAAATATTATTATTATATTGGAAACAAATGTTAAAAGACGGACCTAAATCTATCCCTTATTCCATTTTTCAAAAAGAGGGTTGGTTGATCCCGTTTAAGTATCAGGCGAGAGTTGATTATTTAGAGATTATCGATCGGCTCTATTTTTAGAATGGAGGAAGTTTGAATGGCTACAAGTAATTCAAGAACAGCAAGAAGAAGAAAACAACAAAAAACTAAAAAGCCTTTATGGAAAAAAATAGCCACATCTTTATTGCTTATTATTTTGGTGATCGGATTAGCAGGAATGATTGTATTCGCGTATTTTATTGCAACATCTCCAAAACTCGATCCGGAGAAATTGGATGTCCCCTATTCTTCACAATTTTACAATAAAGATGGAGAGCCGTTTGCAGATATAGGTGCTGAAAATAGAATTAAAGTTCGATATGATGACTTACCAGAAGTATTGATCGATGCGGTTACTGCGACTGAAGATGCACGCTTTTTTGAACATAAAGGGATTGACTTACGAAGAATCGCTGGTGCAGTCAAAGCGAATATTCAACATGGTTTCGGATCTGAGGGAGCTAGTACCATTACGCAGCAAGTTGTAGAAAATATGTTTTTAACTCCTGAAAAATCAATTAAATTAAAAGTACAAGAACAATGGTTAGCTTTACAATTAGAACGTCAATATTCTAAGGAACAGATCTTGGAGATGTATCTAAATAAAATATTTTATGGTAGTAATGCATATGGGGTTGCAAAAGCAGCCGAAATTTATTTTGGTATTGAAGATTTACAAGATCTATCTTTAACTCAAGCGGCAATGTTAGCTGGTTTACCACAACGGCCTACTGCATATAATCCTTTTGAAAATCCTGATTTAATGCAGGAACGTGTAGATACAGTTTTAAAATTAATGGTTCGTCACGGGAAAATAACCCAGGAAGAAGCAGATGAAGCGAGAAAAGTCGATGTGGCAAGCGTATTGACAGATAAAAAACCAAAATCATTTCCATATGACGCATTTATTCAACAAGTAGAAAGAGAATTAGATGAAAAATTAGATGGTGTAGATATTAACTCAGCAGGTTTAAAGATTTATACTACACTGGATACTAGTGTTCAAGACCATGTAGAGTTTTTATTAACAGATGGCGATTCAAATCCGATAAATTATCCAGATGATGAATTATTAGCAGGTATGGTCGTTGTAGATACAAAATCTGGCGCAATACGAGCAGTTGGCGGGAGTAGAAACCGAGAAACACCTTTCGGCTCTAACTACGCAATTGATGCTTATAGACAACCAGGTTCAACGATCAAACCAATTTTAGCCTTTGGACCTGCAATCGAATATGAAAAATGGTCAACTTATCATCAAATTAACGATGACAAACCATATGAAGCGGGTGGATCCAATCCAATCCGTAACTGGAATCGACAGTATCAGGGTTGGATGTCAGCACGCTATGCATTAGCTCAATCATTAAACGTTCCCGCAGTTAAAACATTCGAAGAAGTTGGTGCAGATCGTGCAAAAGAATTTGCAGAGGGCTTAGGGATAGACTTTGCCGACGAACAGTTAAATGTAAGAGATGTTATTGGAGGCACAAAAACAAATGTCTCCCCTCTCCAATTAGCTGGTGCATTTAGTGCTTTTGGAAATGAAGGAATTTATATACAACCACATGCAGTGACAAAAGTAGAATTTCCAGATGGATCAGTAGTGGATTTAAAACCAGAACCTGAAGCAGCCATGTCAGATTATACAGCATATATGGTTACAGACATGCTAAAATCTGTTCTTAGCAGTGGAACAGGTACACAAGCAAATATTCCTGGAATGCCTGTAGCTGGAAAGACTGGAACAACAAATATAGAAGGTAAATCTGGAGCAAATAACTCATGGTTTGCTGGATATACGACAAACTATTCCATTGCCATTTGGACTGGATATGAAGAAAATAACCGAATAATCGAGAATACTAAAATTCCGCATGAACTTTTTAAAAATACGATGACGGAAATTTCAAAAGATATTGAGACACCGGACTTCACTAAACCGGAATCTGTTGTAGAGGTTGCAGTTGAAAAAGGATCAAACCCACCTGCATTGCCAAGCGATCATACGCCAAAAGAAAACATTGTAACCGAACTATTTGTTAAAGGAACTGAGCCAAAAACAGTATCTGAAAAATTTGATCAACTTGATCCTGTAAGTAATCTTTCAGCAGTTTACAGTGAGGATAAGCAAGCAATTGACGTTTCATGGGATTATAGTAAAGATGAAGAAAGTAACATATCTTTCGAAGTAGCTTATAAAGTCGGGGATGGTGACTTTAAACAGCTAACGACAACAAATGATTTAGCAGTAAGTATCACAGAACCTGAATCAGGTGAATCATACACAATTCAAGTAACTGCAATTGATAATGATAACAACATGAAAAGTGAACCGAAATCTACTTCAGTCACAGTATCGGGTGGAGAAGATGAAGACGACGACTCTGACGGTGAAGACTTACCTGCAGTAGATGGATTAAATGCAAGTTATAATTCTGCAAATAATTCAATTAAAGCATCATGGCAATATAATGGCCCGCCAGCTCAATTTGAAGTAGATATTAATGGACAAAAGCAGACAGTCCAATCGAATAATGTTCAAATTAATGGTGCTTCACCTGGAACAACTTATACTATAACCGTTACGCCAATAGCTGATGGGGCTCGAGGAGAATCGAGAAGTACGAGTATAACAGTTGAAGGAAATAAAGAAGATAATTCTGGAAATAATGACGAGCAAGAGAACAACGGAGGCAACGAGGATAACGAAGGCAATAGAGAAGAAGAAAATGACAACGAGGATAATTCTGATGAATAAATAAAGTATTCTCTGCTTATGAATAATTAAAATGGTTTCGAATATCTTATAACGATATTCGAAACCATTTTTTGTTTTCTATTATACTTAGGAAAATGATACTCATAGAAATTCTGCAATTTATTTTAGTGTACTCTTTATTTTATAATATTATTTTTTTGTTGCATGTTCAGTTTCTACTTTGTTAGCTCTTCTCATTCTTTTTTTGCCTTCCCTACATACCGTTAATAATGGACATTCTGGACAATTCGGATTTGCTGCTTTACAATGATATCGTCCAAAGAAAATAAAACGGTGATGTGAAACACTCCACTCATCTTCCGGTATTTTTTTCATTAATGTTTCTTCTACTTGCAATACCGAATCCTTCCATCGGCAAAAGGCTAATCGCTTTGCAACTCGTTCAACATGAGTATCCACTGCAATGGCAGGTTTATTAAAAGCAACTGACATAACTACGTTAGCTGTTTTCCTTCCCACTCCGGCAAGTTGAACTAGTTCTTCTCTTGTTTCTGGCACAATACCATTATAATCATGTATAAGTTTTTTACATAATTTTTGAATGTTTTTTGCTTTTGTTCGATATAATCCGATCGATCTAATATCTTGTTCCAATTCAGAAAGTTTTACAGCTAAAAAATCTTCAGGAGTTTTATATTTATCAAACAACTTTTCCGTAACTTTATTAACATTTACGTCGGTCGTTTGAGCCGATAACAAGACTGCTATTAATAATTCAAAAGGATTATCATGAATAAGTTCACAATGTGCGTTTGGAAACATTTCAGCCATTTGGTCTAAACAAAATCGTATTTGAGTCTTATTTAACATGGATTACTCTCCCCCTTCTAGCCAGTTAAAATAAACGGAAGTATCTCTTTTCTGTGTAGTATATTGCTTTTTAATTTGACGATTTCTAAATGACTTGCTTTCTTCTCTTGCTTGTTCTACCGTATGGATCCCTTTTCTTTTCCATTCGCGTAAAATTCGATCTATGTATTTAAAATTTAATTTTCCTAACAAAACAGATTCACGTAATGCCGCTTTAATTAATGAAGGGGCCAGATGATCCTCATCCAACCAAACGTTGATCGTTTCTATTTCAAATGGAGATAAAGGTCTTCCAAATTCTTGTTCGAATAGAATGAAGATTGTTCCCTCTGTTTGTTCAATATTAGTATTTTCAGTAAAAAGCTTTTCCCACAATGGATCTAAGCTATATGCTTCACTTAATTGATTTTGTTCATTTCGCAATTCTTTAATTTCTAAAACATTTCTTTGGATTAACTTACGTAAATTATTCACACATTCTGATTCTGAGATCGTTAACGTTGATGCAATTTCAGAAGGTGTTGGAAATTCATTATTTTCCTGTAAAAACCGATGTATTTGTAGGAGTAACACAACGTCTTGTTCATTTAACCCGATAGAACGATAATCGGTTAATAGTTGAATTGGTATGGATAATTGATTTATAAAAATATGTTGAAAGGAAAGTTTTTTTGTCATATCATACACCCCTGTTTATAAGTATAACATGAAAATCAAAATAAAAATTCCTTATAAACAATAAGGAATTTTTAAGATTTAATTATGTTGTAATGAGTTTTTTACAAAACGTTCAATTCGTATAGCCGCTTCTTCTAATAAATTCATTGATGTTGCGTACGATAAGCGAACATTGTTTGGTGCTCCAAATCCTGATCCAGGTACTAAAGCAACTTTTTCTGCTTCTAATAATGCTGCTACCCAATCATCAACTGAATCATATCCACCTAGGCTTGCCGCCCTCTCTACATTAGGAAATATATAAAATGCGCCTTTTGGTTTATCACATGATATTCCTGGTATTGAGGTAATTAATTGATAAAATTTATCTAGTCGCGATGAGAAAACTTCTTTCATTTCTTGATTGATTTCTTCATTCTCTTTTTTATTATTATACGCTTCTAGTGCTGCATATTGTGCAATCGATGTCGGATTCGATGTGGCATGGGAAGCATGATTTGTCATTGCTTCAATAATATATGCAGGACCTGCAGCATAACCAATTCTCCAACCGGTCATTGCATGCGATTTACTAACTCCATTAATAATCACAGTTTGTTCTTTTAATTCATTAGATAAAGAAGCGATCGATACATGTTTCTCTTCGGTATAGATTAACTTTTCATAGATTTCATCGGAGATAATTAATATATTATGCTTAACACAAACTTCTCCTAATTGTTGCAATTCATCTTTTGTATACATCATACCTGTCGGATTGCTCGGTGAATTTATAATGACTGCTTTTGTTTTCGACGTAATAACGGATTCCAATTGTTCTTTAGTAATTTTAAAATTATTGGCTTCTAATCCTTCGACGTAAACAGGATTTCCCCCCGCTAATTTAACATGTTCCGGATAACTTACCCAGTACGGTGTCGGTACAATCACTTCGTCACCTTCATTTAAAATAACTTGACATAATGCGTATAATGCATATTTTGCGCCGACTGTCACAATAATTTGGTTTAATTCGTACTCTAACTGATTATCAATCTTAAATTTATTTATAATAGCTTTTTTTAACTCAGGAATACCGCCTGATGGTGTATATTTAGTAAAACCTTTATCCATTGAAGTTTTTGCTGCCTTGATAATATACTCAGGTGTATTAAAGTCAGGCTCCCCAACACCTAAACCAATTACATCGTATCCCTGATCTTTTAGTTCCTTCGCTTTAGCAGAAATAGCTAATGTAGAAGATGGACTTAATGCTTGAACTCTATTTGATAATTCCAAAATTATTCAACCTCTCTTACTATACTTTCTAAGTAATTTTAACTGTTCAAACGTTGTTCCGTCCTTTAATGAGATGTACTCGATAACATATCGATTGGAATGATCTGTATAGGTAAGTTCCCACAAAGGATGTTCGTCAATCATCGCTGGAGAAGAATGAAGTAAAGTACATTGTGAACAATTTTTTTGCCATTCATTTTCTATTTGCTCTATTGACACCAAATCATTTACTGGAAGGATAATTAAGTCGTTTTTTGTCAAAGATTTCTTAAGTGGAACAAAAACAAATGATTGCTTTCCATTCCCATCGCTTCCTAATAGTATATGAAATGCTTCTTTCTCTTGAAATTGATAAATTTCATCAATTTTTGTTAAATCTGTTTCATTTAAAACAAATTGCTCCGTCTTTTCGCCATCTGTAATTTTTGATTTTTCAATTTGGATATACGTATAAATGAAAAACGTTAATATAAGTAAAAATAGTAAGACTGCAACTAATATGAATATTCGCTTCCAATTTAACCAATAATTGATTTGCTTCATAAACTATTCACCAAATGTCCACCTATCAATTTTATCACCACTATTTTATAAAGTAAAAGACATGTATGATAAGTACTTAAAAAACTCTTATCTGCTTTAGATAAGAGCTCTGTTTACAGAATAGTAAGCGGTGGTTCTTCTTCAATAAATTGTTCTATTTGATTTTTTTCATTCATAATAGCTATTTTAGGACGATGTGATGTTAAATTTTCTTCAGAAACAGTTGCGTAAGATATAATAATAATAATATCATCCTTTTGAACTAGTCTAGCTGCTGCTCCGTTTAAACAAATTATTCCGCTGCCTCTTTCACCCGGGATTACATATGTTTCGAGTCTCGCACCATTATTATTATTTACAATTTGAACTTTCTCGTTGGGCAAGATGTCCACTTGATCTAAAATATCTTGATCAATTGTAATGCTCCCAACATAATTTAAATTTGCTTCAGTTATACGAGCTCGATGAATTTTTGATTTCATCATTGTACGAAACACTTAAAATTTCCCCCTTAATTTATACGATCTAATTGTGAACCATCTGGATTGAGGATGATATTATCAATTAATCGTGCTTTTTTAAATTTAACCGCTACAGCTAGGATAATTTGCTCATTAATAATAACAACATTTTCTAAGTTTGGAAAACTTAACAATTCCACATAGTCTATTGAACCTTTTGTTGATGTACGAATGAAATTTTCTACTTCTTTTATAATAGTAACAGGATTTTTGATTCCGTCAACTATTAATTTCTGTCCCAACTTTAATGCTGAATATAGTGCCGTAGCGTCTGTTCTTTCCATAGACGATAAATAGACATTTCGACTACTTTTCGCTAATCCATCTGATTCTCTAACTGTTGGAAGACCGATTAATTGGATTGGAAAATTTAATTCTGAAATCAATGAATTAACCATCGCAAATTGTTGGGCATCTTTTAATCCGAAATATGCATTTGTCGGTTGAGTCATATGAAATAGTTTTGTTAATACAGTAATAACTCCATCGAAATGACCTGGTCTTGATTTTCCACATAATACATTTGACCCTTTACCAATAGTCATATTAATACTCATTTCATCCGGGTACATTTCATTAACAGTTGGAATGAATAAAATACTTACTCCTGCTTGTTTGGCAACTTCAGCGTCTTTTTGCTCATCCCTTGGATATTGATCAAAATCTTCATTTGGACCAAACTGGAGTGGATTTACAAAAATGCTCATTATGACGATATCATTTTCCTTTTTTGCTGTCTCAACGAGTGAAAGATGTCCTTCATGTAAATAACCCATAGTTGGTACAAAACCGACTTTTTTATCTTTTAATAATTCCATTTCTTTCATCATAGTTTGTACAGTACGTATAATTTTCATGACTTTTTCTCACTTTATCCTTTTGGTAATAAATCTTTTTTTTGAATACGGTATGAATGTTCTTCTAATGGAAAATTATTTCCTTTTACATCTTGTACATAATTTTCTAATGCTTGAGTGCCGTATAAATTAAAGTTAGCGTATGTCTTAACAAATTTAGGTAAATGACTTACTCCATATTGCAGAAGATCGTGATACACCAAAACTTGACCATCACAATCTGCTCCAGCTCCAATTCCAATTGTAGGAATATCTATTTCCTCTGTAACTAATTTTCCAAGTTCCTGAGGAATACATTCTAATACAAGTGCGACGGCACCTGCTGCAGCAAGCCTATTTGCATCTTCAAGTAATTTTTTACTTGCAGCTTCATCTTTTCCTTGAACCTTATATCCTCCTAAAACATTCACAGTTTGCGGAGTTAAACCTAAATGTCCTACTACTGGTATCCCACCATCTGTAAGCCTTTCTGTTAACGTTATGATTTCTTCAGAAGCACCTTCAATTTTTAATGCTTGGGCATCTGTTTGCTGAAAAATTTTCGTAGCATTCATGATAGACTGTTCTAAAGAAGCATGATAAGACATAAAAGGCATATCCACTACTACAATTGTATTTGTAGCTCCACGTCTTACAGATTTTGCGTGGTGGATCATATCATCAACCGTGACTTGTGTAGTAGACGAATAACCTAATACAACCATTCCAAGTGAATCCCCGACTAATATAACATCCGCTCCAGCCGCTTCGACATGTTTTGCCGACGGATAGTCGTATGCAGTGAGCATGGCTATCTTCTCTTTATTCATTTTCATTTTTGCTAAATCATTAATATTTAACATGATATCCTCCTTAAAACCATGAAATTTCACCGGAATACACTTTTTCAATTATTCCAGTGTCTGTTTTTGCTAAAAGAGCTCCATCTTCAGCTATGCCTAAAAACAAACCTTCCCATCGTTTATTACCTGAATTAATTTGAAGACGTTCATTTAATCTAAATCCATAATTTTCCCAGTTTTGTTTTACCTCTTTAAATCCATTGTCTATATAATGCATATACTTTGATTCAAATGTTTCAATAATTTGCTGAATCATTGGCAGCATTTCCCACTCTTGGCCTGTTTCAATCCGTAAAGATGTAGCTTTATTTAGAATATCGTCAGGTAAATCAGATTGATCCTGATTAATATTTATCCCCATACCTACAATAACATATAAAACATGGTCTTGTTCTGCTTGCATCTCTGTTAATATTCCAGCCATTTTTCGACTATCAATTAAAATATCGTTCGGCCATTTAATTTGTGGTTTTATTTTAGCATATTGGTCGATTACATTTGCTAATACAGTAGCCGTTAATAATGTTAACTGAGGGGCTAAATATGGTAAGATGGTTGGTCTTAAAATGACACTCATCCAAATACCTTTTCCTTTTTGGGAGTGCCAATTACGATCAACTCTCCCTTTTCCCTTAGTTTGTTCATCAGCAATTACAATAGTACCATGTTCTGCTCCATCCAGCGCTAATTCATGCGCTAAACGTTGAGTGGAAGTAATGGAGTCACGATAGACAATTTTTTTGCCTAACCAGTCAGTCTGTAAGCCCCAAGAAATAGTATTTTCACTTATTTTATTTGGATAGCTAATTATTCGATACCCTTTTTTAGCCTTTCCCTCAATCTCATATCCATCTTTTTTTAATTCGTTCATATGTTTCCATATAGCACTTCTTGAAATATTTAGTTGTTCAGATAAAAGTTGTCCTGAAATATATTGAGCCTCATTTTTTGATAATAATTCAATTAATTTATTTCGGGTGGATGACATATAATCCACTCCTTTATTTTAGGTTTTTTATTTTCCAAGTAACGCATTACAACACGATATTCTAAATCCTCTAATAGCTTGTTCATCCACGGTCCCTTTTTAAAATCGGGGAAAACAGTGTGTAAGTCATGTCCATCGAAATCTAAGTCTACTCTCTTTTGGATAGGTAATTGTTTTTTATACGTAGTTAATTCGTTGGATGAATAGTTTAAATCATTACTGATTATTTTAACTAGATGAGTAAAAGCTTTAACGTTTGAATAATGTAAACGATAAATTAGCCAAGCATCCAATCCGCTTTTGTAGTAGTATTCAATTGACTCGGATAAATTAATTGCTTCAGATCTTACCTTGTTTGAACATTTCCATTCTTTCACCCACTGTGAGATAGATATACTTTTATCTAAATAATGTAATAGTGCGATTACTTCCGCGAAAGAATGAAAAGCTGTTAATGGCGGAAGTTTTTTAATCAATGATTTATGATTTTTAAAAATGGGTAAATATTTGAAAGCTTCCACTTCGATCAAATAGTTTAACCCATTTTGAACATATTCTCCCTGAAATAACTTCGTGATTTCGATCGTTAATCTTTCGACCGCTACTGTTTCGATTTCTTTCTGTTGCTGTCTCATTTGGAGAAATGTATTCTTCTCAATTTGAAATCCGAGTTGACTTGCAAAACGTAATGCGCGTATGATACGTAAAGGATCTTCTAAAAATCGATCTTTTGGATTACCGACAGAGCGAATGATCCTTTGTTCAATATCAGCTCTCCCATTGAAAAGATCAATAATCTCGCCTTCTTTATTCATTGCTAAAGAGTTAATGGTAAAGTCCCTTCTTTTTAAATCATCGTCAATATTGTTAATAAAAATTACTTCGTCTGGATGTCTTTGATCGGAGTATGTTCCCTCTTTTCGAAATGTAGTCACTTCGTATGATTTTCCTTTGTATCTTACGACGACCGTGCCATGCTCTACACCTACAGGGATCACTTTTTCAAATAATTCTTGTACTTTTTCAGGTGAAGCAGATGTAGCGATATCTACATCTTTGATCTCTCTTTGAAGCAGCGAGTCCCTCACACACCCTCCGACAAAGTATGCTTCATATCCATTGTTTTCTAATCTAGTAATAACTTCAGCTGCCTCTTCAAAAATATTCATTAACATTGTTATTCACCTTTTATAGTATCTGACAGTAATTTTTTGTATAACATAATATATTGCTCAACAATATGTTCAGAATGAAATAGTGTCTGGGCTCTGTTCAACGCTTGCGCGGAAAATTTTTTTAATAACTTTTCATCATTTAATAAAGAAATAGCGTAATTAGCTGCAGTTTCTGTATCCCCAAGCTCCACGATATATCCTGTTTCACCATGGGATATTACTTCTGGAATCCCACCAATGTTCGTTCCAATCGTTGAAACTTCACAAGCCATTGCCTCTAGTAAAACTAGACCAAAACTCTCTTGTTCAGACATTAAAAGTTTTAAATCCGAAATGGATAGTAAATCACTAATGTTTTTTTGCCTTCCTAAAAAAACGACTTTTTCTGTCAGCGCTAATTTATTGACTAATTCAAATGCTGTTTGTAGCTCTGGTCCATCACCTACTAAAAGTAGTTTAGATTTAACATGCTTTTGAATCTTTTCAAACGTATAGATAACATCTTGAATACGTTTCACTTTTCTAAAATTAGAAATATGTATGATAACTTTTTCATCCGGATGAATTTCGTAATAATCTTTAATATAATCCTTGTCTTTTTTGTAATATTCTTTCTCATTCACAAAATTATAAATGACTTCGATCTTCTTTTTAACTTTTAATTGTTGTAACGTTTGTTTAACTAGCTCGTTTGATACAGCTGTAACTGCATCTGATTGCTCAATGCCATATGCAATCATCCTTTTAAATATGCGATCGATGCCAAGAACAGTGATATCCGTACCATGTAATGTGGTAACGATTTTAACGTCATGAGATGCAATATCTCTTGCTAGAATTGCACTAATTGCATGAGGCATCGCATAATGGACATGTAAAATATCAATTTTTTCCCTGTCTATTACATCAGCCATTTTCGCTGCTAATGCTAAATCATATGGTGGGTATTGAAAGACAGGGTAATGGCTAATTTCTACTTCATGGAAATAAATATCCGGATGAATGGAATCTAAACGAAAAGGTAAGCTGGAGGTTATAAAATGAATTTCAAATCCTCTTTCGGCTAACAACTTACCTAATTCAGTTGCAATGATGCCTGATCCACCTATGGTAGGATAACATGTAATACCGATTTTTTTCATCGTTTGGCACCATTCAGTTTCTTTTCTTTAATGATCTTTCTCCACGTAAAATCACCACGTTCTAACCCGTGAATCATTATTTCTGCCGCTGCAATATTAGTTGCAAGCGGAATGAGATGAACGTCACATAATCGCATTAATGCACTTACGTCTGGCTCGTGAGGTTGTGCAGTTAGTGGGTCTCTAAAAAATATAATCATATCCATTTCATTATTGGCAACTAATGCCCCAATTTGCTGATCACCACCTAGTGGTCCAGATTGAAACTTTTGAATGGATAATTTTGTAGCTTCTTCTATTTTAGTTCCTGTAGTTCCTGTAGCATATAAGTCATGTTCTTTCAATACATGTTCATAAGCAATACTAAATTCAATCATATCACTCTTTTTTTTGTCATGAGCAATTAATGCAATATTCATAAAAACCCCACCGATCATTATTTATTTAATCTAGATCCATCACCTGTTCTAGACCATAAACCAATTTATTTAATTTAGTAACTTCGTTCATTGCAAGTGCTAATCCATCCATAAAAGATTCTCGATGGAAAGAATCGTGCTTGATCGTAAGAAGTTGACTTTTGCTTCCAAAAACAACTTCCTGATGAGCAACTAATCCCGGTAACCTCATACTGTGTACACGAATGCCATCAATATTTCCACCACGAGAGCCTTGTATACTTTCATATTCCTCTGGGTGTCCTTGTGTTTTAGACTTACGGGATTCTTTAATCATTTCAATTGTTTTCATGGCTGTTCCGGATGGTGCATCTATTTTATTATCATGATGTTTTTCAATTATTTCTACGTCAGGAAAATACTTTGCTGCCATTTTAGAAAATAACATCATTAGGACAGCTCCCAATGCGAAATTAGGTGCAATGATACAACCAGTATTATTTTGTTCTGCTAAAATAGATAATTCATCTATTTGTTCTCCCGAAAATCCTGATGTACCGACTACTGCCGCAATTTTGTGTTCTAATGCACATTTTGTATGTTCGAACCCAATCTGAGGGATAGTCAGATCCACAAATATATCAGGCTTCAGCTCCTCAAAACATGTTTTCGCATCAACATAGATGGGAATATTATTTTCACATATATGATTAATTTCATTTAATGTTTTTCCATTATTCTTCCGATCGATACAAGCAACTAATGTAAATAGATGTTCATTTGTAATCATTTTGATTGCTTCCGTACCCATCTTCCCTCTCGGTCCTGCTAATACAACGTTCAGTGCCATAATAAATCCTCCTCAAGATGCTTGTTCATTGATCAATTTTTGTCCAACGATCTTTATCTCTTGTGTTTATTTTTGTAATAGTCTGGTGAAAAGCTTTCGAAAGATCTAAGTCTAAAGAATTTGTAAAACAAGCGAGAACAAATAAAATGTCACCAATTTCCTCTTCAATTGTTTTTGATTTTTCCGTTAGCTTTTTAGGTTTTTCACCATATGTATGATTAATTTCTCGAGCTAACTCTCCGACCTCTTCGGATAATCGGGCTACTAGAGCAAGCGGTGAAAAATAACCTTCTTTGAATTGTGAAATGTACTGATCTACTTCTTGTTCAATTTCTTTTGTCGAATATACTCGATTCTTTTTCATAGAAACTCCTTAAATTAATGGATAATTTATATTTATGTTAGCTAAAAGATCGTGATTTGACAAATTATTTAGCTGAATCATTTGATGTTACCATTGTATCATACCTATATTTTGACTATACTAATTTACGATGGTATGGAAGGAGAGAGACTATGTTTGGATTAAGATTAAAAAATATCTTTTTTATTCTCATAGGTGCTGCTATTTTTTCGTTCGGTATTGTACATTTTAATATGCAAAATCAATTAGGAGAAGGTGGTTTTACGGGGATCACTTTATTACTATATTTTTTGTGGAAATGGGACCCGGCTATTACGAATATTGTTTTGAACATTCCTGTATTTTTTGTCGGTTGGAAAGTGCTGGGGAGAACAACGTTTCTGTATACCCTAATTGGTACATTTTCGGTTTCATTCTTTTTGTTTGTTTTTCAAATAAATCCTTATCCAATTGATTTGGAATCAGATATGACGTTAGCTGCTCTTTTTGCAGGAGTATTTATTGGTGTTGGACTGGGAATAATTTTTCGATATGGAGGTACTACTGGAGGAGTTGATATAATTGCTCGGATAGTGAACAAATATGTTGGTTGGAGTATGGGAAGAACGATGTTTATGTTTGATTTTCTTGTTATCACGATTTCCATATTTACTTACTTGAACTTAGTAAAAGGTATGTATACACTTCTCATTGTTTATATTGGTGCCCGTGTAATAGATTTTATTCAGGAAGGTGCATATTCGGCGCGGGGAGCAACTATTATTTCTAAAAAATATACAGAAATTGCAGATAAAATTAATAAAGAAATGGACCGAGGAGTAACTGTTTTAAGTGGAAGGGGTTATTTCACACAAGATGAGCAAAACGTTATTTACTGTATTGTCGGAAAAAATGAAATTGTTAAATTAAAAAGCATCATTAATAATATAGATCCTTATGCATTTGTTTCTGTGACTTCAGTACATGAAGTGTTAGGAGAAGGATTTACCCTAGATGAAAAGAAACAACCATTGAATATGTAACTGAACAACAATATACATAATTGAACGTTATACTATAAATGTAAACGTTATTATCTACGTTCTTTTAATGTAGAATATAGATAGACCGTACAGTATTTTATAAAAAAGTTATGCGTATAACTCACTACGAAAATACACTGCGCTTTCCGTGGGCGGCTGTTGAGCCTCCTCGGGCTTTGCCCTGTGGGGTCTCACCGATGCCTTTCCTCCCACAGGAGTCTCCGTGTATTTTCTACGCTATATTACAGTAATTCTAACTAGTGTAGGCAGAATACGTAGACTCCTGTAGGAATAGCACGAGTCCGAAGACCCCGCAGGAAGCGGTATTTGCTTCCGAGGAGGCTGAGGCCGTGCCCACGGTAAAGGAGACACAGTGCAAGCAAGTGATAGCGTTGCTTGAACTGATGTCGCTCTTATGCCTGTGGTGAAAGCAAGTATTCTGCCGAAGCTGTTTATACCAAATTGTTTGGGTTACATCATAGTTTATATCATTGAACATTATTAATTAAAAATACTTATAAAAAAATCCGAAGTATTCATACTGAACTGCACCCTGTCAAGTAGACAGTGAAAAAACAAAAAATCTATGCAACAGTCTGGTACCGATATTCCAACGGTGTCAGGCTGTTTAATTTCTCCTGGTAACGTTCTTCATTATAAAATTGGATATACCGATCAATATCCTCTACTAAGTCATCGTAACTCTTGTATTGCCTCAGATCATAACGCTCACTCTTAAAATGCCCAAAAAAGCTTTCCACAAGCGCATTATCAATACATTTTCCAACACGGGACATACTGCGTGTAATCCCAGCTTCTGTCGTCACAAAGCGATATTCCTTCGATGTATATTGAGTGCCTCGGTCGCTATGTAGTAAAGGGGTGGCATCTGGATTTGCTTCCAGTGCTACTTTAATTGTTTCCATTACCAGCTTGTTATCATTATGGTGCCCAACTTTATAGGCAACAATCGAACCATCATAAAGGTCTTTGATGACACTTAAGTAAGCTTTATTGCTCAAACTATATTTTAAATGTGTAATATCTGTTACCCATTTTTGATTTGGTTTGTCTGCCGTGAATTCTCGATTAAGAATATTTTCCTCGATGTTGACATAACTTGTTTTGGTGGAATATCCATTGGAACGACGTATAAAAGATTTTAAGCCTAATGAAATCATCAAACGACGAATTCGTTTCAGATTATATCGTTTCTCGTACTTGCGCTGAATAACCATCCTTATTCGCCGATAACCATAGATCCCTCCGACCTGTTTAAAAATCTCTTGAATTTTCTTCATCAGCCATACATTTTCTTTTTCTTGATCCCCTGATGTATGATGCAACCATTTATAATATCCAGAGCGGGACACTTTTAAAATATCACATAATAATTGAATCGGAATGCCTGTTTCTTCATGATATTCATGAATCGCTTGAAATTCCGGGAGTTGTTTCCCTAATCGTGCGATCCCCTCCTTTCGATTTCCTTTAACTTTTTTATGAGACCATTTTCTGCCTCCAAATATTGATTACGGTGTTCTAGTTCCTTAATTCGAAGCTGTAATTTTTCCTCTTCTGTTAGATTAGGCTTGGATTCTAACGTTTTTCCGCGACGATCCTGAAGGGCCTGCTCTCCATCTTTTACATATTTACGAACCCAGCTGTATACTTGTTGATATGAAACGCCATATTTCTCCGCTGCTTGATGATAATTGGTATTATTTGCAATCGTATATTGTACAATCTCTACCCTTTCTTTGAAGGTAGTTTTACGCCCCTGACTCATTTTATCGCTTCCTTTACTCGTGGATTTTATCTCTTCTCCACTAGTATAAAGCTTTATCCAGCCACGTAAAACGGAATGCGTTGAAATGTTAAATTCCTTACACGTTGTTCTTAAACTATGCCCTTGGATAAGATGGTATTCTACCGCCTGTTTTTTCAATTCTGCAGGATATTGCTTCCAGTTTTTTGATTCTTTCAAGCCGTCTATCCCATCCGCTTGGTATTTACGAACCCACCATTCCATCGTATCTATATTCACTTCATATTCTCTTGCCAAAGCACTTATTGACTTTTTCTTTTCTATAACGCTTTGTACTCCTCGAATCCGTTCATCTAAAGTATGCTTCGTTGTCCTGTTAGACATATAAATACTCCCTTCATAGTAGGAGAGAATTTTTATTATTTCTCTGTCTACTATAAAGGGAGCATATCAAATCTTTCGGATTTTTCTTGAACTAAAATATATTTAGTTTTTAATTAATCATTATTTGCAAAGATAAAAATGAAACGGATTAATTCTGCTACTGCTACTAGTGCTGCTGCTACGTATGTTAAAGCTGCCGCATTTAATACTTTTTTCGTTTCACGTTCTTCGCTATTTTGAATTATTCCAGTCATTACTAATTGGTCCATCGCACGATTTGAAGCATTGAATTCAACAGGTAATGTAACAAGTTGGAACAATACTGCAAATGTCATAAAAATAATACCAATTAATACAAGATTCATCATACCAAATATGAAACCAGCTATTATGATAAATATTGCAGAATTGGATCCAAATGATGCTAATGGCACAAGAGAAGTTCTAAACTTCAAAAAAGCATATTCTTCTGCATCTTGAATGGCGTGGCCAACTTCGTGAGCTGCAACTGCAGCGGCAGCCATGGAATGTCCGTGAAAATTACCGCTTGATAATCGAACCACTTTTTGACGAGGATCATAATGATCAGATAATACCCCTTTGACTTCTTCAATCTGTACATCATATAATCCATTATCATCTAATATTTTTCTAGCTACTTGTGCACCAGTCATATGAGATGATGTTGCAATTTTTGAATATTTATTATACGTATTTTTAACTCTCATTTGTGCCCACATAGGAATTATAAGCAATAGAGCAATATATATTAAATAAGTTCCTAAAGACATCGCTAATTCCTCCAAATAGTTTTGATTGTTAGTTATATTTCCTTATAGTCAATATTAGTCAAATTATGAAAGTAAGTCAATTATTTGGACCTCTTTTTTTTGTTTTTTTCATATGCTCTATATTTTCTCCAACTTACATAAGATAATGTAATCATTATGAGGCCACCAATTAGCATAATCATCCAATAAAAAGGAACGATTGTAGATACGTGTACTTCATTAACTTGATTGCCACGTGCATACGTTTCATTTAGTTGGATTAGACTAAATAATATAATAATGACCCCTATGAGAAGAGAACATATAAATAGGACGAATTTATTATTAAAGAAAGAAATAGAGATCACCCCACTTTGAACTTAATGCTATCATTAAATATATGTGAGGTAATTTTAATATATGTAAAATCGTACTCAAAAATTAAATTCTTTTTTTTGATTTATAGTTAATTGATATGTAATCAAAATAGTGAACACAGATAACCAAAAAGTAAAATATCCTATTTCATTCATGTAAATAGTCAACTTATCATAAATAGGCATCATTCCAAACACATAGTCAATAATATCATTATGTAATAAAACTAATCCTGCGACGGTTAAATGCTTTAGTTTAATTTTATAATACGGTACGTAAAGTAATCCTTGTATAGCCATTGCTCCATGAGAAGCAATTAACATATACCCTTGCCATTCAAGTGAACCATTTATGATCAATGTAAATATATTCATGACAACAGCCCATATTCCGTACTTAAATAGAGATGTAATTGCTAAAGCTTCTATATAAGGAACGTTTTTATTGAATATAAAAAACAAGAGAAAAATAGTGAAAAATAAACTCGCCGTTGGACTGTCAGGTACAAATGGGATAAAAATTAGTGGGGTTATTTTTAATTGACTCTCATACCAAATATAACCATAAATAGTTCCAAATAAATTGATAATAAATAATAAAATTAAAAATGGTTTATATACAAGTAAATATTTAATATTCAAAAATCTCACCTTCTTTCAAAATAGGCTCATCATTCGATATGGATAGAAAAGCACCTTTGCCATTTGATTACGGCAAAGGTGCTTAACTAATTCATTATTCTTCTGCATCTTCATTTACAGAGATTATAAAATCAACTAACTGTTCTAATTCTTCATCTGTGCCAGAGAACATTCCTGGTGGCATGTCTCCAATTCCTTCTACAGCGATTGTAGCAATTTCATCCGGACCTTCTTCAATTCCTATTAATGATGGTCCAGAGGCTCCTCCTTCTAATGAGTCACCATGACATCCTAAGCAACTATTTTCATAAACAGCATACCCAGGATGTTCTACATCAATCTCAGCCATTTCATCTGGATGGATCGGTTTGTTATCAGCTGCTTTTTTCTCCCAATCAACTACAGATGCTGATTCGTATGTTAGCCACATGACAGAAGCTAAACCAAGAATCATCATTGCAACTGCAATTGGTCGTTTTGGTGGTCTTCTACCTGGTCCATTATCAAGGAATGGAGCGAGTAGAAGCCCGCCGAAAGCTAATCCAGGTAAAATGAGTATACCAAATAAAGTATATGGTCCACTCGCAAAGTCGTATTTTAATAATTCATATAAGAATAAGAAATACCAATCGGGTAGCGGAATATAACTAGCGTTTGTTGGATCAGCAACCCCTTCTAATGGAGGTGGTGCAGCAATTGTTGCACAAAGGAATCCAATCAAAAACACGGACCCAACGAGCCACTCTTTTAGTAAGAAGTTAGGCCAAAATGCTTCCGTCCGACCAGGATATTCTGAATAATCTTTAGGTACTGTTGACGTTTTATCAGCGGAAATTCGAGAGTCACCGACAAAACGCATCCCTTTACCTTTCTTCACAGCTTTCCCTCCTTTTATAGTGGTCCAGCAATACCTTGTCTACGTATTAAGATAAAGTGTACTGCAAGTAACGCAAATAATGCGCCAGGTAAGAAGAATACGTGAATTGCAAAGAACCTCGTTAACGTCTGTGCTCCTACAATTGTCGGGTCACCTGCTAACAACGTTTTTAGTTCTGAACCAATAAACGGTACTTGTTCAGCAATTTCAAGACCTACCTGAGTAGCAAAATATGCTTTGTTATCCCACGGTAATAAGTAACCTGTAAATCCAAGTCCAAGCATAACAAAGAAGATTAATACTCCTACCATCCAGTTTAACTCACGTGGCTTTTTGTATGCTCCTTGGAAAAATACACGCATTGTATGTAATAGTAACATGACAATAATTACACTCGCACCCCAGTGGTGCATCCCACGAACAATTTGTCCATGTGCAACTTGACTCTGCAAATAATATACTGATTTCCATGCATTTTCAATATCAGGTACATAATACATTGTTAAAAACATACCTGAGAGAACCTGAATGACTACAACGAAGAATGTTAGACCACCGAAACAATATACAAACGCAGAGAAGTGGTATGCTGGGTTAACATGTTCAGGTACTTCATGATCAGCAATATCACGCCAAATTGGCGCAACATCAATTCGTTCGTCAATCCAATCATATAATTTTTGAATCATACCTTATTATGCCTCCTTTCTTGGTATTGGATCGCCAAGGAACAACATTCCATTTTCAACTTTTTGTTCATATACATCTAGTGGTGCTAATGGTGGCGTATGCGGAACATTTGTACCGTCTTTATAATAGCGACCATCATGACATGGACAGAAAAATTCATTTGGATAATCTTCACTGCCTTCCCAAGAAACGAAACAGCCTAGGTGTTTACATACTGGGGAAAATGCTTGAATATCACCATTTTCATCTTTGAATACCCATGCTGTACGATTAATGTTAGACCGATACCAGCCATCAACTTGTTCAACTTCCCAGTCAACTCGTTGTGGTGTATCCGTAATATCATCTACAGATAGTTTAACATTTGCTAAATCTCCTTTTTCTCCTGCACTTTGAAGAACTGGATCAACAGCAAATCGTAACATAGGTACAAGCATACCTGCAGCCATAAAGCCACCTAAACCAGTTAAAGAATAGTTTAGAAATTGTCTACGGGATACTTGTTGCTTTTTGTCACTCATGGTTTTCCCCCCTCTTACTCGTTTTTCACGGACAGATTTTAAAATTTTATTACTAGGACAATTCAATAATAGCTTAAAGTTTAGAGTCGGTCAATTATTAATACAAAATGTAACAAATAATTTGTAATTCGTTCTTTGTTTAGTGTTATATAGTATAATTTACCAATAAGAACGAATCAATTCACTAATTTGTTCGACTTGGCTCCGAATGAGTTTAACCGCTTCTTCAGATTTTATATTACTTGGCTTCATAGCCGGTAACCAAAGCAATTCACAATCTAAATTTTTCTCGATCTTTTTCCATTGATTATCTAAGGTGATGGCAAAGATCAAAGTGAATGGTTGTTCTTTTATATCATTAATCCATTGGTTTAATCGTTCCGCTTCTTGTTCTAAATTAGCTTTTTTTAAGTACGAATACGTAGGTGATAAAAGAACCCTTCCACTTAACTCTTTTTCTATTTCATTTGTATAAATCGATAATACTTCTTTTTGAAATGCATCTTTCTCAAAACTCGCTTCTTGAGACATATGAAATGTTTCTAAAGGAATGATTAGCGTATCAATATATTCTTTAGCTTGTACATATTTTTTTAAATCATCAGTAATCCATTTCAATTTTATTTTCCTTTCTCATTTTATGCTGTCATTTAAAAGTGCCTTTAATTTAGTTGAGTAATAGAAAAAACTTTGTTTGTCACCCTTCTGTAATGCCTCATCAATTTTTTCTTCAAAATATTGTTTTTTACCTTTTACCAATAAGAATTGAAGAAGATCGTTTGCATATTGACTATCTTTTTCTGTTTGAATTTTTTCTTCTTCTAATACGCATTTATATAATGGGTGCGACTCACATTCAGGAAAATTGATTTGTACATAAAAAGCTTCTTCATAGTATAGATGTAATTCATGATAAGCAGTATATACGTCTTCTGTTTGAATCGCTCCTTTAAAAAACGTAAATGAGGTATTGTTTGATTCTTGAGTTGAAATGATTACTCCTTTTGGACAATGTTCAATATTTCTAACAAAATGAATATTTAATAATGCTTGTTCATCCTCTAGCAAATCTTCTAAAAACCAGTTAATGTCATCCGAGTGTATATCAAAATATCTGATAAACCATTTTAGAAAATACTTCTTCGCTTGGATCGAAATAGGTAATTGCATTAGATCATGTTCAACTCCTTTCTACCTGATAATCGTACCATATTTTAGTCATTTATTGAAAATTTTAATCGTTCTACAAATGAAATTGTTTCCTCATCCATAGGGTCAAGAGCAATGTATTGATCCAAAGTATTTATTGCTTCCCTTTGCATTCCTTCTTCAACTAAAAAGTAACCATATTCCTTTAGGAAATCTTTATCATATGATAATGGGATATATGCTTCTTCGTATGCATTTAGTGCTTTTGAAAATTCTTCTTCCTCTTTAAATGCTCTAGCTAATTCCCAGTCATATAAAGGATCACTTGCCCCCATCTTCTGTATATCATGAACTAAATCTATAATATTAGCGTATTGTCCATCTTCTTTATACAGCCTAATTAATAATAAGACCGCTTCACGATAGTCGCTATCTAATAAAATAGCTTCTTTTAAGAAATCAATACTTTCTTCTTGCTTTTGTAATGAGAGAGCTATTTGTGCCGCTAAGAAATATAATTCTTTATTAAATTCATCGTACATAAGGCCTTGTTGGATAATCGAATATGCATCTTCCATCAATCCTTCATCTTTTAAAGCTGTAGCAAGTTCAGTATATACCGTATGATAATTCGGATCTTTTTCAATTAATTGTTTCCAGATGTTAATAGCAATATCGTTTCTACCTTCTCGGAATGCTGTAAATCCATATTTAAATAATGTATCTGGATCTTTATTGTCTATTTTTTCATAGTAGGTTAAAGCAGTTTGATAATGCCCTAGAAGCGCATGAGATTCAGCTAATCTTTCATTAATGGAGACATTATTTATTTCTTCTTCTTTTACAATTACTTTTTCATAAAATGGGATTGCTCTATTGTATTGACCGATGGAAAATAACAATTCTCCTAAAGCAAAATCAATTACTATTTCATCAGGTGCCAACTGTTTTGCTTCAAGTAACTTTTGCTCAGATACTTCAAACAGTCCTTGGGTTTGATATAGGTCTGCCAAATGGAGTAAGGATTGTAAGTAATAAGAGTCATCTTCATTAATACCATTTAACAAATCAATGGCGGATTCATCTTTTTCTAAATCAATATACATCTCAGATAACTTAGTAATGAGCTGCCCTTCTTGAGGGTATATATCTAATAATTTCTTCAAAAGGACAACAGCATCTTCAATGAAACCCCAATCATAATACAATTCGGACACTATAAATTTTTCTTCGTCTGTTGCATCTAGAACAAAGCGTTTCAACGTATCACGTGCTTCATCAACATTTCCATTATTCATTAGTTGAATAGCATAATCTAATTCATCCATGTTTATTCACATCCTTTTACTACTTCATTATCATCATAAGACAAGATTACCCTCACGTAAAAGAAAAGCTTTTAAATAATGAAAAAGAGAATCTACATATGCAGATTCTACTTTTTTTCTCTTTTTATACGATTCAAATCTTGGAAAAAGTTAGGGTATGAAATTCCAATTGAAGCTGTTTCATCTAATATGACATTATTTTCTGATATTAATGAAGCAATCACACCCATCATAGCAATACGGTGATCACTATAACTTTTTATTTTACCGCCTTTAAGTGGTGTTTTTCCATGGATAATCAATCCATCAGGTTTTTCCTCTATGTTTGCACCTAAAGTCCGTAAGACGTCCATTACCGCTTTAATTCGATCTGTTTCTTTCACTCTTAATTCTTCAGCGTCTTTTATTATTGTAGTCCCCTCTGCCTGAGTAGCAAGCAAAGCAATAACTGGAATTTCATCAATTAGTCTAGGTATTAAGTTTTTTTCAATAATCGTACCATTTAATTGATTGTAAGTTATTGTTATATCTCCCAATAATTCTCCACCGATCTCCTTCTTATTTGAAATAGCAATATTTGCTCCCATGCTTTCCAAGACATCGATTATTCCAGATCTTGTTTTATTAAGTCCAACATTTTTAAGTGTTAAACGACTATTTGGCACGATTGCTCCTGCTACTAAGAAAAATGCAGCGGAAGAAATATCTCCTGGTACGGTAATATTTACTGGTGATAATTCGTTCTTATTCGTTACTTTGACGGTTAATCCTTCAATGCTAATATCAGCTCCAAAAGCACGCAACATATTTTCGGTATGGTCTCTAGTTTTTGCTTTTTCAATAATCGTAGTTTCACCATCTGTAAATATACCTGCTAATAAGATAGCAGATTTTACTTGAGCACTTTTCACTGGGAGTTCATAACGGATTCCCTTTAAACTTGTTCCTCGAATTGAAAGTGGCAAGTATTCCCCATTTTCTCTTCCATCTATTTTTGCACCCATCTCTCGTAAAGGGTTGACAACCCTATTCATCGGTCGAATAGTTAAAAAAGGATCTCCATATATAACAGAATAGAATGGAAGTGCAGATAAAATACCCAGCATTAAGCGAGCTGTAGTGCCAGAGTTGCCAAAATAAAGTGGTACAGTAGGTTCCTGTAAGGAGTGTGCCCCCTTACTAGTAATCAAAACATCTGTACCTGATTGCTCGATAGATACTCCCATTTTTCGAAAAATATCGATTGTATGTAAACAATCTTCTCCATCTAAAAAGTTTTTAATGACAGTTTTACCTTTTGCGAGAGAGCCTAACATGATTGCACGATGAGAAATTGATTTATCTCCAGGTATGTTCAATTCGCCTTGAATTGGTTTTTTTAAAGGTAAGAAGGATGTATTAGCCAAAATATCCATTCCTTTCATTTGTTATGCTTCGATCGTAACGTCATAGTTATTGTTCTTTAACACATTATATGCTCGTTGTTGATCTTTTTGATTTGTTACGCTTAAGCGAAGTGCTCCATTTATACTATCTCTGATTTCTAAAATTCTAATGTTTCGAATACTAATTTCCTCATCAGCTAATAGTTGTACAACTGAAGCAATAGCGCCTGGTTGGTCTTTTACATCAACATAAACATCATAAAATGAAGGCAAGGCACCTCTGGTCGTTTTTTCTCCAAGGCCATCGCGATATTTTTTAGCTTGATCCAAGTATACAATCATTTCTTCTTTGTTATTTTTGTCTAAGAATTCTTTTAAAGTGACCATTTCATTAATCCAATCTTGTAACAATCGCGACATTTGCTCTCCATTATGTTGAAAGATATCTTGCCACATCTTTGGATTACTTGACGCAATTCTTGTAATATCTCTAAATCCCCCTGCGGCAAGTTCAGGTAAATATTGATGCATTTGCTCCCACTTTTTTGCTTGATGTACGAGAGAAGAAGCGATTAGGTGGGGAAAATGAGAAATTACGCTCGTCATTTCATCATGTTCTTCAGGATTTAAGATAAGGAAATTGCTTTTGGTCTCTTTTAATACTTCTTTTAAAACTTCAATTTTACCATTAGAACACGATGTAGTCGGTGTCAGAACATAAATTGCATTTTCAAATAAATGTCCTTTTGCAGCTTGAATACCTGCTTTATGTGAACCAGCCATTGGGTGCCCACCAATAAAGGTTATTCGATTGTTTATCATTTCGTTTGCAGCTTGCAAAATTGAGCCTTTGACGGAACTAACATCAGATAAAATAATGTCATGATTTAGCTCAATTGTATCCATTTTTTTCATCAGTTTAATGGTTTCCGAAATGGGTGCTGCTAAAATGACAATTTTCGCTTGCTTTACTGCCTCTTCAAAATTAGTATAACTCTCGTCAATTATTTGCTCTTCTAGTGCAATTTGAAGAGTTTCTTTTTGTAAATCAAATCCTAAAATGTGGTTTTCAGGTGACTTTTTCATCGCTAACGCTAATGAACCACCAATCAAACCGAGTCCTGCTACTAATATCTTTCGCTTCATTTGATTACCCCATCATTTATTTCAGTGTGCAAATTGTAAATGACTATTTGCAAATCTTTCATATCATCTTCATTTCCGATCGTTATTCTTACTGTATTTGGATAACCTAGTAAATTTCCAGAACGTACGATGAATCCATTTTTTAATAAGTAAAAAGCAGTTTTATCAGCATCAACAGGTGTTTTAACTAGCAAAAAATTAGTGTGTGATTCATTATATTTCCATTGAATGGAATCTAAAAAATGTTGAAATTCTTGTTTTACTTTATTGTTTAATTTTCTAGTTTTTTCAATGAATTCATCGTCATTAAGCGCAGTTAAAGCAGCAAATTGTGAATAAGAAGTCGTATTGAACGGTCCCCTAACAATGTTCAATTTTTCTGCCAATTCTTCGCTTGCTACTCCATATCCCACTCGTAATCCTGCTAAACCATAAATTTTAGAAAAAGTTCTAAGTACAATTAAATTAGGATATTTTAATAAGTTCTCGTTTAATGATAGTCGGTCTTCGTAAGATACAAACTCATAATACGCTTCATCTAGTACGACGATAACATCATTTGGACATTTATTCATAAATAAATTAAAATCGTCTTTAGAAATTAATTCACCAGTTGGATTATCGGGAGAACAGAGCCAGACCACTTTAGTAGATGAATTAATAGCAGCTGCCATGCTTAATAGATCATGCCTGCCATTTAAAGTCGGTATTTCTCTTATTTCTGCCCCTTCAATAAGTGAATGATGCCTATATTGAGGAAAAGTTGGTCCGGCCATTACTGTATTTGTACCAGGATATAAGAAGGCACGACAAATAAAAGTAATTATCTCATCAGATCCACTTCCAAATACAAGCTGATCCTCTTCAATATGGAGCTTTTCCGCTAATTTTGTACGTAATTCATAGGAATAACCATCAGGATAAAACTCGTAATCTTTAAAATGTATATCTAATTCTTCTTTTACCTTATTTGAAAAGCCATATGGATTTTCATTTGATGCTAGTTTAACAATTTTTTCAATATCATATTTTTTTTGTACTTCTGAAATTTGCATTCCTTGCTTATAAGCTGACATTTGATTTAATATTTCTTTTCCAACCATTTAAACACCTTCTTCTTGAGTTAAATCTGGTCGCAATTTTATTGCCTCGTTAAAAAATACATGATGGATTTCATTTTGCGATAACTCTGTTTCTGCTACCATCATTACTCGAATACATAATGGTAAACTGTTTGGAACATTTATTTCCCTCATACACATTACAGGTACATGTGTCCAACCGTTCATTTGTCTAGCTACTTTGGCTGGAAATCCTGCATTTAAATCATCAGTAACTGAAAACAAAACATGGGAAATGTCTTCAGGCTCAATATTATTTTTTTCTACAATTTCTATGATGAGTTTTTTTGTCTCAGCCATAATTTCTGATTCTTTATTTTCAACTACTGTTGTAGCTCCTCTAAACCCTCGTATCATGTGGCATTCAACTCCTTTTTGAATGACTCTAGTGCTGTTTGTATTTCCTGATCGGTTAATTGTACTGCTTCTGGTTCAGCCACATTTTTTAATAATACCATTTGTATTTGTTGTTTCTCTGCTTTTTTATCTAGACGCATTACGTCGATAATATCCTCATTAGAGACATCATCAAATGTTAATGGATAGTTATTTTTCCTTAACCAGTTATATAGCTCTTTGTAAGGAAGTGTAGCTCTATATTTTTGTTCACTTACTCGTATAGAAAACAGCATACCTATCGCAACTGCTTCTCCGTGGGTGATTTTTCCGTACCCTAATTTCGTTTCCAATGCATGTGCTAACGTATGTCCGAAGTTTAAGAATTTTCGAATGCTGGATTCCTTTTCATCTTGTTCAACGATAGTTGCTTTAATTTTAATACCTAAGTAGAGAAATCTCATAAGTTGGTCTGAAGTAATTTTTTTCAGATCGATTGTAAGTAATTCATGTAAGAATTGCTCATCACTAATATAAGCTTCTTTTATTAGTTCAGCATATCCTGAGCGAATTTCATGTTCTGGGAGTGTACTCAATGTATTTACGTCATAAATAACAGCTCTAGGCGGATAAAAGTTGCCAATTAAATTTTTTCCCTTTTCATGATTAATTGCTACCTTACCGCCAACACTACTATCATGGGCTAAAATAGTTGTTGGTATTTGAATATAGTCAATCCCTCGCATAAACGTTGCTGCAACAAATCCAGCTAAATCTCCTACAACCCCACCACCTAGTGCTAAAATTAAAGAATTTCGATCTAATCCATTTTCAATAGCAATAGTTTGCAAGTGATAAAAACTATCAATATTTTTGGAAGCTTCACCACTAGGGATGATTGTAGAAAAAACATTCATACTATTTAGGTTATCCGTTATTTCTTCAAGATATAATGATGCAACATGATCGTCCGTTATTATTAAAATAGAAGAATAATCTTTCTTAATAAGCTCTTTAATTTTAAAACGTAAATTTTCCCCAATATATACAGGATATGAATGAGTTGATGTTTGAACGTTCAATTCATTCATTTAGAAACACCTGATTTCTTCTCGATAGTCATCTATAGCTTTCTTAAGTTGTGGAAATTGATTACTAGTAAATTCTTCAGTGAGCGCTTTTGCTAATTCGAATGCAATGACATGTTCCATAACGACAGCTGCTGCGGGAACTGCACATGAATCAGAACGCTCAATACTAGCATTAAACGGTTCTTTTGTATCGATATCAACACTTTGTAATGGTTTATATAAGGTTGGGATTGGTTTCATTACTCCTCTAATAACTAACGGCATTCCTGTTGTCATTCCACCTTCAAACCCACCGAGTCGGTTTGTTTTGCGGTAATAACCATCTTCTTTACTCCAGGCAATTTCATCATGGACTTCACTACCATTTTTTCGAGCAGCGTCAAAGCCTATTCCAATTTCTGCTCCTTTAAAAGCGTTAATGCTCATTACACTAGCAGCTAATTTAGCGTCCAATTTCCGGTCATAATGTACATATGATCCTATTCCGGCAGGCATACCTTCAACATATACTTCACAAACTCCTCCGATAGAATCTCCGTCTTTTTTCGCTTGATCAATCCTGTCCATCATTGCTTGTTCGACTGTTTTGTCCAATACTCTTACAGGAGAAGCTTCAGAGATATCGATACGCTCTTTCATTGATAGACCTTCTTGATCTTCTGCTCTTATCCCGGCAATTTCTTTCACGTATCCCACTACTTCAATACCTAACTGCTTTAACATTATTTTAGCGACTGCACCTGCAGCTACTCTTACTGTTGTTTCTCTAGCTGATGAACGTTCTAGCACATTGCGCATATCACGATGGCCATATTTCAATGCTCCGTTGAGATCAGCATGCCCAGGTCTTGGACGTGTGACTACACGTCTGATTTTTTCATCTTCCTCAATTGGATCCTCACCCATTATATTAACCCAACTCTTAAAATCATCATTGTTAACTACTAAAGCAATAGGTGAACCTAATGTGTACCCATGACGCACGCCACTAGTAATTTCAACAAGATCCTTTTCTATTTGCATTCTCCGACCTCTACCATGTCCTTTTTGTCTTCGGAGCAAAGATTCATCAATATCTTCTTTTAGTAGTGGCATGCGAGCAGGTATACCTTCTATGATCGTCGTTAATTTTTTCCCATGTGATTCTCCTGAAGTTAAATAACGCATTTTCATTCCTCATTTCTATGTACAATTCATGATTTTTTTTGATAAAAAAAAGTATCGTATAAACTTAATTGAAAGTTGTTTGGATTAAAAATTTGTTCCGTACTACCAACAAACAGAAAGCCATTTTGATTTAATGCTTGGCCGAAACGTTCATAAATAAAATTTTTAGCAGGATCCGTAAAATAGATCAACACATTACGGCAAACAATTAAGTCAACATTAGACGGATAAGGGTCATTTAATAAATTGTGTTTTTTGAAGGTAACAATTGATTTTAACTGTTCGTTAACATAATACTTATTGTTTTTAAATAAAAAGTATTTTGACTTTTTATGTTCTGGTAATTCTTTTAGAGCAGAAGCATTATATACTCCTTGTTTCGCTTTCTTTAAAACATTTTCGTCTATATCCGTAGCAATGATCGATACATCTATATCATTAAAATGTTCCTTCAGCATAATTGAAAGACTATAAGGTTCATCTCCTGTAGAGCATGCAGCACTCCAAATAGTCAACTTTTTTTTATTTTTTGTTAATTCAGGCAAAACTTTGCTCCGCAAAACATCCCATCGTTTAGGATTACGATAAAATTCGGAGACATTAATAGTAAGCCGATCCAAAAATTCTTTTAACAATTCGTCATTTTTACAAATTGCATTAAAATAAGCTGAAAAATCGGCGTATCCTCTTTTATTCCGTAAAGAAGTCAATCTTCGTTTCATTTGAGCTTCTTTATATAAACTTAAGTCAATATCAAACTTTTCATTAATTTTGTGTGTAAAACTAGTATAATCCCCCACTGTTATACAAGCCTCTCTCAAAATAAATAATAGAAAGCCTCCGTTAAGAACAGAGGCCAAAAATAGTTATTAGTAAATCCATGTGTTGTCTTGTTTTGTGTAAGTAACAAGCTCTTTTTCGTTGAAGAAGAGATTAATTTCTCTTTCTGCACTTTCCAGAGAATCGGAACCATGGATAATATTTTTACCAACAGTAACTGCATAGTCCCCTCGGATTGATCCAGGTGCTGCTTCTGTAGGATTTGTTGCGCCAATCATGAGACGAGCAGTTTTAATTACATTCTCACCTTCCCATACCATTGCAAATACAGGTCCTGAAGTGATAAACTCGACTAATTCACCAAAGAAAGGGCGCTCTTTATGTTCACCATAATGTTCTTCCGCTAACTCGGTAGGAATCTGCATTAATTTTGCTCCCGCTAACGTAAAACCTTTCTTTTCAAAACGATTAACAATTTCTCCAATTAACCCGCGTTGTACTCCGTCAGGTTTTACCATAATAAAAGTCTTTTCCATACTATATTCTCCTCTACTTTCCATCATAATTTCTACGATCAAAATTTTTATGATCGATAAAAATTTTATCAAATTATGTAACATAATACAATTAAACTAAGAACGTCTTTTACCAATAATACTTGCAATTGTCTGTAACGTTCTTTTTGCTTTAGTATTTTTTAAAGTTTGTATTGATTGGATCCCTTTTTGTAAATACAAGTTACTTAAACGATACGATTCTTCAATTGCATCAGTTTGCTTTAATAAGAAAAGTAAATGTTTAATACGTTCCTCATCAATTTGATTTGACGATTGAAAAACGTGGACAAGTTCATCCATAAATTCTTGATCATTCATTGCAAAAAAAATAGGAAGTGTTATATTCCCTTGTATTAAATCGCTGCCAGTCGGTTTTCCAAGTTCCTCGGAAGAAGCTGTAAAATCTAAAATATCATCGATGATCTGAAAAGACATACCAACATTATATCCATATCGATAAAGTTGATTTGCTTGTTTCATCGTTGCACCCGAGGCAATTGCTCCTAATTTACAACTAATCGCAATTAACAATGCAGTCTTTCTTTTAATTCGACGTAAGTAATCTTTAATGCCTTGATTGACATTATACTTGTCCTCAATTTGAGCAATTTCACCTTCTACTACTTTAACAAGTGTTTTGGACAGAGAATGATGAACTGTTGGAATTTTAACCGTGGTAATTACTTCTAAAGCCCTTGCTAAAATGTAGTCACCCGTATACATAGCGACACGATTTCCATATAAATATTTGATCGTCGGTTTCCCTCTCCTTAATTCTGCATCATCTACGACATCATCATGTACTAAGGTAGCCATATGAATAAGCTCTAAAGCAACCGCTACAGATTTTATTTGCTCTATATTTTCGTTATAATTTCCGAACTGAGCAGATAACAAGACAAAAACTGGACGGATTCGTTTTCCACCAGCCTGTAATAATTGAAGGGAGGCCTCACGCAATATGGGATGTTCTGCTTCGATTGTTTCAGTTAACATATGTTCTATATCTTGTAAATCTTTCTTCAAAAAGCCATATATATTCGCAAGTTTCATACTCTTCACCTTTTTAATATACTCTTCTCCGCACTACTTTGTTGCCATATGCATTGCCGCAACCCCACCAGTGTAACTCTTAATGGCAACCTGGGTAAACCCTGCTTCCAGAAACATTTTTTTTAGTTTTTGTTTATCAGGAAAATTTTTGGTAGATTCATGAAGCCACGAATATTCATCGTAACTTTTCGCGAATATTTTTCCAAATAACGGCATAATAAAACGGAAATAAAAAAAATAAAGTTGTCTAAATCCTGGCATTGTAGGTTGAGAAGTCTCTAAACAGACTACTTTCCCACCTTTTTTTGTTACTCGATACATTTCATTCAACACCGTCTCGTAATCAGGAACGTTTCTTAGTCCAAAACCGATAGTTACGTAATCAAACGTTTCATCATCAAAAGGTAACTCCATTGCATTACCTTGAATAAACTCTAAATGAGGTATTTGCAATGCTTCTTTCTT
Organism: Pseudogracilibacillus sp. SE30717A; assembly: GCF_037071985.1. Lineage (NCBI taxonomy): Bacteria > Bacillati > Bacillota > Bacilli > Caryophanales > Bacillaceae > Pseudogracilibacillus > Pseudogracilibacillus sp. SE30717A. The sequence goes on along the minus strand of NZ_JAXHDF010000002.1, from coordinate 136,652 downwards.
TTCATGTGCAACTTTGAGCATATTATTACTGAAATCTAATCCGAATACTTCGCCTTCTTCACCTACCGCTTTTGTTAATGAAATTGCCCAATCACCAGTTCCAGTACAAACATCGAGTATTTTACTTCCTTTTGCCACATTCATTCGATTCATTACATCTCTTCGCCATGCTACATGACGATTAAATGAAATAATAGAGTTCATCGAATCATAATTTTGAGATATCTTTTCAAATACATGATGAACTTTTTCTTCTTTAGAACTTTCAGTCATCTGCTATCCTTCTTCCGCTACAGTTATATTAAAAGATAATTTAATTTTGTTTCTAATCGTATTTCTAAATGAGGAATATTGATCAGGTAAAGACAACAATAATCTATCTAGAATTTGTTCTCTATTTTCTATTAGCTGTTCCATTTCAGTATCAAAATAACTTTCATTTTTTTCTTTTTTAATGAATTCTCTTATATGCGAAAACTTGTTTTCTTTTAAGAGTTCTTTTTCTCTATAGAGCCTATTAATAAGCAAAACTTCTTTGATAACAGGAATGAGTTCATAATTACTATCTAAAAAGAGAGCTACTTCGGTAAATAAGATAGACTCAATGTTTTTTAAGGTTATTAATAACTCATCAATTGAATGGAGATTTTTGTAAAACAAAACCATTTTCTGCTCATTTATCTTTTGGATCGCTGTTGCTAATACTTGAATCATTTCTATATCTTCAATTTCTGATAAAAGCAAATAATATAATCCGCTATAATAATCTCCCGCTAAAACAGATAATTGTTTTTCGGTTAACCCCATTTCCCGTGATCCATTACTTGGCAGTAATTCGTGGGTGTCTAAGGCTATTTGAACTAACATAATAGTAATAACATAGTGTTGTTTTCGATTTGTAGCGATATTTAAATCTTTATAGAGATAATGTAATATAGATAGCTTGTCAAAATCAATTAAGGGCTTTTGAATATATTTTTCCACATATGAATGACTTATCTTTTTTTCAATCATGTATTTTAATTGGTTTGTTTCCTTACTCAATGTGTGCACGCTAACCACCTATGCCCTTTCATGCAATGATTACTCATAGTATAGCATAATATAGCTATATGAAGCGAGAATCGATATACGTATAATCGATTTTTAATATATCTAATTTACTATCACTTATTATAACAGTATTGTCAATCAATATAGGATATTCGGGTCGAGAAAAATACAATCTGCTAGTAAATGGGTTAGTATAAATCATTACACAAACAAAAAAGGGCACGTATGGTTAACGTGCCCTAATTGTATGCTCTATGTAAATTAGCTTTTAACAGCTTCCTTTAGAGCTTTACCAGCTTTGAATGCTGGAACTTTGCTTGCTGGAATTTGAATTTCTTCACCAGTTTGAGGATTACGCCCTTTACGTGCTGATCTTTCGCGCACCTCAAAGTTTCCAAATCCGATAATTTGTACTTTTTCACCATCTTTAAGTGAATCCATGACAGAATCGAACACTGCATCTACAGCTTTCGCTGCATCCTTTTTAGAAAGTTCGCTTTTTTCGGCTACTGCATTGATTAAATCTGTTTTGTTCATGACATTCACCTCCTCCCGAAATATATAATTTGCAAATTACAAATTATAAAGCTATCATCATTTGTTCACCAATTTGCCTATTTTTATACTTCAATAGATAATAAACTGATGATAAAGCTTATACTAACTGACTTTATCATAAAATTCAACACAAAATAACGTTTTTTCACGAATTTATTCAAAATTTCTTCGTTCTGTTACAATTTCATAAAGAAACAGCAAAGATCATACGTCAGATGACCCTTTGCTGTTAGATTTTTTTATATATTCTCAAAATAAAAACAGCTGAAACAGCTGTTATAAAATAATTGCTATTAATCCTCCCGACCCTTCATTAATTATTCTTTCTAACGTATCTTTTAATTTATATCTTGCATTTTCAGGCATTAATGAAATTTTCGCTTGAATACCTTCACGTACAATGGAATTTAACGATCGACCAAAGATATCTGAGTTCCAAATCGATAATGGATCTTCTTCAAAATCTTGCATTAAATATTTAACTAACTCTTCACTTTGCTTTTCAGTGCCTATAATCGGTGCAAATTCACTTTCAACTTCTACTTTTATCATATGAATAGAAGGTGCTACAGCTTTTAATCTGACACCAAATCTTGATCCTTGCTTTATAATCTCCGGTTCATCTAGTACCATATCTTGGATGGACGGTGCAGCAATTCCATATCCAGTTTGTTTTACCATTTGTAAAGCACCAGCAATCTGATCATATTCTCGTTTAGCATGGGTAAAATCTTGCATCAAGGAGAGTAAATGATCTTTTCCCCTAATTTCTTCTCCGACTATTTCTTTTAAAATGTTCTCATATAAGTTTTCGGGAGCGAATAAATCAATTTCTGCAATTCCTTCTCCCATTTCCATTCCGGAAATTTGAGCATGGTCAATATATTCGAAATCAGAAAATTCATTTACAATCGTATTTACGTCTCGAAGCCGCTTAATGCTTCGCACAGTTGTCTGTATTGCATCTTGGTAGTTAAGTTTTAGCCAGTGGTTATCATGAAGCACCATTACCCAGCTTGGCAAATTAACATTTACTTCTAGTACAGGAAATTCATATAAAGATTCTCTTAGAACGTTATAAACATCATGTTCATTCATTGTTTCGATGCTCATCGATAATACTGGTACATCGTGTTCTGCAGCTAATTCTTGGCGTAATAACTCTGTTTCTTGAGATGTAGGTCGAGCCGAGTTTATGATCATAATAAAAGGTTTTCCAACTTCTTTTAATTCATTTACAACTTTTGTTTCTGCTTCAATGTAATGTGATCTAGGTATATCACCAATTGTTCCATCCGTTGTTATAACTATTCCAATTGTAGAATGTTCCTGAATTACTTTTCTTGTACCTATTTCAGCAGCATCATGAAATGGAATCGGATCCTCATACCAAGGGGTGTTAATCATTCTCGGTCCATCTTCATCTTCAAATCCCTTGGCCCCATCTACAGCATAACCGACACAATCAACGAGACGAACATTTACGTCTAATCCATCTTCAATATTAATTGACACTGCTTGATTTGGTACGAATTTGGGCTCTGTCGTCATTATCGTCTTTCCGGCTGCGCTTTGAGGCAATTCATCGTGCGCCCGAATGCGATCATTCTCCTCTAGTATATTTGGTAAAACAACTAACTCCATAAAGCGCTTGATGAATGTTGATTTACCCGTTCTTACTGCTCCAACTATTCCTAAATAAACATCCCCGTTCGTTCGTTTAGAAATATCTTTAAAAATATCAATCTTATCCAAGTAGTTCCCTCCTCTTCCAAATACAAAAAAATTTACAAACCAAGACCAATACTAATATAGTCTATGATGTTGTCCTATTAAAATATGACTTTAAAAACTAAAAATCATTATGTAAATAAATTATTAAAAACCCCTTGTAACACGATATGCTACAAGGGGAGAATTATACATATTATTCTATTAAAAATACTGGTTCGTTGTTTTCTATCGTATATGGTAAGGAATATGCAGGAACAAAAGGATAATTATTTTCTAAAATCGGACGAATATCATCACCATTTTTATAATTATGATCAAATTCATTTAAAGCTTGTTGCAAATCAATCCGATAATCGATAAATATGTCACCGTCTGTATTAATTAATAAAGGTAAATTAACTTTTGTAAATGGACTTATTACATGGGGTTCTGACTTATATCCTAGTTTTTTATAATTTAATTTATAAATGTCTGTATCAATTTGTTCACCAAAAGGCGGATAAATGTTTTTCGAACGATATATATCTAATTTTACATAGACTTCTCTAATTTTTTCGGTTACTCGGAGGTCGATTAGTTTTACTTTTGGATCATCTTCAGGAGTAACGATTGTATATTGGTAAATACCACCATTTTCATATGCTGTCCCTGGTATTTCCGAAATCAATTGGTTATCTTTTAAAAGAGAAAAATCTATTAAATATTTTTCATAAATATCTACATCATTTTCTTTTGTTTTAATAGGAACCAAGCCATTTGTTTGTTCTTTATATTGGAGTACAGCGGATTGGACCATATCTAACTGTGCTTCATTAGGCATTTGATTTTTTGCCAAGTCATTTTGCGGATATAAACATCCACTCAGAAACGTTATGATTAGAATTGGAAGTGTAAGTATGTATAGTTTTTTTGTCATAATATGCCTCCTTAGTAGTTAGCCTGTAGGCCCGCTTAATACAACGAATACAACAATAAATCCACCAATAATAAAGGAAATATAAGCAATAATTGAGACAATGATACTAAATATACCTGTTAATTTCCTTCTACTTAATGTTATTAAAGCAATTGCTACTATTAAAAGACCTATCCCTACAAAAGAGATGATCTCTTTTATTTCTGCTGCGCTCATTACTTCACTCCTAGTATTCACTCTCAATATGTTAGATTGTTAACTATTCTTCATTTTTACATAAACTAATATAGCAAATCAATTTATTCACTCTTTTATTATTCACATTCTAATAATAGTACTTATTTTGTCATAAAAAACTGGAATGACTGTAAGAAGCCATCCCAGACTGACTAAACAATACCCGGCATCTCTATTTAAGTTTACTGTTGCGTTTTATAATATGCATCTTTTAATTCATTTGTATCTTCTAACGCCTAATAATTTGAATTTATTAAAAAAATCGTTCTAATGATTCCATTGATGATGGAATTTCATTATTAATAATTGAACGTACAATTTGATCTTCTTTCTCTTTAGAAATTGGACGATTTGCCATACTTGACAAACGACGGACTAGAGATCTAACTGTTGATTCATCTGATAAGTCTTGAAATTGAATTGCATGTGCAATATTGTATATTTCATCAACTGAAATATTAGAACTTTCTTCTATTTTATTCATTATTTTTTTTGCGTCTTGATCCACTTTACATTCCCCTCCCTGCTATCACTCAAAAGTAGTATATGCAGAGAAAGATTAATTTGTTTATGTCATATATCCTGTTAAATGAATGAGGAATAATCATCCATTTCCTCTTTTTTGTCCCTTTTCATTAATTGTTCAACAACCAATTTGGGATCTTTATTATTGAATAAGACGTCATATATTCCGTTTGTAATTGGCATATCAACTTGCTGACTTTTTCCAAGTTGATATGCTGCTTTAGTTGTTCTCACGCCTTCTACAACCATGTTCATTTGTTGTAAGACCTCGTCCAATGATTTTCCTTTACCTAGTAGATTCCCAGCTCGCCAATTCCTGCTATGAGCACTGGTAGATGTTACAATTAAATCTCCAACTCCACATAACCCTAAGAAGGTTAAAGGGTTGGCCCCTAGAGCTGTTCCAAGCCGTGTAATTTCAGCTAATCCTCGCGTAATTAAAGCAGACTTCGCGTTATCGCCGAAACCAAGTCCATCGGAAATACCAGCTCCTAGAGCAATAATATTTTTTAAAGCCCCTCCCAGTTCCACTCCGATGACATCTGAACTTGTATAAACTCGAAAAAATTCATTGCTAAACATGTTTTGAATAAATTTAGCATTTTCCCTATTTTTTGAAGCAACTGTTACAGTTGTAGGATGTCGTAATGCAACTTCCTCTGCATGGCTTGGCCCTGATAAGGTTACAATATTATCTTCTCCATACTCTGGGATTTCTTCTCCAATTATCTCGGAAATTCGCTTAAACGTATCCGGCTCGATCCCTTTTGACGCATGAACGATTGTAGTCTTTTCTTTCAAGGAGTTTCTAACTAAACTGCATACTTCGCGAATTGCACTAGAAGGCACAACAAAAACTACTGCCTCTGCATCATTAACTGCAGCATGAAGATCATAAAAACCGCGTAGGTTATTAGGCAATTGAACATTTAAATACCGTTTATTCAAATGGTAATTATTGATCTCATCTGCCTGTTCTTTACGATGTGACCACAAGCGAACATCATGACCGTTATCGGCTAGTACGATAGCTAAAGCAGTCCCCCAACTGCCAGCTCCTAATACTGCTACTTTTCCCATATTTTATTCTCCTTTTATTATGATCGTTTTCTACCAATTATCTTAATTGGAGTACCTGTATAACCAAATGATTCTCTAATCCGATTTTCAATAAAACGTTTAAATGAAAAATGCATTAATTCAGGATCATTAACAAAGACAACAAATGTTGGTGGCTTTACAGCAACTTGAGTAGTGTATAAAACTTTCAAACGTTTCCCTTTAATCGTTGGAGTAGGATTTACAGCGAGTGCATCCATAATTACATCATTCAACACGTTTGTTGGAATTCTTTTTGTATGATTCTCGCTAGCCAATTTAATAATCGGGATTAATCTTTGTAAGCGTCTTTTCGTTTTTGCAGATAAAAATACAATTGGAGCATAATTCAAAAATTGAAACTGTGTTCTTATCTCCTCTTCAAATTGCTTCATTACCTTTTCACCAGGATCTACAGTATCCCATTTATTAACAACAATGACAATTGCTCGTCCGGCATCGTGGGCATATCCGGCTATTGTTTTATCTTGCTCTCTAATACCCGTATCCGCGTCTAACACAACTAATACAACATCAGAGCGATCTATTGCCTTTAATGCACGAAGAACACTATATTTCTCGGTTGATTCATAAACTTTTCCACGTTTACGAATCCCGGCTGTATCGATAATAACAAAATCTTGGTTATCTTTATGTATGAATGTATCAATTGCGTCCCTTGTCGTTCCTTCTATATCACTAACAATTACCCGTTCCTCATTTAATATCGCATTTACTAAAGATGATTTCCCGACATTCGGGCGCCCAATGACACTAAAGTAAATGGAATCATCATCCTTTTCTTCATCCTCTAACTGAGGAAAATTACGAATTACTTCGTCTAATAAATCGCCTAACCCTAATCCATGGGTTCCAGATATCGGGTAAGGTTCACCGAATCCTAATGCATAAAATTCATAAATTCGGTCACGCATTTCTGGATTATCAATTTTGTTAACAGCCAGTACGGTAGGTTTTTTCGACTTGTATAATAGTTTAGCAACTTCCTCATCAGCGGCTGTAACACCATCTCTGCCATTTACCAAAAAAATAATCACATCTGCTTCATCAATGGCAATTTCCGCTTGATTTCTAATTTTAGTTAATAAAGGCTCGTCCGATAATTCAATCCCGCCAGTATCTATAATATTAAATTGAGTAGTTAACCATTCTACCTCAGCATAAATGCGATCTCTTGTAACTCCTGGTATATCTTCAACAATGGAAACTCTTTCTCCGACTAACCGATTAAATATAGTCGATTTTCCAACATTTGGTCTCCCTACAATAGCTACAGTAGCTTTTCTCATGAAAGGCCATCCTTCCTACATCAAAATATATATATTAAAATCTTTATTCATTTTAACAAAGTCGTTCATTTATAACAATTTGTTATATAATATTACGCTATTTTTCTACGTAAAAAAGTCGAAAGCTTACTGATCGAGCTTTGAAAAAATCGGTTCATTATAATAAATAAAATGATTAAACTAATTTGGATGAAAAATGTTCTATCTCCCATTACATCATTTAATCGATAACTGATCACAATAAATTCATATAGAAGTTGGCCAAAGGTAATAGCGACCAATGCTACAGCAATTTGTTCGTAAAACTCATGGATAAGTACCAATATAAGGATTGCACTTATCACGGAGATCATAAAAAATGAAGGCATAAAAAACCAGACGGGAGTAATCTTCCGCCAAATTAATAATGATACATACCCTAGCATTACGGAAAAAGTAGCAAACATCTTATAAAAAGTGAATTCATTGACAGTATAAAAAATAATTGCTCCAATAATTAATAGAAAAAATGTGATAGAAAAAGTTATATTAGAAAATATGATTGTTATATTAGTACAACAGATCAACAATAAAATCCAACTAACTAAAACTGAACGTGCGCTTCCAATAGCCATAAAAAAATACACTAGGATAAAAATAATCCAGATTAACCAATAATATAAAAATTCTTCATACAATTTATCTCACCTACTTTTCATATCAGTATGTATGAAATGTAGGTTGTTTATACGATTGATACATGTAATATATTTTTAAAACAATCGGATAAGCCTCTTTAAACATCATGTTAAACTTAATTCATGAATGGAAATTTTAAGCGTATATTAAGTAGAGGTCAAAGTTAAAAGAGCCTCTCCGAAATGGAAAAGCTCTAGATCAAAGATTACTGTTTATCTTTATTGTTTATATTCATCGAGTTTATCACCAATCATATCGCCAAGTTGAAAACTGGATGATTCTTCTTCTCTTTCGTATTGTTCTATCTCACCTTTTTCTTTATCTAACTCGATTTCCTTAATGCTCAATGAGATACGTTGTTCTCCTTCATCCACGCTTAGGACTTTTGCAGTGATTTCTTGCCCAACTTCTAATACCTCTTCAGGAGTACCGATGTGACGGTTAGCGATTTGAGAAATATGTACAAGTCCTTCTACACCATCTTCAATCTCTACAAAGGCTCCAAAGTTTACAAGACGTTTAACAATTCCTTTTACTTTGTCTCCTTCTTTAATACGCTCTTCAATACCTGACCATGGGCCTGGTAATGTGTTTTTGTAAGATAAAGATATTCGATCATTATCTAAATCGACTGATAAAACTTCTACTTTTATCTTATCTCCTTCTGATAATACATCAGATACTTTATCTACATGGGTATGAGCTAATTCAGATATATGGACTAGTCCATCTACTCCGCCAATATCGACGAACGCACCAAAATCTGTTATACGCTGCACTGTGCCTTCCACAACATGGCCAGGTTCTAATGACTCAAGAATTTCTGCTTTTTTCTTTGATTGTTCTTCTTCGATAACTGCTCTATGAGATAATATAATTCTATTTTGTTCTTTATCCAAATCAACTATTTTTACTTCCAATGATTTGTTTTTATAATCGGAAAAGTCTTCTACAAAATAAGTTTCGACTAATGAAGCGGGGATAAAACCTCTTAGTCCTACATCCACAACAAGTCCACCTTTTACGACTTCCTTAACTTCTGTCACAAATGTTTCATTGTTATCATATTTTTCTTGTAGTTCTTCCCATGCTTTTTCTGCATCCACCATTTTTTTAGAAAGAATAATTTCTTCATCTTCAACTTTCTTTACTTTTAATGTTAATTCTTCTCCATCTTTCACTACATCGTTTGGATTTTCTACATGCAAATTGGATAATTCACTTATAGGAATAATTCCTTCTGACTTCTGTCCGATATCAACTAATACTTGTTTTTCATCAACTTTTACCACAGTTCCTGTAACAGTACTTCCAACTTGTAATTCATTGTTTGATTCCGCCATATGTATTCACTCCTAAACACAATTTAAAAAACAATCTATTTATTTGTAGAAAAACTAACATTTTCCTTTTATCTAAGTATAACATGAAAACCACTTTGTTAATAACTTCTTACAATAAATACAATTTGTCAAGTAAATTATTTTATAAAGAGTCTAGATATTCGTTTACTTTTCCTAATATATTGTCTGTAACTTGCTCAATTGATAATGAAGTAGTATCAATCGCAATGGCATCTTTTGCTTGAATTAGTGGTGAAACTGTTCTATTTGAATCTCGTTCATCTCTTTCCTTAATTTCTTCTTTTAACTTTTCTAAATTAGTGGGAATTCCTCTTCTAATATTTTCATTATATCTTCTTTTTGCTCTTTCTTCGACAGAAGCTATTAAAAATATTTTAACTTCTGCATGAGGTAGTACATGAGTTCCTATGTCCCTTCCATCCATGACAACACTGACATCATCAGCGAGGTGTTTTTGTCTTTCTACCATTTCTTCACGAATTAACGGATGCTTTGCAATAAATGAAACAGAGTTTGACACAGCTTCCGAACGAATCGAATCAGTAACATCTGTACCATCTAAAAATACTTTTTGAGTAGTATATTCCCCATTTTGAGTTAAAGTAATCTTAGTTTTTTTAAGCAATTCATATAAGGCTGTTTCATCTTCTATATTAATGTTTTGATTAATTGCTTTTAATGTTAGAGCACGATACATAGCTCCTGTATCAATATAAACAATAGATAGCTGTTTGGCGATTTTTTTTGCAACCGTACTTTTACCGGCAGCTGCAGGTCCATCTATTGCAATTCTTATTAGTCTATCTTTCATTTATTCATTCCCCCTACCAATATGAAACTAACCTAATTGTATGAAAAAACTTGGCAAAATGCCAAGTTAACGTGTTTATTATTTTAATGTATTTCTTTTTTCCTTAACTCCCTTTGTTTATTAAAACAATAATACATAATTTTGTCTTGCTCAGTTGTACCATTAAACAAAAATTTTATAGATATCATATGTACTCCTGCACTCTGATGAATTCGGATAATCTCTGCATTTGTGTTAAAATACTCGTAATTGGCTGAATCCATTTTCAGAACAAAATATATCTGAACGATTTGTTTTTGTTTAAGTTTCAATTTAGAAGGTACTATTACACATGCTCCTCCTGCACTAATATCGTAAGTTACGGAAGTAAATGGTGCAAAAGAAGTATCTGGGCAATGTAGGGCGATATCAATAGAAGTTTCGATTCGGACAAATTCTCGCCGTTGTATTTTACGTATCTCTTCTTTTTTTGGTATAGGGATCGCTAATGCTGGGACAGTTAATTTGTTATACTGCAAAATATTCGATGTAAATTCGTATACTTTTCCTTTTTCCATAAATGTGATAATTAAAGGTTGCTCAAGTGGTATGAACACACTTTTATTCGTCATTATTTCAATTGGATAATCAACAAATATTAAATTATTAGCTGTATCAATTATTTTACAACGATAAGATGAATTATCCGAATTTGGATTGGTAATAACAATTGAATCACCGATATTCATTTTTACACCTTCCGATTCTTTTAGGTAATTTAACCTATTAACTAATTCTATTATGACATAAATTGTCTTAAAACGGAAGTGTGTTAGGTAATTTATACTATTATTTAGCGCAAGAGCTCTCGAACTCTTGCGCTCCTTTACAACGATTTGTTTATAAACTAGCCTCGAAATTTGTTTCGGTTCCACTTAATTTTTCTACTTTTTCTTCCATACCGTCCTCTGCATTAATAAAAATGCGGTATGTTTCATTTTCTAATATTCCGAGGAATTCATACGTTAATACTTCTTCATGTAGATCATTTTCAATTAAAGCAAGATGTTCTTCTTCAATTTTCACGTTCTTGTTAACAAAATCTTTTGCTTCTTCGATAGACAATGTAGGTTCCGGTATTTTTCTATCGTGATGATTCATTAAAAAGTTCTTAGCATTAAAACCAACTATATCCCCATTATCTAAAGCAACTTTTATCACCATGGAGTCAGGATAAATTCGTACGTTATTTTGTGAATAGACAAATGAAAAAACACCCGTATTATCGAATTGTTGACTTTGTAAAGGGATCATATCTTTAAAATCAAATGTTTTGATATAATCTTCTGCTTTCATTAATCCATCATTTAGTGAAAGTTTCGGTTCATTTATAGGGCGATCAACTAAAATTTGGATAGGATGTGCACCTTTCTGTGTGATATCCATATAAACACTTTTACCATCTTTATATGAAACAGAATACATTGGAACATCGGCACCTTCACCAGATTTAGTAACAATTAAGTTAACGTTATCGTTAATGGAGAATAGATTTTTACTGAAATCCCTTATTTCATTTTCACTTTTCCATTCCCCTGGTACGTAGTTAAATGAATGGTTCTTTGTTGAAATTTCCATTAATGAAGAGCCTTCGTCTCCTTCTGCAAACTCTCCAACTTTCTTTTCTACCGTTTTAAACCCATCAATGATGGTATTATCTTTTTGTTCTTCTTCTGTTGCAAGTGCTAATTCTACGTCCATCCACCGTAAATTATTTTGTAAGGAAGTATATTGCACTTGTCTTAATTCATCTTTGATGTCTGCTGCCTGCGAATACAATTTTTCTAAAGTATTTATTTCTTTATCTGTCAATGGCTTGTCATTTAAGTCTCTAATTGCAGTGCGATAAGTGAAATCCCCAATTTGTGATAAAAATTCCTCTGTTTTATTAAATGGTAATAATGTTAATGGAAGTTGTCCTACATTTGATAATGCTTGAGAGCTTAAACGCCATATATCGACAAATTGTGGTGAAAGTCTCTCACCGGAGTTCATTGCTAATGATGTACCGATCTTATCATGAAGTAAATCCATATGATATGATAACTCATGAAAAGATCGTTGATAATTGTTCTCTGCATGTATGAGTAACGCATTTTTTTCTTCATGTTCTTTGTAACCCCAATAGCCTAGACCCGCAATTCCAATGGATAAAACTGCAATAATTATTGAGCGAATCATTTTATCAAAACCTTTCTATTTACAGAATATATGTTTCCCGATTTGCTTAATTTGTGGGCGGGTCCATATCCATGCTGAAGTAGCTGTCTCTGGATTAAAATAATAAAGTGCATTTCCAGTTGGGTCCCATCCATTAATTGCATCTAAAACAGCTCTTTCTGCTGTTTCGTTTGGCGTTAACCATATTTGTCCATCTGCTACCGCCGTAAAAGCTCTTGGTTCAAAAATTACTCCTGATACCGTATTAGGAAATGTAGGGCTTTTTGTTCTGTTCAAGATCACTGCTGCCACCGCAACTTGTCCTTCATAAGGCTCTCCTCTTGCTTCACCGTGAACTGCATTAGCCATTAATTTAATATCATTTTGTGAAAAACCCTGTGGTACATTTACTGCACCAGTTTGTTGGGCAGGTTTATTTTGTTGGTTTGTTGGTTGTTTAGCCGGTTGTTTATTTGTTTGATTTCCTTGTTGAGCATTTGATGGTGGTTTCTTTGTTTTGTACATATTTTGCTTCACTTCTTGTTCATTGTATTCGGTTGCTTTGACTAATTTATCCTTTGTCTTTGCGCCAGCCATACCATCAATATCCATACCGAACTCATACTGAAAGTTACGTAAAGCCCAATATGTACGCCAATCGAATACACCATTAATTTCCCCCGTATAAAACCCAATATGTTTTAATCTAGCCTGAAGTTCTATCACATCATCTCCAACCGCTCCATGTTGAAGTATTTGGGGACTAAATGCATTTACTTGTTTCTGTAAAAATGTTGGCCCATTGATCGATAATGTAATAAGAATTAATACAAGTAAAATTTTTCGGTAATTCATACTCTTTCCTCCAAGTCAAAAAGTTGTAATAGTATTTTCTGATTAATTATCCTTTTTATTCATTTTCGTTACGTATTTTTCTAACTTAATATTAAATAACTTAACTTTCACAGCGTGAAATAGCTAAATAAACCTTGGTATTATTAGGATGTATAGAGATTCACTTCCTATCAATTAACTGGTTATTTGAAAATACTATATTCAAAAAAGATATTTCATGTCGCATTTGATGAAAACTGTACAGTAACTTTAGAAAGTAATTAACTTACCGCTACGGAAATATGTCTCGCTTTCCATGGGCGGCTGATGAGCCTCCTTGTGCTACGCACTGCGTAGTCTCATCTAGGCCTATGCTCCCCTAGGAGTCTCCACATATTTCCTACGCTAGGATGATCATAATAGTATGATGTATGTTTCAATTTTTCTATTGGTTGTTTATAGCGAAGGACCATTGACTCCTGTGGGAACAGCACGTGTCCGAAGTCTCCGCAGAGTGGTTTTCTCAAGGAGGCTGAGGCCGTACCCACGGAAAGCAATGGTCTGTAGCGGAATTCAACCTAGTAGTTATTGCACAGTTTACGTTTTTTGTGCAATATAGTTTTATCATGATAAGGTTGTCAAGATATCAATTAGAAGCATTTTCGGGTTAATCTACGTATCTATTTAGACACACTTTGTTGGTGAGAATTCGGTAAATAAATAAAAAACCTTCTACTTTTAACTTGTAGAAGGTTCCTAATTTTATTCATTTTTCATTATCGATTTGACAATTTTACTGCCATGCCATCTCCCATTTTCAATAAATGTTTCGTTGCCATTATATCCAGAAATGATAACTCCTGCGACATAAAGATTTGGTATATTTGTCTCAAATGTCTCTTCATTTTTCACTGGCTTACCGCTTTGTCTATCCACTTGAACGCCAATTCGTTTTAGAAAAGATATATCAGGCTGATAACCTGTCATGGCAAACACTACATCATTTTTTATACAAAACGTTTGATTTCCTACTTCATATATCGCTTCTTGTTCTCGTATTTCTTTAACATTCGCATTAAATATCATCTTTATTTTTTGTTTCTGAACGAGTGCATCAAAATCGGGTAGAATCCAAGGTTTAATACTTTTCGAATAGGATGCTCCTCTATATAAAACTGTTATATTGGCTCCTGCTTGATATAATGCTAAGGCCGCATCGATAGCAGAGTTTTTACCTCCGATAATAGCCACATCCAAACCATAGTATGGATGAGCTTCCTTAAAGTAATGCTTTACTTTAGGAAGTGATTCCCCAGGTACTCCTATATATTGCGGTTGATCATAATAACCAGTGGCTAAAATAACATTTTTAGCATAATATGTTTTTGTTCTGTTATTTTTAATCGTTTTAACTTCGAATATTTTATTCTTTTTTATGATATCTGTTGCTTTTTCATACGCATGAACCCGAATATTATTTCGGCTGACAACATCACGATAGTATGCTAAGGCGTCATTACGAACAGGCTTATATTTCTCAGTAACAAAAGGGATATTTCCAATTTCTAGATTACGACTAGTACTAAAGAAAGTCTGATGTGTTGGATAACGATAAATGGTATGAACAATATTTCCTTTTTCTATAATAAGTGGGTTAATATCGTGTTTTTGTAGCTCTAGAGCACAGGCTAAACCGCACGGACCTGCCCCGATAATAATCGTGTGTTCCATTCTGAATTTCCTCTCTTAAAAATAGTTATAAATAAAAGAAAAGAATCTGCAAAAACTGCTTTATGAGAGTTACAATACCGAGCGAAAATCTCTGTAACTCTACTCGCAGAACATGCAGATTCATCTGTGATAATACTTTATATTACTGAAATACGTTTATACCCAGCCGCGGAATCTAGAAGCTTCAGCCATTTTTCTAACTCCTACCATATAAGCCGCTAGACGCATGTCAACATTTCTTGTTTGAGCAGTATTATAAATAGTTTCGAAAGATCTTTTCATTACGTCATATAACTTTTCTTCAATTTCCTCTTCTGGCCAATAATAACCTTGGTTATTTTGTACCCATTCAAAATACGATACAGTAACTCCTCCAGATGAGGCTAATACATCCGGTACTAGAAGCTTTCCTCGCTCCGTTAATATTTTGGTTGCTTCCATTGTTGTTGGACCATTCGCTGCTTCAACAATTATGTCAGCTTTTATATTAGGAGCATTTTCTTCAGTGATTTGATTTTGTACTGCTGCAGGAACCAAAATATCACAATCTAATTCTAATAATTCTTTATTTGTAATTGTATTTTTAAATAACGTTGTCACTGTTCCAAAACTATCTCTGCGATCTAATAAGTAATCGATATCTAATCCTTCGGGATCGTGTAGAGCTCCATAAGCATCTGAAATTCCTACCACTTTAGCACCTGCTTCATGGAGAAATTTAGATAGGAAACTCCCAGCATTACCAAACCCTTGAACAACAATTCTAGCCCCTTCAAGTTCAAAACCACGTTTTTTCGCAGCTTCTTCAATACAAATGGTAACCCCTTTGGCAGTAGCGGATTCTCGACCATGTGAACCCCCAAGAACAATTGGTTTACCAGTAATAAAACCAGGATTATTAAATTCGTCTATTCGACTATATTCATCCATCATCCATGCCATAATCTGTGAATTTGTAAATACATCAGGAGCTGGAATATCTTTTGTAGGACCAACAAACTGACTGATTGCTCGTACATACCCTCTACTGAGACTTTCTAATTCACGAAAAGACATTTCACGAGGATCGCAAATAATCCCACCTTTTCCGCCTCCATATGGTAAATCAACAATCCCTGCTTTTAAGCTCATCCATATAGCCAACGCATTCACTTCAGTTTCGGTTACATCGGGATGGAATCTAACGCCACCTTTTGTAGGTCCAACTGCATCATTATGTTGAGCACGAAAGCCGGTAAACACTTTGACCGACCCATCATCCATTCGGACAGGAATTCTAACTTTTAACATTCTTAAAGAATCTTTCAGTAGTTCGTAGACTTCTTCAGGATAACCTAACTTATCCAAAGCTTCTTTTACAACAGTCCTTGTTGATGATAAAATATTCGACTTTTCATTTGCTTCTTTACTGGAATCTGCTGCTTTTTCGGCTACCATGAGTTTACCTCCTATGATTAACATATAAAATGTAAATAATAGCTATTCTTTAGTGTTAGTATACACCTTTAAGTCAAATATGCAATATTAAAATACTTGATATGATTGATTTCCCTTTTAAGCTGCTATTAAAACAAATTAACCTACTGTTAACTGAACAAATCTCTCAATCATTTCTTCGTAACTCAGATTATTTTTGCTAGCGGAATCTGGGAATAAACTTGTCGGTGTCATACCAGGGAGTGTGTTTACTTCCAATATATAAGGTATACCGTCGTCTGTTAATAAAAAGTCTGCTCTGGAATATGTTTCACATCCAAGTACTTGGTGAGCTTGAACGGCATAGCGTTTAATACGTTCCGTTATCTTTTCATCTATTCTTGCTGGGATAATGTGTTCACTACCGCCTTGAGAATATTTTGATTCATAATCATATAATTCATTCTTAGGGATAATTTCAATGATCGGAAGAGCAACTTCTTCATTCATTTTTCCCATAATTGGTACAGTTAATTCTTTCCCTTTAATAAATTCTTCGACAAGGATATACTCATCACTTTTAATAGCTTTTTCAATAGCAACTTCAGTTTGGCTCTCTTCCTCTACTATAGTTAAACCTAATGTTGAGCCCTCTCTATTTGGCTTGATCACGAATGGAAATGTGAAATTGCTATGTATTTCTTTTACATAGTCTTTGATCGATGAATCCTTTGTTATTTGATACCTTTCCCCTTTCGCAATAGGTATTTGTTTTGTAGCAAATAACTGCTTAGCTTTAAATTTATCCATAGCCAATGCAGAGGCCATGACGCCTGAACCTACGTAAGGAATTTGTAACATATCGAGCAAGCCTTGAATACTTCCATCTTCTCCATACTTACCATGAAGACCAATAAAAACCAAATCTACTTTTAGCTCAATAATTTCATGTAATCGTTTTGGATGAAAGTCGATTCCTATTACTTCATGACCATTCTTTTTTAGAGCTTCTACTATTCCCTTACTTGAAGAAATAGAAACGTCCCTTTCTTTAGAAACTCCACCATAAAGGACAGCTATTTTCAACGTGTCCACTCCTAACCTAATTAATAATTAAAATAAATTTTGAGCCAATTTAATAAGAATTCAACTAAGAATTGCCCTTATAATTCAATTCATGAGGCAAGTTATTATCCTTATACAAAAATAAATCGACTCAAGTTATTAAGTTAATAATAGCATTTTTTTTTCTATTACACTATTATATGTTGGCATATTTAAAATGTACTTTTTAATGAAATCACTTGACACTCTGCTCTCGTCTGTAAGCGAAACGGTAATAACGTATAACCATAACCTTCTGTAATAATTACATAGGTGTTTTTATATTTAAATAGCCCGCCATTTTCATAAAAACCATGACCAACTATGCGAATTTGTCCTCCGTGTGTATGACCGGCCAACACAAGATCAAATTGTGATTTATACTTATCTTTTAATTCATAGAAGGAGCTTGGCTTATGCGTAAGTAAAATGGTGAATCCGTCATCTAATTTTTCCCAATCTAGGTCTGGCACTTTTTCACTATCGGCATAATAATTAAAACCAATTAAATTAATTTTTGAATCTCCAATAATTAAAGGAACCACCTTGTCTTCTAAAATAATAACACCTTCTTGATGAAGAAGATTAATTAATGTTTCTTTATCTATTTCGAGGTCATTATTTCCCCAGACAAAATAAATTGGTACGTTGAATTGTTTTAACTTTATAATATTTTCACGCAATCGAGATAATGGAACATAACGTTCAATGAAGTCTCCACCAATGAAAATTACATTAATTGGTTCTTTGACTTTTTGCAAAGTTAAATCTTTTATCTTTCTTCTATGTACATCGGCAATGAAAAAGATTCTATAATTATTAAATTGGGTAGGAATTTTTTCGTGTGTTACAGAAAAACGAGTGATAAAGTCTTTATGTGCTTTATAAACCATATATATAACGAATAGAATACATACGGAAAGAATCCCTAAAACAATTTTGAGCAACGATGTTTCCCCCATTCTCGGGATTTAATTAAAGAAATGGATTAATTTTTCACCAGCAACGAAATAAATAAGTGTTACTATAATAATAAGCAAAATCAAAACGCTAAATAATCGCATTAAAGGCGAATTAAAACTTACATTTACTTTTTGTTTAGGTTTTGTATGAACCTCACTTCTAGGGGGTAAGTTTAATACATCTACTTCTATATAGTCGTTGCTCGTTTCCTCATCTTTACTCTCTTGTTGGTCAATTGGCTGATTTGTTACTTCAGCAAACAATTGTTGTAATTTCTCTGCTTGATTCTCTTCATGTTCCATGGTCATTGAGAAGCACCTCACATTTTATATTTAATATAAATTCCAAGTAAAAAGTCGACAGTAAAATGAAAAGCAATTACAACCAATAAGTTCTCTGTTACATTAAATAAATATCCTAAAATAAAACTAATTAAAAATACTAAGATTAATAATAGTGGTTTTTTTAAATATCTGAAATGTACTAGTGCAAATAAGGTGCTCGCAAATAAATACCCGAATGATGTTTGAATCACACCTCGAAAAAGAAATTCTTCTGATATTGCAACTACAATTGATATGAGAAATATATTTCCCAATGATTGGTTTTTGAATACTTTCTCATTAATACCTCCGTCATCAAAATATCTGGGAGGAACAACAGAATAAAGAATAATTTCTATGATAACGATCGCTATCGCCGGGATAATGCCTAACATGATGATTTGTTTAGCATCTAGATGAAAGTATAGAAACCAGTTACTTAAATGTGGGAAAAAGAAAAAACTTAAACATATACTTATTATAAAGAAGATACATTGTGATAATAACAGTTGCTTTCTTAACTCTTCATCCGACATGTTCTTAATAATTTCCGCCTGTTTCATCTTTATCTCCTATAAGTAATTTTTGAGCTAACTTTTCTTGCCAATTATTAGTAGCATCATCCATCTGTTCCTCCATACCTAGCTGTTCATACTGTTTTAAGGAAAATCCACAATGGCTGCAACAGTCTGTCTCTCTTTGTTGCATGGAGTTCTGAAAATTTTTATATAGTTCTTTTCTTAAACAATTAGAGGAATGAATCCACTTGGTCATCTCGTTAAATTGATTAAATTTATTTTGTATTCGTAGTGTGCAGAACTGTTTTATTTTTTTTAATGAGATGTTCCACTCATCTTCATCATATAAAATCTCATTTAATTTTATCATACCATGTGTTTCAAATTGGTATTGAAGAAATCTCCATTTTGTTTCCTCTATTTGAAACAAATTATTTATTTCTTCCCGTTCTTCAGGTACTTTTTTTTCTTCTAAAAATAATGTATGTAATTTATTAATCACATGCATTATTTCCTGTTCGGAAGGAATCTCATTTTTAATGATTTGTAAAGGTACATGCTCATCTCCATTACGATATAGTACAATACTGGCACTATCTTTCCCATCTCGACCAGCTCGTCCAATTTCTTGAATAAAAGATTCAATTTGAGTAGGTATATGGTAATGAATGACGAAGCGAATGTTTTTTTTATTAATACCCATCCCAAAAGCGCTTGTACAGCAAACAGCATCCAGTTGGTCATTCATAAACTGCTGTTGTATTTTTAAACGGTCACTATTTTCCATCCCGCCATGATAATAAGCAACTTTTCTATTAGGGATATTCCGAGACAAAAGATGAGCAATTTTTTCCGTCATTTTTCTGCTTGAAAAATAAATGATTGTAGGTTGTCGGTATGTTGTTAATAGCGAAGAAAGAATCGATAGTTTTTTTTCTTCGCCTCCAGTAATTTTATGGACAATTAATGAAATATTTGGTCGATCCATTGGAAATACATGCATTTTCATGTCTGGGCATTTTAATTTATTCTTAATATCATTCTGTACCTCGTTTGTTGCTGTTCCTGTTAAAGCTAGAACGGTAGGCCTTCCTAATATATTTATAATGTTTGCTAATCGTAAATAATCGGGTCTAAAATCATATCCCCACTGGGAAATGCAATGGGCTTCATCAATAACAAATAAAGCTACATTGATTTGTTTAAACCTAGATAAAATTGATTCTTGCTGTAATAGTTCTGGAGAAACATAAACAAGTTTATAATGATGTAGTTGATTTAGTGTTTGTACTCTTTCAATCTTGCTTTGAAGACTATGTAAAGCAACTACTTCTTTATAATAGAAAGATTTAACTTGTCGAACTTGATCGATCATCAACGAAATTAATGGGGATACGACAACAGTGATTCCCGGCAACATTACCGCTGGTAGTTGATAACATAAGGACTTACCGGAACCTGTTCTTAAAATTCCTAATACATCGTCTCCATTTAAAACACTTTCAATGATTTCTTTTTGCCCTTCTTGAAAATGTTTATAGTTAAAATATTTTTGTAAATTAGCGTAAAGATTTTTCACCGTAAACACTTTATTCACTTCCGTTTATAGCTCATTTAACTTTGATAATACAAGCCGGATTTGAAAATAACTTATATTTTGATCTATATTATCCTTTATTTCTTTTAGCTTATAAGACTTTACAACATTGATAGCTTGTAAAATTTCTTTACGATACGTATCTGGAACATAGGCCGATAGATTAAAGTTCTCATCATACAATGCTATTTCAACAAGGTGGTCATAAATCGTATTCAATTTAAGTTGTCTTGTACGAGCAATTTCTTGTAAGGACAAACTTTTCTTTAATAAATGATTTGTATATTTGGCTGATTCAGTCAAGTTATTCTGAGGAAGTAAGTCTTTTCCTATTGTAAATAATAACTTATATTCCTTCATTTTATTCAATATCAAATGAACAGTATTAATTGTTATAATGTGAACATCTTCAAGGGTATACCCCGATTTTATAGCTAGTTGTTCCTTTGTAAGCCCAATAGATTTATAACTAGTAAACTGACTTATAAATAGTGACGGATGGTCAGGTGGCAAAAATGTTAGAATGGAGGCAAGTTCCTTATAAAGCAAGTTTAAGTTCTCGCTAATATTGTATCTTGTCTTACGATAGTATTTTTTCACCCAATCCTCTATTTCTTTATTCTCTATAATTGGAATATAAGTAGAGTTTTTCTTTTTACTATTAGTCCAAACTTGTATAAGCAGTAAAAGCCGTGCAAAATATATTTGGTCATAAGACCGATAAGAATTTCCATCTAAAAAAGTTGTTTCTAACTGGTTATGTACTACCACTTCTGTCCCTTTTTCAGTAAGGGTATAATCATTAGAATTATCATTTGAATATAGTAGTCCTTGATCGACAAAATCATGTATGTAAGTATAAAATCGTTCCTTCGATAAATCTTTATAAATACCGTAAAAAGAGGTTAAATCATAAAGTTGTGCATCTTGAATCGTCTGTATGGATTGCTTTCCTTGCAGTAAATAATATACAGCAGAAATAGAACGATCTTTTTGCATTCTTAAGTAGCATGTCAATAAAATATGCGCAAACAACAACCAGACCTCCTCTTAGCTTTGAGTATATTTTACTATATGTTATCCAAACTTCAAAACTTCTTCATTTGATTTCCTAAGTCACTTTCAGTTATGAAATTGATCCTACTGACAAAACTTTCTCTTAAATAAAAAAGAACTCATCCTCGGATGAGTTCCAAATATGAATTATTTCATTAATTGTTGTTGAATAGGAAATCGATTTTTCGCATACTTTTTTAATAAATGTGTAATGATCGGATACAATAACATAATAAAAATTACATTACCTATTGCGTGATACGTATCAAATGGCAGCCCTACAATATAATATGGCCAGAACTTTCCTGCTACTTGATACGTTGTCAGAGAAATGATAACCCCGTAAAAATATCCACTCAAAATACCTATTAAACCGATAACAGACAATGGGATTCGCGGGAAGTATTTTCCAATTATACCACTAATAACTCCAATTAATCCCCATGAAATCACTTGCCAAATTGTCCAAATACCCATACCTAATAAGATATTTGATAAAAATGTAATAATTAACGCGAGTATTAGAGCGGATCCCGGACCAATTAAAATTCCACAAATAATAATTAATGCTGTGACAGGTTGCACATTAGGTATAAAAGCAAGTACAGAACGACCGACAATGCCTAATGCGGCAAATATTGCAAGTAAGGTTAGTTTATATGTATTCAAAACGGTTTATTCCCACGCTTGTAAATCAAAAACAACGTGGTCTCCATCTTCTAATTCATACTCTGTAGCACCAACCATCGCCATTTCATCATTCACAAAATACATCCAAGCTTTTTGTTCATCTTCTTCCGGTGCTACACCGTCGATGGAATTAATAAATCCGCCATCTTCTTCAATATCAAAATTTTCCTTCATTACATCCATTAGAATCTCATTCTCTTCAATTTGAATTTCTTTTTCTGATAGTATTTCTTTTCCTTCATCTTTAGATATAGTGACAAGAACTTGAGTCTCTTGTACTTCTTCTGTCTCTTGATTCGCATTTTCTTCCTGTGTTGTATTTGCGCTATCATTGGAACAACCAATAAGTAAAAATAATGTACTCACTACTGTAAAAATAGAAACCAACCATTTCTTCATTTTAATACTCTCCTTTTTTAGACATAAAAATTAGAAGTACGTTTTCCTTCGAAACG
The DNA here is from genome assembly GCF_037071985.1 of Pseudogracilibacillus sp. SE30717A. Classification (NCBI taxonomy): domain Bacteria; kingdom Bacillati; phylum Bacillota; class Bacilli; order Caryophanales; family Bacillaceae; genus Pseudogracilibacillus; species Pseudogracilibacillus sp. SE30717A. The sequence goes on along the minus strand of NZ_JAXHDF010000002.1, from coordinate 113,482 downwards.
ACATTCTTTTTTAGAATTAAGGCAGGTATTCTGACTTCGTAATTCATCCTACTCCAAGCACCTTCCCGTATAATACAGTGGTTTTTCGCTTGTTTCGTCCTTACTTACAGTTGCGAGGACAGTTCTAGATTTTCACTAGATTCCCTATTATGCACAAGTGCACCTTAATTCTTTCCTTGGTATTTAATTTTATTGTGGAATTTTAAAACTGAATGTTGTACCTTCATTTACCTTACTTTTAACTTGAATCGTTCCTTCATGAGCTGAAACAATATGTTTGGCAATTGCAAGACCAAGTCCTGTACCCTTTTTCTTCTTATTCCTAGTCCGAGATTTATCGGCCTTATAAAAACGTTCGAAAATAAATGATAAATCTTCTTCAGGAATACCGCTACCATTATCTTCGACTTCAACATAAAAGTAGCCGTCTTTGGAACGAACAAGAATATGAACAAAACCATCTGGCTTCGTATGTCCCAGTGCATTGTCAATTAAATTAGTGAAAACTTGTTCAATTCTATCTTGGTCAATTGTAATGATATTCTTTTCAATCTCTTTTGTCAATCGTAATTGAATATTATTTTCATCTGCCATTCCAATGAATTTTTTATAAATTCGTTCAATAAATTGTTCTACATCAATAGATTCTAAGTTTAATTCAATATGGCCTGCTTCCATACGTCCAATATCTAATAATTCATTTACTAGACGTCCCATTCGAAGAGATTCTTCATGAATAATACTTGCGAGTTCATTTTTTTCAACTGTAGACTCGGCAATATCATCAACAATAGCCTCACTATAACCTTGCATTAACGCAATAGGCGTTCTTAATTCATGAGAGACGTTTGAAATAAAGTCTTTTCGTAATTTATCTAACTGCCGTTCTTCGGTCATATCTCTAATAACGGCTACTGCTCCGCGTACATATGAATTATCATATAATGGGGTCATAATCATTACCCAATCTCGACCTTGTAAATTGAGTTCTTGCAAAACTTCTTTTTCTTCTTTGATAACTTTTTGAAGAATTAATTGTAAGTCATCAGGAAGTTGGTCCTCATATTCATCAAAGCGAACATTATTTTCAAAATACCAATCTTGTATAAATTGTTCAGCAGGCGGGTTAATAACAATGATTTTACCTTCTCGTGTTAATGTAATTACCCCATCGGCCATCGAATTTACAATACTTGTTAACTGCTCTTTCTCTTGTCGAAGTGCATTGATATGGAAATTAAGCTGTTTACCCATTCGATTAAATGCAATTGCTAATTCACCAATTTCATCGTGGGTTAAAACAGGTAATTTAGTATTAAATTCACCTTTCGCTAAATCAATTGCTGCCTTCCTCATTTGTATTAATGGAGCAGTAATTCTTGTAGACAGGAAGAATGCAAAAATAGTTGTTAGCAGAATGGCAATCGCTGCTGCGACAAAAATTATTTTTGTCGTTTCCGCTTTCGTCTGATTTATTACGTCTAGTGACTGAAATACAAAGATTGCTCCGCCTTTATGAGGGATTGGAGTCCCAATGACCATTATTTCTGTTTCGTCTTCTAGAATGGTCATTTTTTCATTGTAAGGTGTATGCTCAGTAATAGCCTTCATTAAACTAGGATTGTTTTCAGGTGATATAGCATCTAGATTTAACAAATGTTGATTCGTTGTCTCAGATGCCCATATCTCCCCATCTTCAAAATAAATTATAACTCTACTTGTAGGATCTTTTACTCGCTCAACCATTTCAGTTATCAATGGTTTTTCATCATGTTCTTCTACTAACATGGACATTTTAGAGGCAGATTGCACCATTGCTTTTTCGGCTTCTTGCACGTGAAAACCTTCAAAAAATTCTAATAATAATATGGTAAGGATAAATAAGACAAAAGAAACTAGCAATAATATCGTTATTGCTAGTTTTCCTACTACACTACGCCAAAACATTACTTATCCTCTACCTCAAGTTTATATCCGATTCCCCATACTGTAACGATCATTTTAGCAGCTTCTTTCGATATGCTCGTTAACTTTTCACGTAACCGTTTAACATGCGTATCGACTGTTCTAAGATCGCCAAAGAATTCATACTGCCATACTTCTTTTAAAAGGTCTTCACGTTTGTAAACTTTGTCAGGTGATTGAGCTAAAAATACAAGTAATTCATACTCTTTTGGAGTTAATTGTACTTCTTGGTTATTTGATGTAACACGGTAAGCATCTAAATCTATTGTTAAATGTGGAAAAACTATTAAATTATTTGTATGTGAAGCCCCGTCTTGGAGTGCAGTACTACTTGTCCGTCGCAAAACAGCTTTGACTCGCAAAACAACTTCTCTTGGACTAAAAGGCTTTACAATATAGTCATCTGCACCTACTTCGAAGCCTTGCACTCTATTTGATTCTTCACCCTTAGCCGTTAGCATAATAACTGGAGTCATTTTTTCTTTACGCAATTCTGTACATACTTCAATGCCATCCATTTCAGGCATCATTATGTCTAATAAAATAACATCATAATCATTTTCCAACGCCAAATCTAAGGCTTGCCGGCCGTTTTCTGCTTCTTCAACGATAAAATTATCTCGCTCTAAATACATACGTATTAATCTTCTGATTCGTTCTTCATCATCGACAACTAACACTTTCTGATTATCGTCCATTTGAAAAACCCTCCTCTTTCACCTAGCTACACTTTAGTATAATTGAATTTCTGTTAAAAGTATAAATTTTATATCCAATTAGTAATTTTTATGAGCTTACGCATATGAATGCAGTCCGGCTAAGATAAGGTTAACAACGATAATATTAAACATGATAATTGCAAACCCTATTACAGCTAACCAAGCGGATTTTTCTCCATGCCAACCTCTTGATAGTCTTAAGTGTAGGAAAGCAGCATAGAAGAACCAAGTGATAAGAGCCCATACTTCTTTAGGGTCCCATCCCCAGAATCTGTCCCAAGCAATTTGGGCCCAGATTGCAGCAAAAATGAGTCCTCCTAACGTAAACAATGGGAATCCGATTGCCACTGAACGATACATTATTTCATCAACGAGATGCGGTTTAACATTTTTCAAAAATGGTTGAACCCATGCCCCAATTCTTTTTCGTAAGACAAGTCGGATTAATCCATATAAGATGCTACCTGTTAAAAATGACCAAATTAATGTATTTAATTTTTTTGGAGCATCTTTTCCTTGCATCCAATCAGGAGCATTAAATAATGGTGACATTTTATCTTCGGTCAATAACTCTCCACCTTTTGGTCCGGCTATTGCAGGTAAGTGATAATCCATTTGAACAACTCTACCGTCTTTAGGAACTTCAAACGACGCGTTATAATCCATGGCATTAAATGTAGTTGTAGTAATGATAAATCCTAAAGCAACAATCAAGGAATAGAGAATTATTTCTAACCATAATGTTTTTTTGTTAAAAATTGTCTGGTCAATCTGTTTGATCAAATAAATTAATCCCGCAACGAAACTGACCGCTAAAACCCCTTGAGACAAAGATACAGTGATTACGTGTATAAATAACCAATGACTTTGTAAAGATGGAACAAGTGGTGAAATTTCAGATGGAAACATACTTGCATATGCGATAATTAACATCGATATAGGAAGTGCAAATAAGCCCAATATACTTAGTCGATAAATAAAGTATATAATGATAAATGCAAGTACTAAACTCATCCCTAAAAATGTTACAAATTCAAACATATTACTAACCGGAGCATGTCCTCCAGCTGCCCATCGAGTAAAGAAGTATACAAGTTGAGCTAAAAATCCAATGATAGTAAGTGAAATAGCGATCGTTCCTGCAAACCCTTTTTTCGTCATATCTGCAGTCCGTTTATCTCGGATAGTCGCTCCGAAGAAGATCGTAGCGATTAAGTAAACAACAAACGCAGTATAAAGAGCTGTACTGCTTATACTTGTTAAATCATTCATTAATATGTCCTCCTAGGCCTCTTTTTCTACTTCTTCCTGGTCAATGACCATTTGAATATCTGTGCCTTCGATTGCCTTTTCAATGTCTTTTTTAAGTCCAAACCAATTTTTATTTGTGTGTGCAGCTAGTAATATTCCTTGTTCTTTTGGATTAATCCATATTCGGCGATGATGCCAATACATGCCTTGTACAACTCCAATCATAAATATTGCTGCTCCAACGATAAAGAGAGGCAACGTGTAATCACGTCTAACGGTAATACCACTGGCATATCGCATTTCAAAATCTAAAATTCCTAATTTATATTTATTTTCTCCAGTAGCATCAATGTTTTTTCCAATTCCAACAAAGCTTACTTCCCCTTGATCTGAATTTGGAGGGAATACATTAAATACGAATGCTGGGTTTCTTGGAAACTTAGAAACTGATCTAGGTTCTCCATCCTCTAATTCATAATCAGGGTAATACTGTGTAACTTGTACTTTAATTCCATTGTCTAGATCATAGGTTTTTTCAGGTGAAGTTAAATCAATAGTCAGTTCTCCTAAAGCCTTTTGATCAGCATCAGCTTTTTCATAGACTTTAAATGTCATATTAGCAAATTCATTCTCTTGATATCCAGATTGATATAATGTGTATCCATCAAACTTTAATGGTTCATTCATCCGGATAGAACTTTCCTTCACTTTTTCTAACTCTGGTTCTTGTCCGACAATCTGATTATCTTTTGCTTTATAAATAATGGCATCTGTTTGGTAATTTTTATGTACCAGTTGGCCCTTTCTTTCCATGGCTGCTTTAAAACGTTCATCATTTTCGTCATATAATTCTAACAAAAATCGTTTGTTTTCAATATAATATTCCCCATCCGTACCCGGAATCAGTTTTTGCTCTCCTTCTCTTACCCATACATATTCATCTAAATAGAGAAACGGCGTCATCCTTAAAAGGGCAGCAATTAAAATAATGATTAATCCAATATGATTCACATATGGTCCCCAACGAGAAAACCTGTTTTTTTCCGCAAGAATATTGCCATCCTTCTCAACAATTTTATACCGCTGTTTCTTTAAATTAGATACAAATGCTTTCTTATGTTCATCAGAAACAACATCTGTTTTACTAAATAATCTTTGTCTGCTAAGAAAAGTATTATGCCGTTTAGGTTGCTGAATTTTTAAAGCACGGTATAAAGGAACAAAACGATCAATACTACAAATAACTAAAGAGACTCCAATTAACGCAATTAAAATCATATACCACCAAGAACTATATAAATCATACAAGCCTAATTGATAATAGATTTTTCCTGGAAGTCCATACCAATCTTCATAAAAAACAGCCGGATCACGATTCTCGGCTTCCGGAGGAATGTACATTTCCTGAGGGAAAATAGTTCCTAGTCCAGATGCAATTAGTGCAATTATAATTAGCATTACTCCTACTTTTACAGATGAAAAAAAGTTCCATGTTTTATCAATGATTGTTCGATTATATGTTTGTGATCTTCTTGCTGTACCATCATAACGCATATTTAATAATTTAGTTTTATCATTTCCATCAATGTGTTGGTTCTCTTCAATTGGTTTCCCACATGATTCACAGAGAACCGTACCTTCAGGATTAACATGCCCACATTCGCACTTTATCTTATCCATCAAAATCCCTCACTAAAGTTATAAATTACTACGGTTGTATTTCTTTAAAGTAACTTTCCAATTTCTCTAATGTTAATGCTCCAGCGACCTTGTCCACAATTTCACCTTCCGAGTTAATAAAAAAGGTGCTCGGAATTGGCCCGACATTATATAAATCCATTACTTCAGTTTTTTTATCATGAAGTACAGGGAATGTCAGGTCATATTTGTCAATAAATTGGTGAATTACTAAATCACTCGCATCTAAACTAACTGCTACAATCTCAATGTCATCTTTATATTCCGGGTACAGGGATTCCATATATGGCATTTCAACTTCACATGGTTTACAATACGTTGCCCAAAAATTAAGCATTACTCCTTTTCCTTCAAGGTCACTTAGACGTATCTTTTCAAGATCATTGTTTTCATTTATTTGTAACAGTTCAAAGTCTGGAGCTTTATCTCCTACTTTGTAAATTTCTTTATCTTTATTTAAGTTTGTAACTAATGCAAATACTACTGCACCTACTAGTATTGCCAAAACAACCGTCCTAAATATAAAACGTTTCTTCATTTTATTGCGTTTATTTTTTCGCGCATCTTCAAGGACCATCTTGATCACTCCCAAACACATTATAACACTTATTAGTAAGTAATATTTGTCTATTGTTTAACATTTTTAGACGCTTGCATTGTTAATTGGTGAACTTCCTGACGTGTTAAAGGGCGGAAACGACCTGGTTGAAGCTGTTTTAGTGTAAGTGAACCATATCTTTCTCGCTTAAGCTTCAATATCGGATGACCAATCTGATCCATCATTCTTCTTATATGACGATTTTTACCTTCATGTAAAGTGATTTCTAAGATCATCGTTTCCTTTTTTTTATCAACAGAAATTACTTTATAGTTCATAGCTTTTAATAGTTCCCCATTATCTGTGACGCCTTTAATCATTCGATTGAGAGAGCTCTTACTAGGTATACCCTTAACTTTAGCGACATACACTTTTTCAATTTCATGCTTGGGATGCATTAATAAATGAGCAAAGTCACCATCATTCGTAAGCAGCAATATTCCTGAAGTAGTATAATCTAAGCGCCCGATTGGGAATATTCTTTGCTGGACGTCTTCCATCAAATCAATCACTGTTTCTCTTCCTCGATCATCTTCTACTGCTGAGATAAAGCCACGTGGTTTATATAATAAATAATAAACAAATTTTTCTTTCTCTATTGGAACATCATCTACTGCAATCTCATCCTTAGGAGAGACTTTTGTACCTAGAGTTGTGACTACTTTGCTATTTACTTTTACCCTCCCAGAAATGATTAATTCTTCAGCTTTTCTTCTTGAGGTAAGTCCACTTTGGGCAATCACTTTTTGTAGTCTTTCCAAATTAGTTGACATTGTATCACCATTTCTTTATTTAATATGTATTATTGTATAAAAAATAGAAATTCAAACATGGACACATCTATTCGCTAGTGACCATTAAATAATCATAGCACAATTAAAAGCGGGAACAAAAGTGAAAGAACCTTGAATATAAAGAGAATTAATAAACGTACACAAAAAAGAAAAAACGTTAGATGATATATCTAACGAATAACTTGTGTATTTATTTTTATCCATTTATGTATTCTAGAGATTTCGAGAGTGAAGTTTTAATTAATTTTGCTTAAAATAGTATTCTCAACTTTCGCAACGTGAAATAGATAAATAAACCTTTGTAATACTGGGAAATTTAGTGATCCACTTCCTTAGTTGTTTTTTCAATTATCTAGTTGATTGAAAATATAACTCTATACCAAGGTATTTTATCGTCGCATTTGATATAGACTGTTCAGTAGTGAAAATTTGTAAACCGTGTAACTGCATCGTTGATTTCCGCCTTCAGGCAGTTTGCTTTCACCACAGGCATAAGAGTGACATCATTTCAAGCTACGCTAACACTCGCTTTCACTGTGTCTCCTTTACCGTGGGCACGGCTTCAGCCTCCTCGGAAGCAAAGACCACTTCCTACGGGGTCTTCAGACTCGTGCTGTTCCCACAGGAGTCGACTGCCCTCCGGCTTCAATCACCATTGTGATAGTAGTATCAAAACGTGCAGAGCTGTTAACAGGCACACTCAGCGAAGGAAATATGTGAAGACTTCTGCGGGAGGAAAGGCCTCGGTGAGACCCTGCCCCGGCAAGGGGTATGCAGACGTTGCCCTCAAAGGGCGATTTTAGTCTGCCTTCCTTCAATAGTTGAGGAGGCTCAACAGCCGCCCGCGAAAAGCGTAGCATATTTCCGTAGCGGTAAGGTAATTACTTTCCAAAATTACTGCACAGTTTATATCTTTTGTGAAACATCTTGATCATGAAAGGTTTGTCAAGAGAATAATTGGAAGCCTGTTCAAGTTAATCCGCGTATGTGTTTAAACTCACTTTGTTGGTGTGACAGTTAAGAGTCTATTCTATCCAAAAACTAATTTCACAATAATAATTGCTACTGAAATCCCAACTAAATCTGCAAGTAAACCTACTTTCAAAGCATAACGCATCTTCTTAATACCAACTGCTCCAAAATAAATTGTAATAATATATAATGTTGTATCTGTACTACCTTGCATTGTTGCTGCTAATCTCCCAATAAATGAATCTGGACCATAATGTTGGGTTAATTCAGTTGTCATTCCAAGAGCGGCGGTTCCTGAAATAGGACGGATTAGTGCTAAGGGGACAATTTCAGGAGGAACACCGATCAATACTAACAGCGGTGTAATAAGATTTATAAACGCCTCTAAAGCCCCTGAACTTCTTAAAATAGAAATAGCTACAATCATACCGAGGAGAAAAGGCAGCAGAGAAAAAGCCATTTGTATCCCCTCTTTTCCTCCTTCAACAAATAACTCATAAGAAGGTAACTTTTTGTATGAGGCAATTACTAAGACTATTAATATAAAACAAGGAATAATATACGTGCTTACGGATGTAATAATACTCATTTATAATCCCTCTTTATCTTTAGTCATATGGTAAAAAAAACGATCTAGTAAAACTGCAGATAAGGAAGAAAAAATGGTTGCAATAATTGTAGTACCCACTATTTCAGTAGGAGCGACAGAATCATATTGCATTCGTATTGCGATAACAGTTGTCGGTATTAATGTTAAACTGGAAGTGTTTAGTGCTAAAAATGTAATCATTGATCGAGAAGCAATTGGTGAGTTGCTAAGCTTTTTCATTTCTTCCATTGCTTTTAGACCCATAGGGGTAGCTGCATTTCCCAAGCCAAACATATTCGCTGTTAAGTTTGATAAAATATAGCCAATCGCTGGATGGTCTTTAGGGATCTCAGGAAACAATCTATAAATGACTGGTCTAAATATTATTGCCAATACGTTTAATATCCCAGCAGTTTCTGCAATTTTCATGATTCCCAACCAAAATACGAGAATACTGATCAGACCAATTGATAAAGTTACTGCCTCATTAGCGCTTTGAAATAATGCTTGATTTACCTGGTCCATCGTCCCATTAAAAATAGCATAGACTATACCAATGATCGCCATAAAAGCCCAGATTAAATTAACCATCTTTATCAAACCCTAAAAGACTTTTAACCATTTCAATTAAATGACTCGTAAATGAATCGTTACCCGTTTCGGAGTAATAAACAGGAACTTCTAAAAGTTTTTCACCATCTAACAAATAGGTAATGGTCCCAATTTTTGTTTCCTCTGAAGTAGTTTCACTCACATCTTTGATAATGGCTTTTTTTCTAAGACTTGTATATTCTTCTTTTCTAAGTGGCAACAATATATCATCCTTGATAAGCCCCGTTATTAACGATTCTCCTGAAACAAATATTCTCTGTCCCTTACTTTCCAATTTAACTAATGAATGTTCATTAAATCCCCATTCAAATAGAGCTGTATGATCATTCCAATCGTCTGGTCCATCTAATGTCACTACTATTAACGATAATGAATCTTTTTCGGCTGTAGTAACAAGAGTTCTACCGGCTTTTTTCGTAAAACCAGTTTTTCCTCCGGTACAATAGTTATAGTATTGAGTTAATAGTTTGTTCTTATTAATCCATTTATACGTTCTATCTTCGGATTGATAGTTTTCAGATGCAGAAATTTCTTTGAAAATATCATTCTCCATGGCATTTCTCATAAGTATGGCGATATCATATGCAGAAGAAAAATGCCCGTCCTCATCGAGTCCATGAGGGTTCGCAAAATGTGTATTAGTCATACCTAAGTAACGCGCTTTTTCATTCATTAATAAAGTGAAGCCTTCAACACTTCCACCAATATGTTCAGCTATTGCTACTGAAGCATCATTCCCAGAGCGTAGCATAAGCCCATATAGTAAGTCCTTCAATGACATTTTTTCATTTTCTTGAAGGTAAATGGAGGATCCTTCAGTATGTACGGCTCGCTTACTCACTTTAACCATGTCGTCTAAGTTACCTTGTTCAATAGCAATTATTGCAGTCATTACTTTTGTTATACTTGCGATAGGTCGTTTTTCATGAGCCTCTTTTTCAAATAAGATTCTCCCAGAACTTGCTTCAATCAATACTGCATTATTAGCCGAAACAGACAATTCCTCAACTGATTGTCCAATTGGCGGAAATAAAAAAAAGAACAAGATAAAAAATAAAATTGTGCGAATCAAAAATAGGCGCATAAATTTCCTCCTATCCAATGGATATAGTCTATTTTATGCGCCTTAACATGACATATGATATATTTCTTATTTAAGCTTACTTTTCCTCGCGTTGAAAAAATAAATCTGCCTCTTTTTCTATGATAGATGGATCAAATTCACTTGATAAAGGTGGTAGCTCTTCTATGGAAGATAGCCCAAAATAAGTTAAAAATTCAGCTGTTGTTCCGAATAGAACTGGCCTACCAATCCCTTCCTTTCTTCCCACGCTTTCAATTAAAGAGCGTGCAAGTAATGTTTGAACCGCATAATCACTATTGACGCCTCTAATCTCTTCAATTTCTACCCTAGTTATCGGTTGTTTATAAGCAATAATTGCTAATGTTTCAAGTGTTGCCTGTGACATTCTGGTTGAACGTGGATTTTGTAAAAGTTTTTTATAATAATCATTATGCTCAGGTTTTGTAGTCAGATGAAAGACTTCATTTGATTGGATGATAGTCATTCCACGGTTGATATGTTCATAATCAAATTTTAACTCTTCAATTAAATGTTCGACTGTTTCTTCAGCAACCTCTAATACTTTGGCAATTTGATTACTTGTGATTCCTTCATCTCCACTAGCAAATAATAATCCTTCAACAATCCCTTTATATTTAATTGTTTTAACCACTTTTGGCCTCCATTCTGCTTATTAAAATAGGCTGAAAGTGCACATCTTGTTTACAATAAATTTTATTGTTTTTAATTAATTGTAATACTGCTAAAAAAGTAGTAACTATATGGGTCCGATTTGGGAAAGGAAACAATTGATCGAATTCAATTGGATGGTCTGATTTAATTATTAAATTCAGGACTTCTTCCATCCTTTGTTCAATAGAAATTTCCATTCGATTTATTTTTGTTTCCAACGGAGCTCTCCATTGTTTTCGTTTAAGAACATTTCCAAGTGCATTGATCATATCATATATTGACACTTCTCCATTGTTAGTTGAATAATCATTAATAAATTGGTCATCAAATTGGATAGGTGTTCGGGTATACAGTTGGTTTTCTTCCAACTCTTTTTCCTTTAATTCTTCTGCAGCTAATTTATATTTTCTGTATTCAATCAGTCTTGCAATTAATTCATCACGAGGATCCTCTTCATATTCATCCTCATATTCTATTTCTTTTTTGGGTAATAACATGGCACTTTTAATTTCAAGTAAGGTTGCTGCCATTACTAAATATTCACTTGCTACATTTAATTCAATTTCCTGCATGGCAGTAACATAGTTCATATATTGCTCGGTTATTTCAGAGACTGGGATATCATAAATATCAATTTCTAATTCATTCACTAAATGTAATAGTAGATCGAGTGGGCCCTCAAATGTATCTAATTTAACTTGATAAGAACCGTTCATACGTTCATCCTCATTCCAAATTTATATACAAAGATAATTATAATGTATTTTAGCATATATGCCTATACATCCAGTCACCTATCCTCATACGTTATTACTGTAAGATGATTAAACCCCCAAATTTAAAGGAGGAATAGTAATGGGTTATGATGGCGGTTGTGGACGCGGATTTGGTTATGGCGGTGGTTTTGCGTTAATCGTTGTATTGTTTATCCTTCTCATTATTGTTGGTGCAGCTTGGTTATAAAAGAATATTCTTCAGCAAGGCGTAATCCTTGCTGGAGATAATTCATTACAAGTTAATTTCTACATTCACGAATGAGTTCCATGGAATAAAAAACCAGCCTATTTGGCTGGTTTTATTCAAAATTTTTATTTGTTAATTGGTCTGATCCTCTTCGTTATTGGGATCTTTGGAACACTTTTGAAAAAATTGCTGTGTTAACTCATTTCCACAGACATCATATTTTTCTCCATAGATTGCTTTTATTTCTTCCACAATTTTTTTGCCAATACCTATATTACGATAAGAAGGATTCACAGAAATATGTTGAACTACTACATTAAGTTCATCTTCAATTTTCAATCCAATAGCTCCTACTACATCATCATCTTCTCTCCATAAGTAAAGATGCCAGTTAGGATTTGTATCATATTCTTTCATCGTCTGCTGAAGTTGCTTTACATCTTTTTCTACTGGCATAAAGGATAATAAGCCCATTGCAATCTTTTCATGGTTTTTTTTATAACGAATTAACATAAAAAACCCCTCATTAAATTTACTTTAAATATCTTTAAAACAATTTACTGTTTCCATTATATATTTCTCTGTTAATAATGTGAATTATTTTATAAATATTTAACTATTTTGATTCACTTGTCGTAGTTTCGTTTTAACATTAATTTACATATAGTATACCCGTCTGATTGCTTTTGTCCAATTTTTATAGGTATTAAATTGATAAAAAAAATCCATACATTAAATAAGAAAAATATGTATACAACATTAGCAGAAATAAAAGCATGATACACGATAAAAAGTAAAGTCGCTAATAGTAAACTAAACATAGGACCGAGGAGAGCAATAATTATCTTTTCTTTTTTGCTAAACCTTTCTTCTCGTATGGAAGCGACATAACTATTTACTAGAAAAAAGGTATAAATCGTTATGTGAATATTTTGCCAACGCGCTGCCCATAATTTGTTTCCTACTCCTAAAGATAATTGGATAGAAGACGCTTGAAATATTTTTGCTCCAACTGCATGTCCAATCTCGTGAAATAGTAAACTAAAAGGAGCAATTAGAAGAAATAATAGTAAAAAATCAATTGCTATCATTTTTAAGCTTGTACGCTAATTTCCTCAATAATGTCTCCATTTTGCATATTCTTCGCATGCTCTACTCCATTTGTTACTTGTCCGAATACTGTATGAACACCATCTAAATGTGGCTGAGGCTCATGAACAATAAAAAATTGACAACTGCCTGTGTCTTTTCCTGCATGTGCCATAGATAAAGCCCCTTCCACATGGTTATGCGGATTGCCTTCAGTTTCACACTTGATTGTATGACCAGCATTTCCTGTTCCGTTTCCGACTGGACAGCCTCCTTGACTTACAAACCCCGGGATTACTCGGTGAAATGTTAACCCATTATAAAAACCTTCATTAGCAAGTTTCTCAAAATTTTCTACCGTTTTAGGTGCAGCATCCTCATATAATTCGAAATCTATTTTGTCACCATTTTTCATTAAAATATAACCTGTTTTCATTATAACCAAACTCTCCTTTATTATAGCTATTATCCATCACATTGTGATCAAAATTGGAATAAGCTCATTTTATCTAAATATACATTCTACACTACAACGTATTATTCTTCCAGAACTATAGTTGTCTTACAAGTAAGATAAATCATTTTTTACAATATCTGCAACTGTTTCACGTTTTACCACTAATTTTGATTTTCCGTTTTCAACGAAGACAACAGCAGGTCTGGTAAACCGATTGTAATTACTTGCCATAGAGTAACCATAAGCACCTGTTGAAAATACTGCTAAAATATCATTATGTTCTATTTCTGGAACTTTAAGATCCCATATTAACATATCTCCAGATTCACAACATTTTCCTGCAATTGAAACTTCCTTCGTAACCGGCATTTTCACTTTATTAGCAATTACCGCATCGTATTTTGCTTCATAAAGTGCTGGACGAATATTATCTGCCATCCCACCGTCGATTGCAACATAATCTCTTACATCCGGTATTTCTTTCATTGAACCAACTGTGTATAAGGTAATTCCAGCATTACCTACGATAGATCTTCCTGGTTCAATCCATATTTCAGGCAGGGCCATTTGAAGTTTATTTACTTCTTTTTGTACAGCTTTCACAATTTCGGAAACATGTTTCTTATGAGGAATTGGCTCATCATCCTTTGTGTACCTGATGCCGAATCCACCACCAAAATTCATTACTTCAGGGATGAAATTATATTCTTTTTTCCATTCAGAAATTAATTCAAACAATATTTCTACTGCTAACGTAAAGCTTTTCGTAGTAAAAATCTGTGAACCAATATGTGAGTGCAGACCTTTTAATTTAATGCGTTGATGATTTATAAGCCGCTCAAATGCTTTTTGTGCCTGACCGTTTTGTAAGTTAAAACCAAATTTAGAATCTTCATTTCCTGTCATAATATATTGATGTGTTTCAGATTCAATTCCTGGAGTAACTCGAATTAAAACATCTATTTCTTTTTGGTGCTTTTCAAGTAACATTTCTAATAATTCAATTTCGTAAAAATTATCGATAATAATGCAACCGATATTATTTTCAATAGCCATTTCAATTTCCGCTTTACTTTTATTGTTACCGTGTAGGTGAATTTTTTCAACCGGGAAATCTGCTTTTAATGCTGTATATAACTCACCAGCTGATACTACATCTAAGCTTAAGCCTTCTTGTTTGATTACTTGCAAAATAGCTACAGACGAAAATGCTTTACTTGCATAGGTCACTTGCGCTTTGACATTTAAGCTCCGAAAAGTATTCACAAATGTTCGACAGTTTTCTCTAATCTTTTCTACATCGTAAACATAAAGTGGAGTACCATATTCTTTTGCTAAGTCAACTGCATCTAATTGTCCAATTTTTAAGTGTCCTTTTTCATTAACTGAAAATGAATGATTATCAATGATCATCTAAATCCTCCGTGAATAACGTTCTTGTATGGTATAAGATAGTACCATAACGATGTTAAAAACGAAAGAATATTAGCTTATGTGAGCTTAAAAATTAATAATAGAAATAGCTTGTTATGTTGATTTTAAATTATTAATTGTTAATGATCTTTATTTTAACTCTCGTAGCGTGAATTGATAAATAAAACTTGGAAGTATTAAGAAGTTTAGTGATTCACTTCCTAAATTATTTCCGAGTAACTGGTTGCTTAAAAATACTACTATATTCCAAGATTTTATTGTTGTATTTGATATAAACTGTGACGTAGTTTATTTTAAATTCCCTCTTCCAAATATAGATACCGCATCGTTGATTTGCGCTCCGGACAATCGCTTTCACCACAGGCATAAGAGCGACATCAGTTCAAGCAACGCTACCACTTGCTTTCACTGTGTCTCCTTTACCCGCGGGCAACGCTTCAGCGGCCGTATTCATTTTATTTATCCATTTATTTAAATATTATTTTTGCCTGATTCTATCTTTTGGGTGAACAATGCTTGGTCGACTATGTACAAAAGGTACAGGAATTCTTAAAATAAAACGTAATAAAGCAATAGCGTCAAAAGGGATAAGTGGCCAAAAATATGGTGTTTTTAATGTTTTTAAATTTACCCAAAATAAAATACTGAGCGTAAATCCGATTAAAAAACCATTTAACCCAAAGAACATGGTCATTAATAATAAAAATAGCTTTACAATTTTATTAGCTACACTTAACTCATAACTAGGTGTAACATACGTTCCAATTGTGCTGATTGCAACATATAAAATTACCTCTGGACTAAAAAGACCTACAGTTATGGCAATATCTCCTATTAATACCGCTGCAATTAAACCAAGTGCCGTTGCAAGTGGAGTTGGCGTATGTACCGCAGCCATTCGCAAAAATTCTACACCAATATCAGCTAATATTATTTGTAATGGAATTGGAATATGACCAGTCTCCTTTGGTCCAATAAATGACAAGGCATTAGGTAGTAAATCTGGTTCTAAAACAAATAATAACCATACTGGAGTCAAAAAAAGTGAAGCAATTACTGCTAAAATACGAAACCACCTAGTAAACGTACCAACCATTGGAGTTTGTCTATATTCCTCTGCATGTTCCAAATGATCAAAAAATGTCGTTGGCATAATGACAACACTAGGAGATGTATCTACAATGACTACGACATAACCTGACAAAATATGGTGTGCTGCTACATCTGGCCTTTCTGTATACCGCACTAGCGGGAATGGATTCCAATTATAATCGACGAATAATTCTGTAAGTGCTTTATCTGCCATGACAAGACCATCTATATCTATTTTCTGAATCTTTTCTTTTACCAAATTTACATATTCTTCATTTGCTATATCATTAATATAACATACACAAACATCTGTTTTTGATCGTTTACCAACACGAAGCATTTCATTTCTAAGCCGTTTATCCCGTATCCTTCTTCGGATCAAACCTGTACTTTCTACTACATTTTCAGTAAAACCATCTCTCGATCCTCTAATTACTCGTTCGGTATCTGGTTCCTCAGGTTGTCTACCCGGATAATTTCTAACATCAACTACAAAAGCATTTCTTTCTCCGTCTACAAAAATGACAATTAAACCCGATAATAATTGATCTGTTACCTCATCGATTTTATTGATTTGTGTTACCTGCTGGTTAACTAAACGATTTTTAATGATGTCGAACATTTTATCTTCTTCAGATTCAAAATCGTTCGTTTCGATCAGTTCTCTCAAAATTTGGACAATAGTCATATCATCAACTATCCCATTTACATAATATAATTGAATTTCATTTTCTAAAATGATTAACTCTCTAAATCCAATATCATAGGAAATTGTTGCTCCTACTTCAGTTTTCATATATTTTTCATTTATTTTTAAATCTTTCGATACGTACTCTAGTGTCTTGTATTGACCCATTCTACTGCTCCTTTTTCTTACTTATCTGACTAAATATAACCATTGAAATAACGACCCAGTGATTTTGCCGAAAACGATCGCCATTAACAGTAAGAATATATATTTTTCTAATCCGATACGTTTAGACAACAATGGAAACACGTTTAATATTTCAGTTAATGCTGCTGCAAGCATACCATTGAAAATTCCATGAATTGCTCCCCAAAATAGCAACATCATCATTGGTTGATCCCATGTAATAGTTGTAAATGATAAATAAGTACCGAATAATACCCCTAAAATAACAGATGAAGCATATATATTTACGAGTTTCACCGATTTCGATATTTGAACTAATCTAGGGATTACTCCTAAAACAGTTAAGATGGCAACAAATCCGCCTCCAATGATTACTCCGCTCGAAAAGCCGACCATTACTTCAACTAGTTTATAAATATCGTTCTTCCTCATTTAAATTATTTTCATGATAAGCAATATAGTTATCTACATCTTTTTGGTAGTTAAAAATTTCCACCTCTAGTGGACTTGGCTCTTCGTTGAAACGTTTTTTAAACCATTGATTTAAAAATAAGACCATCCCAACTCCTAAACCAATGGAATAAGGGATTTGAATCCATAATGGAAATTCTTCTTTTTTACCTGTAAATATATAATGAATTCTTTGTTGAACTTCCTGCATACTGACATCATAATGAAAATTGATAATCGTCATAGCAGATCCAATGAAAAGTATCAGCCACACAAAACTGATAAGAATTATTGGCGGATTCATAGCTTTTTCTTTCACATGTACAATGGTCTCATTGTATCCGACTAATTCAAATTCTAAATTAGGATATACCTTATTAAAATGGCTTATTATTAGAAAGCAATCGATAAGAACATAGTCATTATCTTCTTCCTTTATTCGATAAATATGTGTATTTTCAATTTTTTCCTTTTCTGGTCCAGTTGTAGATATAAAGGCAATATCTTTTAATTTAAGAGTAGATCCTGGAAGTACCGTTGTTTTCTTTTTCATGCGTAAATAAACAATATTATTCATAAGTATTCACACCCTTTTCATGAGCAAAATAGATTGTATGAATACAAATAGTATGTGTAAAAAAATAAGTAGTATGCAATATAATTTTCTTCAAAAAAACTTTTATAATCAGCAATAAGGTCAGTAGACTATATATCTTCCATTGTTATTATGTTTCATACAGACTATACTTATTTTCTCAGACAACAAAAAAGTTAGTCCCCATTCTACGAATACGAACTAACTCTAAAATTAATCTTTATTGATTCATTTTTTCTTTCATATCTTCTAATATTTTTTTCTCCAGCCTAGATACTTGTACCTGTGAAATTCCTAGCCGTTTGGCAACTTGAGATTGTGTCTTATCTTTATAGTAACGTAAGTATACAATCAATCTTTCTCTTTCTTCCAGGCTACGTATTGCTTCTTCTAATGATAACCTATCAAACCAATGTTTATCATCATTTGCTATTTGATCTAATAATGTAATTGGTTCGCCACCATTTTCATAGACTGTTTCATGAATGGAATGTGGGTATTTAATGGCATCTTGAGCTTGCGCAACCTCTTCAGGTGTTATTTCTAACGCGTCAGCTACTTCTTGAACTGTAGGTGAACGATTTAATGTCTTTGTTAATTCTTCCTTTTTCACTCTAATTTTATTTCCTAATTCTTTAATAGAGCGACTCACTTTTATTGTTCCATCATCCCGAATAAAACGCTGAATCTCACCTATTATCATTGGTACTGCATAGGTTGAAAAACGTACTTCATATGTTAAATCAAATTTATCTATTGACTTAATTAATCCAATGCTACCAATTTGAAATAGATCATCCGGTTCATAACCCCGATTAATAAACCTTTGTACCACCGACCAAACGAGCCGAACATTTTTTTCAACTAAGAGATCTCTAGCCTCTTTATCTCCTTGCTGACTCCTATCTATGAGTTCTCTAACCTGCTCATTCGTTAACATGTTCTTGTCATTATTTTCTTTCACATGTACATTCATTTTGCTCACCTAATGACAAACAGTTTTCGTCTTTGTTAATTGTTTTTTCATTATAAGCGTCGTTCCATGACCTGTTTTTGAAAAAACTTCTAAAGAATCCATAAAGCTTTCCATAATCGTAAAACCCATACCAGATCTTTCCAACTGGGGTTTTGACGTAAAAAGTGGTTCTTTTGCTTCATGAATATTTTCAATACCTACACCTTGATCACTAATTATTAATTCTAATTCATTATTTTTAAATATCGTACATTTAATTTTAATATGACAAGTCGTTTTACCCTCATAACCATGAATTATCGAATTAGTAACTGCCTCTGATACGACTGTTTTAATTTCTGTTAACTCATCCATAGTTGGATCTAATTGAGTTATAAATGCACCAACAGTTGCTCTAGCAAAAGCTTCATTTTCACTTACACTTAAAAAGGTTAATTCCATTTCATTTTTCACGATGCCACCCCCAAGGAATCTAATGCAAATTGTTCATTTTCAGCTAGACGAATAATTTTAAATAGACCAGACATTTCAAAGATACGTCTTATAGCCGGATTTAACGAACAAACAACTAACTCACCACCCATATGGATAATTTCTTTATAACGTCCCAACAACACACCAATTCCAGAACTATCCATAAAGGTCATCTCTTCTAAGTTAAGAATTACATGTTGGACTCGTTCCTCTCTTAATTTTCTTTGCCATGTTTCCCTTAAAATAACTGCTTCGTGATGATCCAATTCCCCGCTCAGTCGAACGACTAAAACATTTTCTATTACTTTAAAGTCAGATGTTAAACTCACTTGTTCTTCAGCCTCCTATCTGTTCATACTAACTTTTTTCGTGATAGTTAAAGTGAATTCCTTCATTTAGACAAAACTAGTAATTTTTCTATAAATTTATTTAGATTCAACTAAATTTTGCTATGTTTTTTATTGAGCGTTTCATTAAATCGAAAAAGGAAGCTACCTCTACTTCTTCTTCAACAATTAAAGGTGATTCAATGATAAGTTCATTGTCTTTCTTAATAAGCAATGTACCTACTTCATCACCTAAATGAATTGGAAGGTCAACATTATTGTTCATTTTAATCTCTGTAGTAAATGGTTGATCAGACTCCCCTTTTTTGTGAAGTAAGCTAATTGGTTCACTCGTTTTCACATCATATGTTAAGTTTTTTGATTGCAGATGTCGTAGATTTGTAACTGTTTCTCCTTTATCAAATAGCTTTTCGGATTCGTAATGACTGAATGCATAATCAATTAAATTCATTGTCATTGTATTTCGGTTTTTAGCAGTATCGGCACCCATTACTACTGCAACTACTCTCATATCATCTTTCTTTGCTGTAGCCGTTAAACAAAATTTCGCCTCACTTGTGTAACCTGTTTTTAATCCATCTACATAAGGATAAAATCGTACTAATTTATTCGTATTAACGAGCCAAAACTCATTTTCTTTCCCTTTGCGTAAATAATCTTCATAAATTGAAGTGTAATTAACAATATCTTCATATTTTAATAACTCTTTCGCGATCATTGCCATGTCATATGCTGTAGAATAATGTTCTTTTGCTGGTAAACCAGAAGAATTTTGAAATTTGGTATTTTTTAAATTTAATTGCTCTACTTTTTTATTCATTAAGTTAACGAACGCCTCTTCGGTTCCTGCAATTCGTTCTGCCAAAGTGACACTTGCATCATTTCCTGAAGCAATAGCTACTGCCTTTATTAGATCTTCAACTGACATCTGCTCTCCTTCAGATAGAAATACTTGAGACCCTCCCATAGAAGAAGCTCGTTCGCTGACAGTTACCATTTCATCTAATGTTAATTTCTTATGTTCAATCGCTTCCATAACCAGAAGTAATGTCATTACTTTTGTCATACTTGCAGGGGGTAGTTTTTGATGAGCATTTTTTTCATAAATTATCTCACCTGTATCACGTTCAATAAGCAGAGACGCTTTCGCATCTTTTGTTAATTCTAATTCTGTCTTCTGTTCTTCAGCCCCGACAGGACTAAATACAAATATTGCAATGAATAGAGCCATGCCTATGATATATGTATATCGTTTCATCTGTTTCCCTCCAACTAATCATATATACATAGGATGACCATTTTTAAAGATCTTTATAACTATTAAATAAATAAAAACATGTATTTTACTACCATACATGTTTTTAAACTATTTTTAATTAATCGTTTCTAATATTAAAGAATCCTTTATTTCGTAATTATCTATTTCAAAACTAGTATCTAATATTCTTTCAATATGAGAAACATCTGAATTGTTTGAGTGAATTGTAAAAAGTGGATCACCTTTAGATACAGTGTTCCCTAATTTTTTATGCACTAAAATACCGACAGCTAAATCAATGACGGAATTTTTCGTTTGTCTGCCTGCTCCCAGTGCCATTGCTGCTTTTCCTAATTGATCAGCAATTAATCGAGTTAGATAACCACTTTCTTTTGCATAATAGATGGTTTTATATGTAGCTTGTGGTAATAAAGAAGGTTCATCGACTACTCTCTCGTCTCCACCTTGCGCTTTAATAAATGTTTTAAAATATTCGGCTGCTCGACCATTTTCAATGTTTTTAAGTAATATGTCTTTCGCTTCTTTAATAGAATCAGCTTTGTTTGCTAAAACTAACATATGACTCCCGAGTTCAACCGATAACTCAGTTAAATCTTTCGGACCTTTCCCTTTTAAGGTTTCGATTGCTTCTTTAACTTCTAAAGCATTTCCGACAGCATAACCCAATGGTTGTTCCATATTAGAAATAATTGCTACTGTTTTTTTGCCGACCATGGTACCGATTTCTACCATTGTTTCCGCCAGTATTTTCGCATCTCGCTTATTTTTCATAAAAGCCCCTGCACCTGTTTTAACATCTAGTACAATTGCGTCTGCTCCTGATGCAATTTTTTTACTCATTATTGAACTAGCTATAAGGGGGATCGAATTTACTGTCGCCGTTACATCTCTTAAGCTATATAACAATTTATCGGCCGGGGCCAGCTTTTCAGATTGCCCAATAATAGCTAGATGATTTTTCTTTACGAGCTCTACAAATTTATCATTTTCTATTTCAACATGAAATCCTTTAATAGACTCAAGTTTATCGATCGTGCCCCCAGTATGTCCTAATCCTCTACCACTCATTTTTGCAACATACACTCCTGCAGAAGCAACTAATGGTCCTAATATTAACGTAGTCGTATCTCCCACTCCACCTGTTGAATGTTTATCTACTTTTATACCTGGAATCTGACTAAGATCAACTATTTCTCCACTTCTTACCATTTCCATTGTTAAATCTGCGCTTTCTCTAGGATTCATCCCTTTAAAGTAAATGGCCATTAATAGTGCGCTCATTTGATAATCTGGAATTGTTCCATTTGTATAGTTTTTGATAATAAATTGAATTTCTGAAGATGTTAACTCAAATCCATCACGTTTTTTTTCGATTACATCATACATATGCATTCGTAATCACCTATTTTCACTAATTTGATGTAAAAAGCTGTCTCCATGTTGTGGTAATTTTATTTTGAAATTATCTGCAATTGTAGCCCCAACATCTGAGAACGTTTTTCGTATTGGTATTTCTTTCCCTTGTTGAAGACCTTTATAATAAGTTAATAGTGGTACATATTCTCTCGTATGGTCGGTTCCATGGTGAGTAGGATCATTACCATGATCTGCTGTAAGGATTAACAGATCGTCGTCTTCAAGGGAGGACAAAATGCCTGACAATTGTCTGTCAAACTGCTCTAATGCTTCCCCATAACCTTTTGGATCACGTCGATGTCCATAAACCGCATCAAAATCAACTAAGTTTAGGAAACAGAGACCTTGAAACTGTTTTTGTACTACATTCGCTAATTTTATCATCCCATCGTCATTATTAATTGTTCGTATTGACTCGGTAATTCCTTCCCCATCAAAAATGTCAGAAATTTTCCCTAACGCAATGACATCATAATTAGCATTCTTTAATTCATCCATTACGGTTGTACCAAATGGTTTCAGAGCATAGTCATGTCGATTAGAAGTTCTCGTAAATGCCCCTAACTCTCCGATAAATGGGCGAGCAATGACTCTTCCAACTAAATATTTTTCATCAAGGGTCAGTTCTCGGGCAATTTCACATATTTTATATTGTTCTTCCAAAGATATAATTTCTTCATGAGCAGCAATCTGTAAAACAGAATCAGCGGACGTATAAACAATTAAAGCTCCTGTATCCATATGCTCTTTCCCTAATTCATCTATAATTGCAGTGCCTGAAGCTGGTTTATTTCCAATGATCTTTCTTCCCGTCCGTTCACTTAACTCATTAATCAGTTCTTCTGGAAAACCTTCAGGAAACGTTTGAAACGGTTTATCAATACGTAAGCCCATTAGTTCCCAATGGCCAGTCATCGTATCTTTTCCAGCAGATACTTCCATCATCTTTGTATAATAACTTAAAGGTTTTTCTGTTGTTTGAATTCCCTTGAGTTCTTTAAGATTTCCAAGCCCTAATTTTTCTAAATTAGGTAAATAGATTCCATCCATAAAGTCAGCTATATTGCCCAATGTATCTGCTCCAATATCATTATACTTTTCTGCGTCGGGAGCTTGTCCAATTCCAACGGAGTCCAACACTACTAAAAATACACGTTTAAATGGTCTCATTCTCTCACCTTTTCTTTTATCCATGATATATATTCTATATTTCTAAAAAATAGTTATGCACGTGGATGAAATTGTTGATACATATCTTTCAATCTTCTTTTTGAAATATGTGTATATATTTGTGTCGTAGATATATCTGCATGACCTAACATCTCTTGAACAGACCGTAAGTCTGCGCCATTTTCCAATAAGTGAGTTGCAAATGAGTGGCGGAGGGTATGCGGTGTAATCTCTTTAGTTAATCCCTTTTGTTGCGCTAATGCTTTAATTATTTTCCAAAATCCTTGTCTGGATAAAGGTCTACCATGATGGTTTACAAATAATGTCGTTTCCGATTTATTCTTTTTTAACAATTCACTTCTCGCGTTATGAAGGTACACTTCAAGTGCATGTTTTGCAAGATCACCAACTGGAATAATTCTTTCCTTATCTCCCTTCCCGACACAACGTACAAAACCCATTGTCAAATGCAGATCTGCTGACTGTAAACTAATTAATTCTGTCACTCGTAAACCTGTAGCATACATCAGCTCCAACATCGCTTTATTTCTAATAGTAAGCGGACTAGTATCTGGTACATCTAGTAGTTTATCAACTTCTTCAGATGAGAGTATTTGTGGAAACAAACGATCAAGTTTTGGCGTCTCGATATGTAAGCTTGCATCTTGATCAACGATCCGATCACGCACTAAAAATTGATGAAAAGATCGAATAGAGGAAATCATTCTTGAAATTGTCGCAGTAGACTTACCAGACTTTTTTATTTTATATAAAAACTCTACAATATCACTACGTTTTATTTGATTCCAATCTTCTATACTATTTTTCTCTTTAATAAAAGTCATATATTGAACTAAGTCGCGACGATAAGAAACAATTGTATTTTCTGCAAGTCCACGTTCAATTTGTAAATAATGAAAAAAATCATCTACTGCATCTTTTAACATATTTATTCTCCTAATCGAAAAAATAAATGGAGTCTATCAATAAATCTTTCTTCTTCACTGAAAACTTTTACAGCTGGTCCTTCAGGTTGATCATATCGATGGTATTGCTCGTATTCATTATGCATGGCGCGTAATCCATAATAAAATAAAAATGTACAACCTAAGAAAATTATTGTAACTTTACATACATCCCATATAATCCGTTTCATTTCTTAAGCACCTTTCTAAAGAATCTTCTATTAGAAAGATATGCCAAAAAAATGTAATTATATACCTTCATTTTACATGATTATCAAAATAGTTGCATGTAAATTACTGCATACCATTGCAATTAAAGAAAAAACGAACATTCATTTAAACATAAATGAAAGTCCGTTATTAATTGACTTCGACAGCTGCCTTTTGACATTGCTTACAAATACCATGAAATGTCAGCCTATGGTCTTTTACTTGGAATTGCCATTCGTCTTCTACAATTTTTTCTACATCACTAAGTAAGTCTTCAATAATCTCTTCTACAGAACCACATTCCATACACACTAGATGGTGATGAAAATGTTCTACACCCTCTTTGCGTAAATCATATCGAGAGACTCCGTCTCCAAAATTAATTTTATCGACAATCTTTAATTCGGACAAAAGTTCTAGTGTTCTGTACACCGTTGCCAAACCTATGTCGGGCGCTTTCTCTTTTACGAGTAAAAATACTTCTTCTGCACTTAAATGATCTTCCTCACGTTCCAAGAGTACAGTTAATGTAGCCTCTCTTTGCGGAGTAAGCTTATAGCCCTTTGCATGTAATTGTTTTTTAATTCTCTCTATTCGCTGCTTCATGGAATTACCCCTCCATCTATCACTTTAATTATAGGCAGACATGAAACAGCTGTCAAAAAATTATCATTTTAAAAAGAGTTTTATTTAATAATTACTCAACTTTACGGCGTGAAATAGATAAATAAACCTTGGTAGTATTAAGAAGGTTAGAGATTCACTTCCTTAGTTATATTTTCAATTAATTGCTTGAAAATAAAACTATATTCCAAAATATTTCGTCATAGCATTTGATGTAAACTGTGTAATAACTGCATCACCTTTATTTTAAAGTCGCTTCAGAAAAATACTTCGCTTTCCGCAGGCACGGCCTCAGCTTCTGTAATTTCTCGTTAACAAGAAACTACAGGGATCTTCCGACGTACAGGATGTACTAGTGCAGACGTTGCCACAGGACGTGGCGTACTTAGTCTGCGTTCCCCTGTCGCTGTTCCTGCAGGAGTCTTTGTATTTTCCCTACGCTAGCATGTAAATTTTTTTCAATAAAGAAAGCATTGTTGTTGCTAGTTTCCTAAATTATGTCAACAGTGACTATCCAAGCGGAGGAAATATGCTAAGCTTTCACCATAGGCATAAGAGCGAAATCTGCTCAAGCTACGTTTACACTTGCTTTCACAGTGTCTCCTTTATCGCCGGGCGGCTGCCCGCCTCCAATATGCTACGCATTGCGTAGACTCCTATAGGCCTATGCTCCCATAGGAGTCTCCACATATTTCATTCACTGGGCGTGCTTGGTAAACAGCTCTGCACATTTTGATACTACTATCACAATGGTTGATTGAAACCGGAGGGCAGTCGACTCCTGTGGGAATAGCGCGAGTCTGAAGACCCCACAGGAAGCGGTCTTTGCTTCCGAGGAGGCTGAAGCCGTGCCCACGGAAAGCGAACTGCACGAAGGCGGAAATCAACGGTGCAGTTACAAGGTTTACAAATTTTCACTACTGCATAGTTTACGTTTTTTGTGCAAATTCGAATTAATCCATGTATCTGTTTAAACTCAGTTTGTTGTGCGAAAGATGAGATAATTATATTATACTGATAATGATTGTATAGCTTGTTTTCAAAATCGATTTAAAAGCTTCATTTGACAAAAACGTTTCAATCACCGAACCTCCGAATGCAATAATGATTAAAAGTAAAAAGACAGCTGTATATTGGAAAAATGGTCTTCCAAGGGAATGTGAAATAGGACGACCAAATAATTTATTTAGTAATGCTAGAGAAAAGATCATCGATAAACTACCCGCAACAATATAAATAGGAATAATGATTATATTTTGTGGAGCGATAGCAACAGATGCTAAGAGCAACCCTTTACCACCTAATTGGTTTACGATAAATCCGACAGAAAAACCAATTACTAAGCCTTTTACAAATACTAATATCCATACAATCGGTACTCCAATTATCGTTAATCCTAATATAAATAATAGAAATAAATACTTTAGATGGAAAAAGAAGCTTCGTTTTAAAATATCTGTACTAGCAATTGTTTCTTCCCCATTAATTTGATTAAAGTAGCGATCTAAGTGAAAAAATAAATCTTGTTTTTGGATAAAATTCATACTATTTACTGTGATTGCCCCGAAGATCACTCCAGTTAAGAATAAAGTTACCATAAAAATATAAATAGTCATATTATCTTTGACGTGATTAATTAGTAGATTTTTTTTAAGATACATTATTATTCCTCCACCCTAGTAAACCCTTAGTATTTAATAGATATGAAAAAAATCTATTTATCATTACAAGAATTTACTATTTTAGAAAAATAAATTGCATCCGCTATTAATTAATTGGCTTATTTATTGTTATCCGCCCGTATTTACCTCCACCGCCAGCTTCTATATTATGTTCACCATTTCTCATATCAATGATAAGGTCAGCTAATTTAAGCGGTATAACCTCTTTTAATTGTTCGTAGGATACATGATGGACTACATTCATTTCCGTGTGAAAATGATCCAGAAGTTTTTCAAACGTTTTAGGTCCTAATCCAGGTAGATATTCTAACGGTATTTGATAATAATATGGTGGACGTTCCACCTTCGGATTAAAAGAATCCTGCAATTGCTTAATTCGGTCATAAACACCATTAGTAATTTTTTTTGAAAAACAATGTGGACAGTACTCATTGTTAAAATCGACATGCTTATTACACTGTTGGCAAACGGTTAGATAATATTTACCAAGCTTAGGATTCATTCCATAATTAGCAACGATTTCTCTCCCTTTAGATGAATGTAATGCCAAGTAAAATTCTTTAAAGGAAGGTTTCTTCATTTTAATGATTTGATATTCACGAGCTATTTTTTGTAAAGAATGACTGTCTGAGTTTGTTAAAAACGTGTAGGAATGTAATTCTTTAATTTGATCAGCCATCATTGTATCGGAACTTAAGCCAAGTTCAATACCATCAATTAAGTCAGGATCAAATACTTCTACCAGTGATTTATCAACACCTTTACCGTACAAACTTTTAAAAGGTGTAAATACATGAGCTGGAATAAAAATACCTGATAATTCCTTTACTTTATATTGTAATTCTTTACCAGTTCCATAATATCTTTGGGAACTTAAACTGACATTTTTCATTTTTGTTGATAACCATTTTGTAAATTTATGAATGGAGTTTAATGTAGGAAAATAACATAATACATGGATTGGAGCCTTGCATTGTTCGTCATATACTTCAATTTCCGCACCCATGATCAATAGTACATCTTCAAATTTAATTCCTCCATCGACTAATTGTTGTGCTTGTCCATTCTCTAATAATTGAAAGATTTCTTGTTGTACAGCAGGAGATTGACAATCAATAACTCCGATCATTTCAATCCCTTTTCTTCTACTAGACTCCTTTAATATACTTGTTAATGTTAATTTACTGGACGCAGTAATTTTTACTGGACCATTGTATATATCTCTACCTATATGAATATGCATGTCTGCAAAGTAATTATTTAACATATTATCTCATTCCTAGTAATTTTAAATATGCAATAGCATATACCGTTTTTGCATCATAAATCAGTTTATCGGTCATATACTGTTCCGCTTCAGGGAGTGTTAATTCTATTAATTCGATAAATTCGTCTTCATCACAAGCGACCTCATTTTTTAATTTTTGTAATTGATCTGTAAAATAGATATGAATAATTTCATTACTAAAGCCCGGTGAAGTAAAGAAAGAAGTAACATAGGTTAACGTATCTGTTGTATACCCTGTTTCCTCTTCCAGCTCTCTTTTTGCTGTTACTTCTGGCGCTTCATCCAATTCAATTTTGCCTGCTGGTATTTCAATAAGGGATCTATCTAAAGGTTTACGGAATTGTTCTACAAAAATTATTTTACCATCTGATGTTACAGGTATCACAGCAACTGCTCCTGGATGTTTTACAATCTCACGCTTTGATACGTTTCCATCAGGAAGTTTTACTTCATCTACTTGAACTGATATAATTTTCCCATCAAAAATCTTTTCGGTTGTTAATGTTTTTTCTTCAAATTTTCTCATAAGTAACCTCTCATTTATTATAGTTATATATATTTTAACATATTTAGCGCTATTTTTAGTTGTGATTAGAACTTGTAGTTCGTACAATAAACTTATCATATTAAGGAGGTCGTTATCGATGCGTAAGAATCGGGTTGGACGATCAGATATCTTTATTTCTCCTTTGTCTTTAGGTTGTATGTCTTTACCACTTGAAAATATGAAACTTGCTGAGAAAATAGTAAATTATGCACTTGAAAGAGGGATTAACCATCTTGATACAGCTGACTTATATCAATTTGGAGAAAATGAAAAAATAATAGGCAACATCGTAAAGAACCGTCGTGAAGAAGTTGTTCTTACCACAAAAGTTGGAAATCATTTTGATAAAGATGAGAAAACCTGGTATTGGGATCCTACTAAACAATATATAAAACAAGCTGTAGAAGCTAGTCTAAAACGTTTAGGTACAGATTATATTGACCTTTATCTACTTCATGGTGGAACAATTGATGATCCTATTGATGAAACAATTGAAGCGTTTGAAGAATTAAAACAAGCCGGTACCATTCGTGCCTATGGCATTTCTTCTATCCGACCAAACGTCATAAAAGAATATGTAAAAAAATCAAATATAGACGTTGTTATGATGCAATACAATATGTTAGATAGACGACCAGAGAGTTTATTTGATTTATTACAAAAAAATAAGATAAGTGTGTTAGCTCGCGGACCATTGGCAAAAGGATTATTAAGCGAGCAAGCTGAACATTACATTAATAAAAAAGGAAAAGATGGTTATTTAGCGTATACGCAAAACGAGCTTTACGAGACCATACAAAAAATACAGCTTTTTAATGAGCCTTTGGCGAAATTAGCGTTACAGTATATTTTAAATTCATCACCTGTAATTAGTGCTGTGTTTGGTGTAAGTACATTAGCTCAATTAGAAGAGAATTTAAATTATATGAACGAACTTTCAATGAATGAATGTAAACTTGAAAAAATTAAGAAATTAACGAAGTCGTTTTATTATAATGCTCACGTGTGAAAGAAAAATAAAAGCTATCTATTCTATAAAACGAGTAGATAGCTTTATTTAAGTCGGAAAAAGTCATCTTCTTTTACCTTTGATAAAATCATCTCTTACATCATCTTTATTTTCTTCCTTAAATCTGCCATGACGTTCATTCTTTTCCCCATGTTCACTTGTACTTACTTTTACATTTACTTTTGTTTCTCCAATCACTTTGACCACAAATTCTCTTTCCACTTCCACAGCAATCCTATTTCCATGGTCTTCAATTTTACACTGTAAACAATTCGGCTGCTGAACAACCTTAGCGATCACATCATAATCATCATGTAAGCAATTCTCATCCCTATTTGATAGTTCTATTTCGTCACAGTAGTCAACCGTTTCAGAAACAACTTCTGTTTTTGTATTATCATTAAAGGAATACCAAATATTTATATCATAACTACCATGTACTTCAACAATATCGGGTGTTTTTTTCTTTGCATGATATCGATGATTAATTACCCAGCACCCTAATATGCTGGATGGTTTATGTGATGGTGTTATATGGTTACATGATTTTGTTAATTTCCGACCTCTTCCACATACCGCTTTCGTTATAATCTCTCTATAGTCACTATCAAGAAAAGTCATTGTTACGTATACCTCCTCTTTTGTCATAGTCATTTTATGCAAGACAAATACCTAAGGTGCATACGGAATAAATAAATCTAAAATTTTACATAAGATTAGTGACAAGATAGAAAAAGGAGATTGAACATAACTAAACTGTTCATGTTAAAGTTAAATTGAGGCAGAATCCGAGCAGTCGCACAGTTTATGGAAAGAATATATCTCAAAAAAAAGTAGCCAATCGAAATTGGAAAGACAAACTACTAAGTTTGGTCCAATTTCTGACTTGGCTACATACTTATTAATTACCGCAAGATGATTTGTTTTTTAACTTAGATCCTGTTTCACCAGATAATAAATCTCCATTTGTATCACGGATAACATGATTAGTTACTTCTCGCGCAATTGTTCCTGATACGAGTTGTAACACATCATTAACAACGACTTGAATTTCTTTAAATTCCTGAACAATTGGAATGCTGTCTAATTCTTCTTGAACAGTATCTATTTCAGTTTCAACTTTATTAAGTGCTTCCGTTTTTTCATAAGCTTGTAAATTTACTGCTTGTTTTTGTAATCTCTTAATACGTGAAATTAAACGTTGAATCTTTTCATTTTCGTTAATCTTAGCTTCAACTTCTTTAAAACGTTCAATTTCTTCGGTTTTTGCAAGCATAGATGCTAGTTCTTTCGCTTCATTTATTACTTCTTTTCTAGTATATTGTGCCATATTAGTTCACCTCAATAGCCTTTTTCACAAGTTCTCCGTTTAATGACCATGTTTTTGCTTCTGTAATTTTTACTTCAACTATTTTACCAATAATAGACTTTGGTCCTTTAAAATTAACTACTTTGTTTTTCTCTGTATAACCTGCAAGAACAGTATCATCTTTTTTACTTTCTCCTTCAACGAGCACTTTCACTGTCTTTCCTTCATATGATTTCATAGAAGCGGCAGATTGCTTATTTACTAATTCATTTAATCGCTGAAGTCGTTCTTTTTTCACATCCATCGGAATGTCGTCCTTTTGTACTGCTGCAGGTGTCCCTTCTCTTGGAGAATAGATAAATGTATATGCCGCTTCAAAACCGACTTCTTCCATTAATGACATTGTTTCTTCAAATTGCTCATCTGTTTCGTTTGGAAAGCCAACAATGATGTCTGTCGTCAGCGTGACATTCGGGATAGCTTTTTTAATTTTTTTCACTAATTCCAAATAGGATTCTCTCGTATATTTACGGTTCATTTTTCTTAAAATATAACTACTGCCTGATTGTACAGGTAAATGAATATGATCTAATAAATTTCCACCTTGGGCTAACACTTCAATTAAATGATCGTCAAAATCCCGAGGATGTGAAGTTGTAAATCTTACACGTGGAATATCAATTTTATGCATATCATTCATCAGATCAGCAAATTTATAATCAATATCTTCAAAATCTTTCCCATAAGCATTAACATTTTGTCCAAGTAAAGTAACTTCTTGATAACCTTGAGCAGCTAAATGTCTGACCTCTTGAATAATATCTTCAGGTCTTCGGCTCCGTTCTTTACCGCGAGTCATTGGCACAATACAATACGTACAGAATTTATCACATCCATACATAATATTTACCCATGCCTTAATTTTTCCGTGTCTCACTTTTGGAAGGTTTTCAATAATGTCTCCTTCTTTAGACCAAACTTCTACAACTTGCGCTTTGCTGAACATAGCTTCTTGAATTAGATTTGGTAAACGGTGAATATTGTGAGTGCCAAAAATCAGATCTACCTGCTGATGTTTTTTTAGAATTCGATTTACGACCGATTCTTGTTGAGACATACATCCACAAACGCCAATAATTAAATCAGGTTTTTCCACTTTTAATGATTTCAGATGTCCAATTTCACCAAACACTTTGTTTTCTGCGTTCTCTCTAATAGCACAAGTATTCAATAAAATAATATCCGAATCTTCTGCTCTTTCTGTAGGCTCATAACCCATCTCCGTTAAGATACCAGCCATTACTTCTGTATCATGTTCGTTCATCTGGCATCCATATGTTCGAATAAGAAACTTCTTACCTTCTCCTATTTGACGGAGATTATCCGATATTTCAAAATCATAATGGACTTCTATTTTATCTCGTCCTCGTTTACGTGCTTTTTTTATATCTGGTGGAGTATACGTTGTTTGAAAATAATGAGCAAAGTCTTCTGTTGTTTTTTCGGATAATGGTTTGTCCTTAGTGGATTTTCTGTCCATGGACAAATCCTGCTTAATTTGCGCTTGCTCTTTACGTTGTTGCTCGTTCATTATTTAGCTCCTTCCTTATTCGTAAAAACATATATTCATCTAACTAGTATATAATCTTTACGATAATTACACAACGAATGATGTTATCAGATTCCTTTTTTTATATCATTATGTATGACTGAAGTTTGAACAAACTAAAAACTACCTCATTATATAAAAATAAGGTAGCTTTCTCTCATTATCTTTTTATGAATTAAATGATTCTAACGCGGCTCTACAATCAACTTAATTGCAGTTCTCTCTTCACTATCAATTAATATGTCTGTAAATGCAGGAATGCAAATTAAATCAACTCCGCTTGGTGCGACAAATCCTCTAGCAATTGCCACAGCTTTAATTGCCTGGTTTAAAGCCCCTGCACCTATTGCTTGTAATTCCGCTGTACCATTTTCTCTTAATACATTTGCTAATGCTCCTGCTACTGAATTCGGATTTGACTTTGCTGAAACTTTTAAAACGTCCATTACTTAGTACCTCCTCCATTAACTAATATAGATTTATTGCTACTATATTCTAAGAAATGATACCTTATTACTTAATTATGCATGAATTACCATAAATTACAACTGTTCTTTTAGGTTTTTCTTTTAAAATAAGGAATTGAAGAGAACAAAGATTACATCATCCATAAAAAGGATGATCTTCATTTATAAGTATCCGTTTTATATCGATCGCTTTACCAGAAGTTTGATCAATTGAAATAACACATCCGTTTAATTGATTTCTACCTTTTTTATCGACTTCAAATCGGGTAGGCATATTTGATAAAAATCGATTAATAACCGATTCTTTTTCCACTCCTAAAATACCATCATACGGTCCTGTCATTCCCACATCAGTTATATATGCTGTTCCTTCAGGTAATATACGTTCATCAGCAGTTTGTGTATGTGTATGTGTTCCAACAACTGCACTAACACGACCATCCACATACCATCCAAACGCTTGTTTCTCACTTGTAGCTTCTGCATGAAAATCAATAAAAATAATATTTGTGCGCTTTTTTGCAATGCGGATTAATTCATCCGCTTTTTTAAATGGATCATCATGTGGATCCAAAAATGTTCTACCTTGTAAATTAATGATAGCAATCTCTAACTGATTACTTTTTACGAAGACAATCCCTTTTCCAGGGTTATTTTCAGGAAAATTTGCTGGACGAATTAAATAATTTGCATCGTCTATAAAATCAATAATTTCTTTTTTATTCCAAGTATGGTTTCCCAAAGTAATTGCTTGGACACCTAAATTCATAAATTCTTTATAAATTTTTTCTGTTATTCCTTTTCCTGCTGCAGCGTTTTCACCATTTACAACGGTAATGATAGGTCGGTATTTATCTTTTAGACGTGGTAAATAACTTGAGAGCATATCCCTGCCTGGAGAACCTACAATGTCACCAATAAATAAAATATTCATTATACTTTTAAGCTCCTTACTCATTCATACATTACACAACTTTCGCACCAACAAAGTGAGTTTAAACGGATACGTGGATTAACTCAAAATGCTTCCAGTTGATATCTTGAAAACCTTATCATGATTAAACTGTTTTGCACAAAAAACGTAAACTATGCAATAGTGAAAATTTGTAAACCTTGTAACAGCACCGTTGATTTCCGCCTTCGGACAGTTCGCTTTCACCACAGGTATAAGAGCGACATTAGTTCAAGCTACGCTAACACTCGCTTTTACTGTGTCTCCTTTACCGTAGGCACGGCTTCAGGCTCCTTGCCCCGACAAGGGGTATGCCGACGTTGTCCGCAAAGGACGATCTTAGTCAGCCATTATTAATTACAGCTGTGGGGTCTTCAGACTCGTGGGACTGCCACTATCGTTCGTCCCATCGAGAACCATTTGCTTTTTCCACAAATGTTTTCGGTGGGACGAAAGCGGAGCTACAGTCCCAGGAGTCGACTGCCCTCCGGCATCAATCAACCATTGTGATAGTAGTATCAAAATGTGCAGAGTTGTTTACCAAGCACGCCCAGCGAAGGAAATACACGGAGACTCCTACGGGAGGAAAGGACTAGGTGAGACAACGCAGTGCGTAGCACAAGGAAGGCTCATCAGCCGCCCGTGGAAAGCGGAGTGTATTTCCGTAGCATTAAGGTGATTACTTTCTAAAATTACTATACAGTTTACATCAAATGCGACGATAAAATATCTTGGAATATAGCTGTATTTTCAAGTACCAGGTAATTGAAAATACAACTAAGGAAGTGAATCTCTAAACTTCTTAATACTACCAAGGTTTATTTATCTATTTAATGCTGAGAAAGTTGAGTACATTATTTTTATATTATTATCAAAATGTATAAAAAAAAGCGGCATTTCTACCGCTTTTTAATATCTTTCTATTCAATTAGCTTTTACCTATCGCTCTTACTTTGCATATTCCACAGCTCTTGTTTCTCGAATAACTGTCACTTTAATATGACCTGGGAATTCCAATTCTCCCTCTATACGTTTTCGGATGTTTCTTGCAATATGCGTTGCCGCTGCATCATCAATTTCATCTGGTTTAACCATAATACGTATTTCACGACCAGCTTGAATTGCATATGACTTTTCAACGCCAGTAAAGGAATCAGAAATTTCCTCTAATTTTTCCAAGCGCTTAATATAGTTCTCAAGGGTCTCGCTTCTGGCTCCCGGTCTTGCAGCTGACAATGCATCTGCTGCTGCAACTAGAACTGAGATAACGGAAGTTGCTTCTTCGTCCCCATGATGGGAAGCAATTGCATTAATCACGACAGGGTTCTCTTTATACTTTATCGCTAATTCCTTACCTATTTCAACGTGACTACCTTCCACTTCATGGTCAATTGCTTTTCCAATGTCGTGGAGTAAACCTGCCCTTCTAGCTAGCACTTCGTCCTCACCTAATTCGGCTGCAAGCAGTCCGGTTAGGTAGGCAACTTCCATCGAATGCTTCAACACATTTTGACCATAGCTAGTACGATATTTTAATCGGCCAAGTATTTTAATCAGATCTGGGTGTAAACCATGTACACCAACTTCAAAAGTTGTTTCTTCTCCGATCTCCCGGATATGTTCATCCACTTCACGTCTTGCTTTATCGACCATTTCTTCAATTCGTGCAGGATGAATTCTACCATCCTGAACTAACTTTTCTAATGCAAGACGTGCAATTTCGCGTCTGATCGGATCAAATCCTGATAAAATAACGGCTTCTGGTGTATCATCGATAATTAAATCTATCCCAGTTAATGTTTCAAGGGTCCGAATGTTTCGACCTTCGCGTCCGATAATTCGACCTTTCATTTCATCGTTTGGCAAGTTTATTACCGATACAGTAGTTTCAGCTACATGATCTGCGGCACATCGTTGTAAAGCGAGTGATAATAAATGTTTTGCTTTTTTATCTGCTTCTTCTTTAGTGCGATTTTCCGCCTCCTTGATCATTATTGCTGTTTCCTGTTTTAAATCATTTTCTACACGCGTTAAAATAACTTGTTTTGCTTGGTCATTTGTATATCCAGAAATGCGTTCAAGCTCCGTTTGTTGCTTAACTAGTACAGCTTCCACTTTGCTTTCCATTTCTTCAATTTGTTGTTGTTTTTCTGCTAGATTTTGCTCTCTTTTTTCTAAAGAAAGTTCACGCTTATCAAACGTTACACTTTTCTTGTCTAGAATTTCTTCTTTTTGGATTAAACGATCTTCCTGTTTTTGAATCTCTAAACGACGTTCACGTAATTCTTCCTCAGCTTGCTGACGAAATACATGACTTTCTTCTTTTGCTTCAAGCAGTGCTTCTTTTTTAGCAGCATCTGCATTCCGACGTGCTTCATCAACAATTTGTTTTGCTAAATTTTCTGCACTCGAAATTTTAGCTTCTGCAATTGATTTACGAATCAGATAACCAACAACAATACCGACGATTAGGACTAGGGCGAGCAAAATGGAGATGAGTATAGGATTGTCCACGTTCTTCACCTCCTATTGCTATGAAATTGTTAAATTCATTATTGTCGGCATATACCATATCAATAAGGTTTAAATTGTATAACTGAAATTATAAAATTATACAACTTAATTTTAATTGTACCAATAATCATTGTCAATAGAAAGGTTTTTCTATTATTAAATTAAAAAAACCCTTACTCTCATTGAAACAATGAAAAGTAAAGGTTATTCAAGTTAAATCTCAGTTTCTTCTTCAATCAATTCAGTGGGAAAATCAGCGGATTCAGGTGTTTCATCTAATTGGTAATGATCACGGATAGCTTGATGAATTTCTTCTGCCATTGCTTCATTTTCAAGTAAGAATTGTTTTGCATTTTCTCTTCCTTGTCCTAATCTTTCACCGTTGTAAGAATACCAAGCACCACTTTTTTCAACAACATCAAGCTCGGCACCGATATCTAATATTTCACCTTCACGTGAAATTCCTTCTCCGTACATAATATCTACCATTGCCTGTTTAAATGGAGGTGCGACCTTATTTTTCACAACTTTAATTCTTGTTTTATTTCCAACCATTTCAGTTCCTTGTTTTAGCGTTTCGGCACGTCGCACTTCTAGTCTTACAGATGAATAGAATTTGAGCGCTCGTCCTCCAGGTGTTGTTTCTGGATTACCAAACATTACTCCAACTTTTTCACGAATCTGGTTAATAAAAATCGCAATTGTTTTCGACTTATTAATCGCACCGGACAGTTTACGTAATGCCTGAGACATTAATCGAGCTTGCAATCCAACATGCGCATCACCCATTTCGCCTTCAATTTCAGCACTTGGTACTAATGCTGCGACGGAGTCAACAACAATAATATCGATCGCACCGCTTCGTACGAGAGCTTCCGCAATCTCCAGTGCTTGTTCACCAGTATCTGGCTGAGAAAGTAATAACTCATCAATATTTACTCCAAGTGCTCTTGCATAATTTGGATCAAGGGCATGTTCTGCATCAATGAATGCCGCTTGGCCACCCATTTTTTGTGCTTCTGCAATTGCATGTAGAGCGACGGTTGTTTTACCTGATGATTCAGGCCCGTATATCTCAATAACACGACCTTTCGGGTAGCCTCCAATTCCTAATGCCACATCAAGTGCTAAAGATCCACTTGGGATTGTATCTATTTTACGTTCTGCATCTTCACCTAGTTTCATAACAGAACCTTTTCCAAATTGTTTTTCAATTTTTCGTAACGCTTCATCTAATGCTTTTTGTTTATCGCTCAATACGTTTACCTCCCCTAATTAACTATATATATCATACCTTTTTTTCTATTAATATACAAATAATATGCGAATGCACGTTCTAGGTTTTTTGCTCCTAAATCTACTTGAAAATTCATTAATGTAATATTATAACGTTATGAAATTTCTAAAATCTATCAAAAATATGTAGTAAAAATACTATTTTAAGTAATTAAACAAAATTTCTAATCCTTTTAATACTGTTCGATTACGGATTTGATTTCGATCCCCTTGAAAATAACATTTCTCTACATGCTCATATCCTTCTTTATCATAAATACTAATATATACAGTACCGACTTGTTTACCTTCAGCCTTAAGCGGGCCAGCTACACCCGTAAAACTAATTCCTATATCTGCATTTAAAATTTCCGAAGCGTTTTTAGCTAACTCACTTGCACATTCTTCACTTACCGTGCCATATTCCTGAAGCGTTTGATCAGACACTTTCAAAACATTACGCTTTACCTCAGGATCGTAACATACAATTCCTCCAGCAAATATAGTTGAAGCACCATTTAAAGAAACGAAACGATCGGCAAATAATCCACCTGTTAAACTTTCGGCTGCAGCTATACGTTTATGCTGTGATTGAAGTAATGAGAAAATCATTTCTTCTAATCGTTCCTCGTTAATTCCAAAGAAATAATTGCCAACTTCTTTTAAAATAGTTGTTTTTGTTCGTTCTAATAATTCATTCGCTTCGTCATGAGTTACAGCTTTAGCCGTTAAACGAATGGTTACTCCATCTTGTTGAGCAAGCGGTGCTATTGTAGGATTTTGTTGTGTCGCAATTATTTTACTTAATTTATGTTCAAGAGCTGATTCCCCAATTCCGGTAAATTTTAGTACCATGGATTGTAGAATCATCTCTCCATTTCTCTCTTTTAAAAAAGGAAGAACGCCATCCAAAAACAATTGTTTCATTTCTCTTGGAACTCCAGGGAGAAAAATCCACGTTACATCGTCATAATCAACAATATTTCCCGGAGCCATTCCAACTTTATTCGTTAATACTGTTGAATCTTTAAATACTCTGGCTTGCCTTTTATTATTAGGTGTCATGGTCGTTTGTTGCTGTTCATAAAATTGTTCAATTTTTCTCAGTGCTTCAGGCTCTTCAACGATTGGAATGTCACTTATTTTTTGAAAAGCTTCACGCGATAAATCATCTTCTGTAGGACCTAATCCACCAGTAATTATGACGACATTCGAGCGTTTTTTTGCCTGTTTAAAAATAGTTGTAATTCTATCTAAATTATCTCCAACGACTGTATGGTAAAACGTATTAATTCCACTCGCTGCAAGCTGCTCAGATACCCACTGCGCATTCGTATTTGCGATTTGTCCAAGTAGTAATTCTGTTCCGACTGCAATAATCTCAGTATTTAATGTTTTTTTCATTTTGAATCCCTCATTACATGCCAATTTTTAATAAAATATTCAATTCCAGACCAAGTCGTCAAAATCAATGCAATATATAGGAGGATTGTATCAAACGGGATAGCTAGATAAGAAAATGGATAATTATGTAGTAATAAAAATGCAATCGAGCTTATTTGCGATACGGTTTTTAACTTACCCATATTACTTGCAGCTAAAACTACCCCTTCTCCAGCTGCAACTAACCTTAAACCAGTTACTGCAAATTCTCGACTAATAATTAATATTACAATCCATGCAGCAGCTAAATCTAATTCAACCAATAAGATATATGCAGCGGATACAAGTAATTTATCTGCTAAAGGGTCTAAAAATTTACCCATATTTGTCACTAAATGATATTTTCTAGCATAATATCCATCAAGCCAATCTGTTAAAGATGCAACTAAAAATATTAATGCTGCTACGAAATGGGAAACAGGTAAAGAGGTTGTTCCAATTGACCATTCTCCCCAGTTAAAATCTACACTAAGTATAATAATAAAAATTGGGATTAAACAAATTCGTGATAATGTTATTTTGTTTGGTATATTCATTACTTCAATCACCTTTCTACAAAAAGTCTTTATAAAATAATACCCTTTTAAAAAAGATCCTACTCTAAATAAAGTTGTCCTAGCTGAAAAAAGCCCCTCATATCGACTAGAGGGGCGATTAGGTTATTCATTATGTTTTAAGTTGATCCATAATTTTTGATGAACTTTCTCTTGTGCGTCAATTGGATATTCTAATGGTACTCCATTTATATTAATTGTTAGTCCTGTTGTATTTCCGATATTAAAGAAAATTCTTTCTTCATTTGAAACATCAATTGTCTCGCCTTCAACACTTGGATCTAACGTAACTGCTAAATAAGTTGTATCACTAGCTCCTTTTACGTCAACATAAACCGAGTCAGTAACATCAAAAGTCACTTCAACTTGTTCACCCGAATAAGTAAAATCAAGTTCGGATACTGGAGAGTTTCCTGTTCCCGTTTCTACTACTGTAAAACTAGATGAGTCATTTGGTTGTTCATTTTCCGTATCCTTATCATTTTCCTGATTAACCTGATCTTCTTCATCCGCACCATCTTCTGCGTCCGGTTCATCTACACTACGGATAATTTCATCATTCTCCTGATGATCTTCTACTTTATCATCTGAATTCAATAAAGTTTTTTGGTATAGCGTCCATGCAACAAAAATAATACCTATAACTAATATAATAACGATAACGGAAGGCAGAAGAGAAAAAATTGAAGTACCGCCTTTTGACGGCCTGGTACGCCTAGATCTCTCCATCCTAGTATATTGAACAGTTTGTTCTTCTTCCGTTTGAATTTTACCTTCATCGAATTCCTGTAGTAATTCATTAGGGTCCAAGCCTACAGCCTGAGCGTATTCTTTAATAAAGGCACGAGCGTAAAAACGTCCAGGCAAAGCATGATAATCATCATTTTCAATTGCTACTAAATATCTCTTTTGAATTTTAGTAATTTCTTGAATATCATCAAGAGATAAATTATTTTCCACCCTCGATTCTTTAAGTATTTCTCCAATTCCCATTATTTAACACCATCCATTTTAAAATTCAAACATTGAAAAGCCTGCATGAGGGCCATTTTGGTTGTCTATCGATTCGTAGGTAATCTCTTCATTCTCATCACGTCGAATCTCAATAATATAATCAAAATCATCGATTGTATATTGAGTTGTTTGAATAAATATATCCGGATGCTCCACAACTTTTGTTGCCGGTAGCTGCATAATTTCTCTAATTAATTGCCAGTGCTGTTCACTAGCTCTTTGCTGGGAAACTACTCCATCAATAATATATATGTAATCTTCCCCATATTCTCCTTCAATTAACTGATTACGTACAGTTTGCTTTAATAATGTACTCGATACAAATAACCATTTTTTATTAGCACTCACACTTCCTGCAACGATTGATTCTGTTTTTCCTACCCGAGGCATGCCACGCACCCCGATTAATTTATGTCCTTTACTCGTAAAAAGTTCTGACATAAAATCAACTAATAATCCAAATTCCTCGCGAACGAAGCGTACTGTTTTTCGGTCTTCTGCGTCTCTATGGATGTATTTCCCGTGTCTTACAGCCAATCTATCACGCAACTTAGGTTTTCTAAGCTTCGTTATCTTAATTGTATCAACTTGTTCTAAAATCGTTTTTAGACGTTCAATATGTTCATCATGTTGAGATAGCAATAACATACCTCTTCTAGAGTTTTCTATACCATTAATCATAATAATATTAATTGATAGCATGCCTAATAAAGAAGATATATCTCCTAATAAACCAGGTCGATTATATTGTAACTCATACTCAAAATACCATTCTGTTTTATCCATTACAATATCCTCTTTTCTTCATATTCACGTCCTCCTAATTTTACCTAATCATATCCCTAATTGCAATATAATCCGTCTTTTTAATGAGATATTAATACTAATTTAATCTATATGCTAACGAATCAATTTCATAACTCAAAACAACCGTCAGTATGTATACAGATAGAAACTAGTGATTAACCTCCGGTCGATGCTTATGAGCGGGCCAAGTATAAATAAAAAGAAGCTAATTAAACCTAGCTTCTTTTTATTTAATCTAATTATTGTTTTTGTACTAATTTGATCATAGTACTTGCAAGTGCTTTTTGTTCCTCTGGTGAAGCTGCATTCCAAAGCTCCTGTAATACTCTTTCTTCCTTATTCTCTGGCTCAACATGTTGACTTAAATAATCACCTACATGTTGTGCAACGTTTGTAATTGACTGGTTACTCATTCCATGATCTTTTGCTTGATCTATTTTATTTGCTAAGAATTCTTTCCAAGTTGAGAAATTATCTAAAACAGACATTGTATAACCTCCTTATTTTTACGTTTAGTATTTATCATACAATCATTTATTATGCATGATCTAATTGGAGTTTTTGGTCTGTTTTTCATCACCAACCACCTGTAATATTGATAATTTCTCCTTGAACATAATTCGAGCGATCGTCCATTAAGAAGCTTACCGTATGTGCAACATCACTTGTTAAGCCTACTCGATTTAATGGTATATGAGCAATCAGGTCCTCCTTTTCTTCATTTAAAAGATGGTCGTTCATTTTCGTATCAATAAATCCAGGACTTACAGCGTTTACAGAGATACCGCTAGGTCCAACTTCCTTTGCTAAAGCGCGGACAAAGCTGTTTTGTGCGCCTTTAACAGAGGAATAAATAACCTCATTACTTGCTCCTACATCTCCCCAAATAGAAGTGATAAAAATTATTTTACCTTGTTTATTTTTAATCATGTCAGGTAAAAAATGTTGAACAACTAACCAAGGAGATTTAACATGTAGTGAAAGCATTTCATCCATCACATTCTCTGAGACATCCTGAAACAACCCGAAATGTGCTGTTCCACTCACATAAATAATGGCATCGATTGAATAAAAAATATTACTGCAAAGCTGACGTACTTCTTCACCGTTTCGCAAATCAGCTTGAACAGTCTGTAAAATTACCTCTTCAGGTAACTGATTTATTAATGCGTTAATTGACATTTTGTTTTGGTGATAATGGAGAATTAAAGAATACCCCTCTTCGGCTAACTGTTTACATATAGTACTTCCAATATCCCCGCTTGCCCCTAAGACTAATACATTTTTCTTTCTATTCATATACTCACCTTATGCTTCATTTTCAATTTTACAGACAGTTAAACGTTCCTCATCGATCCATTTCGCTAAAAAAGCATTCAATTCCTGTACATTTAAATCTTGAATAAAAGAGAATTGTTTAAAAAAATCATTTTCTGAAAAATAATAATTAATATATTGATTTGCAATAAACTCCAAAGAATTCATTGATCTTAACAATTGTCCAATTCGCTTCTTTTTCATAACAGAAAATTCCACTTCACTAATTGTCAAGCCATTTGTGCTTAATAATAAATGTTTCACTCGATTTGCAAATTCGTTAGGATGTTCCGTATTACTGCTAATTAGTGAAAAGCTGAATGTTTCCTCAACGGTTGTACTATATTCAAAACTATCATCAATTAAATTTTCTTCGTATAATTGCTCATAAAAAGTCCCGCTAGGTGAAAAGAAATAATCTAACAACATACCCTGAAATGTTTCCCGTTTTAAAAAGTTTTCATCGCTTAATTGTTTATTAAATTCTTTAATTCCTATCGTTACTTTTGGAATAGAAACAGGTAAATTAATCACACTTTCTTTTTTAAATACACTTACAGGCTCATCTGGTACCTCACGTTTTATAATTGATATTGGTGGAAAATTTTTATCGTTTTGATTTTTCTTAATCATATTAAATAACTTTGTATAATCAAAATTACCAATTACAAATAACACCATGTTGGAGGGATGATAGAAAGTATTATAACAAGTATATAGGTCATCTTTTGTTATGGTGTTTATCGATGAAACAGTTCCGGCAATATCAATATTCACCGGGTTGTTTTTAAACATATTTTTAATTGTCCCCATAAACGATTGCCAGTCAGGTTGATCATCGTACATCTTAATTTCTTGTGCAATGATACCTTTCTCTTTTTCCACCGATTCATTTGAAAAGAAAGGGCTTTGCACAAAATCAAGTAATGTTGTCACATTTTCTTCTACCATTTTAGTCGCCGAAAATAGATAAGCTGTTTTTGTAAAAGATGTATAGGCATTTGGAGAGGCACCTTGTTTGAGAAAATCAGTAAACACGTCTCGATCTTCTTTTTCGAATAACTTATGTTCTAAAAAATGAGCGACCCCATCGGGTACAGTTACTTCTTCTTCTGTTTGAATTGGGAT
Source organism: Pseudogracilibacillus sp. SE30717A (assembly GCF_037071985.1). NCBI lineage: Bacteria > Bacillati > Bacillota > Bacilli > Caryophanales > Bacillaceae > Pseudogracilibacillus > Pseudogracilibacillus sp. SE30717A. Next base: position 69,198 of record NZ_JAXHDF010000002.1, on the reverse strand, counting down.
GAACGTTCGATCAATGGAGCCATAATTAGTCATGAAGATACCATACGTTTTTGCTACATCTTGTTTAGGCAGTAGAAAAACTTGTAAACCGTTAGGTAACTTCTCTTCGTATATCGTTTCTTTTATTGTTTTATAAGAGAGCTTATTCAAATCTTTTCACCACCTTGATTTGTTAATAAATATACGGTATCTAACTCAATGCCTTTTGCGACCTGTTCAATCTGGCTTTTTGACACTTTATTAATATTTTCAATAAATTGAGTCGGAGACAATGATTTATTACCAACAACTTGCTGATACAATAATTCAATCGTTCCTTGGGGGTGATCCAAAGTTTCTTGTATTTCACTAATGATCAAGCTTTTTATTTCTTCTATTTCAGATTCAGAAAAAGCACCTAGCTTCATTTCATTCATTTGTTCTTCAATGATACTTCGAGCTTTTTCAAAGTTTTCTGCTTCGATCCCACTAAATACAAGAAGTAGTCCTTTATGACTTTCAATCCTTGAAGATGCATAATAGGCTAAACTATTTTTTTCTCGTACGTTAATAAAAAGTTTGGAACTTGGGAAACCTCCGAAAAGTCCATTAAATACTTGTAAAGCAAAATAATTTTCATCCTGATATGTACAATTCGTCCGATAGCCAATATGAAGTTTCGCCTGTTGAATGGGCTGGGTCTCAATTATTTCTTTATTATTAACTATTTCTTTAGAGTCATCGACTATTTTATCGTCTATAGTAGAAATTTCTCGAACAAATATATCGGTAAGTTTATCTTGCATTAATTCCTTATTAAAATCACCAACAATATATATGTCCATTCGATCCTCTTTAAGCATAGTCTGATAATATTCATACATTTTTTCACCGTTTAAATCAGGCAAATCATCAACATATCCATTTGTATGTATGTGGTAAAGTTCGTTCTTACACATTTCATCGATAAGGCGCATATTTGCATAGGCAAGTTTGTCGTCGTAAATAGATTGAATCTTATTCTTTAGCGTTAATTTTTCCCGTTCTACTATTTTATTTTGAAACGCATTTGCCTCTGTCCGAGGATTAAAAATTATTTCTTTTAGAAGTTGAAGAGCTTCTTCCATTACTTGAGATTCATTACTAATATAGTTTTCATTCGCAACATCTAAACGGAAGCTAATGATATGATTGTTCCCTTTTTTTGCTCCGTCAATAGACAATACAGCACCATACAGTTCGTCTAATTTCATCATCAACTTTTTTTCAGATGGATAGTTTTTCGTACCTTGCTGTAATATGAATGGCAAAAGCGCACGCTTTGTAATGGTCTGACGATCTAATTTAGCCATACATTTAACAACAATTGTAACTGTTTTAAATTTTTGCGTAGGTAAAGTATGAAAATGAATATTGTTTTTATATATTACTTTTTCATTTAAATCCATAATTAAATACTCTCCTTTCCTTATGTTTTGAGAATACCCTTAATGTAACATATTTACTACTATTTTATACAAAAATAAATGCTACTAAGAAAGTTCATAGTAGCATAACATGCATTTTATATAATTATCTTGTACCTTTAATATAAGGGTCTCCTAAAGCACGAGGTGCTTCAGCTCTACCAATAAATCCTGCTAACGCCAAGATTGTCAAAACATATGGAGCAATCAATAAAAAGACTTGTGGTACATTAGCCAATAATGGTATTCCTGAACTTATAACACTTAAACTTTGAGCAAAACCAAAGAAAAGAGCTGCCCCCATTGCGCCTAAAGGATGCCATTTTCCGAAGATAACAGCAGCTAAAGACATAAACCCTTGTCCTACTATGGTGGATTGAGAAAAGTTTAAAGCGATTGTAAGTGCAAAAACAGAACCGCCTAATCCTCCCATTAAACCTGAAATAATTACAGCAATATATCTCATACGATACACATTAATTCCATTCGTATCTGCAGCCATTGGGTGCTCACCAACCGCACGAAGGCGTAAACCGAATGGAGTTTTATAAAGTACGTACCAAGCTACAACTGCTAATATAATCGCTAAATAAGAAGTTAAATAAATACCTTTGAAGAAAATTGGACCTATTATCGGGATATCGGATAAGAATGGAATATTTGTTGTGTAAAAAGGTCTAGAAACCATATCCGTTTGACCTTTTTGATACCATTCCTTCGTTAAAAAGACACCCAATCCAAGTGCCAAAAAGTTAATTGCAATCCCACTCACCACATGATCTGCACGTAATGTTACCGTAGCAACTGCATGAATGATTGCAAACACACCTGAAACAAGCATTGCAACTATAATGGAGATCCATGGAGTCCAAGAACCTAATACATCAGCAAACGTTAAATTGAATACAATCCCTACGAAAGCACCCATTACCATAAGACCCTCTAGTCCAATATTTACAACACCTGACCGCTCACTAAAAACACCACCTAAAGCTGTAAAAATTAAAGGTGCTGAAAAAAATAGAGCCGGTGGTATAATTGATTGCAGTAAGTCAACCATCTAATTATCCCCCTTCTTAAAACGAAGTATGATCCATCTGATCATATAACTGGATGCTACGAAAAAGATAATAAAAGCAATAATGACATCAACCAGTTCACTTGGCACACCGGCTTCAGTTGGCATATTTAAAGCCCCTACTTTTAAGACTCCAAATAATATAGCAGCTAAGATAACACCAATAGCTGTATTAGCCCCCAATAAGGCGACAGCAATTCCATCGAAACCTAAATTTGTAAAGCCAGCTTGAATAGACATGTTTCCGAACGTTCCTAAACCTTCCATTGATCCAGCTAACCCTGCAAAAGCACCTGAGATTACCATTGCTAAAATAATATTTTTACTCACATTCATCCCAGCATATTGCGATGCATGTTTGTTAAAACCTACTGAGCGGATCTCATATCCTATCGTTGTTTTATCAATTATAAACCACATAATAAATGCTGCAAATAATGCAATTAAAATACCATAATGCATTCGTGAAAAAGAAGTAAATGTTGCCAACCATTCTGAAGATAGTGAGGCTGTGGCAGCAATCTTTTCGGTTTTATCCGCTTGTTCTGTCAAAACGTTTCTAATAATAGAGTTTGCACTATAAAGAGCAATATAGTTAAACATGATCGTAACGATAACTTCATGAACGCCTAACTTTGCTTTTAATAGTCCAGGGATAAAAGCGATAGCCGCTCCTGCAAGAGCTGCAACGAGCATTGCTAAAGGAAGGTGAATATACATAGGCGCCTCAATAGATGTCCCAATCCAGACTGCTGCTAACCAACCGGCAATTACTTGTCCTTCCGCTCCTATGTTAAAAAGTCCAGCTCTAAATGCAAATGCAACAGCTAATCCTGTTAAAATATAAGGAGTAACCTGTCGCATTGTTTCTCCAAAAAAATACAGATCACCAAATGCACCTTTCCAGAGCGCAGCATAACCACTAATTGGGTTATAACCATATATCAACATAATTATAGCGCCCGCTAAAAGACCGATAAAAACGGAAATCAGCGGAACTAAAATATTAAATAATCTATTTGACGTCACTCTGTTCCACCTACCTTTTTACGCTCACTACCAGCCATTAATAATCCTAATTCCTGTTCATTTGTTTCCTCAGGTCTTACATCAGCAACTATTTTACCGTCAAAGATTACTACAATTCGATCACTTACATTTAAAATCTCATCTAATTCAAAGGATAATAATAATACTGCTCGTCCTTTATCTCTTTCTTCAACTAGCTTTCGATGAATAAATTCAATTGCCCCAACATCTAACCCTCTCGTCGGCTGAGCTGCTATAAGTAAATCTGGAGAACGATCGACTTCACGTCCAATAATCACTTTTTGTTGATTTCCACCAGATAAAGCACTTGTCTTCGTATGAATGGATGGGGTCCGAACATCATATTCCTCTACAATTCGTTTTGCATACTCATTTATATTCTCATATTGCAGCATCTTTTTCTTTGAGTAGGGATGTTGATAGTATGTTTGTAAAACAGTATTTTCACTGACTGGAAAATCTAATATCAATCCAAATTTTTGTCGGTCTTGTGGGATATGTGCCAGTCCTTTTTCAGTGATTTCTCGAGGTTTTAAATTAGTGATTGGAGTATCTCCCAATAAAATGGAACCAGATTCGGTCTTTTTCAAACCTGCAATTGCTTCAATTAATTCTGTTTGCCCATTTCCATCAATACCGGCAATTCCAACGATCTCATTTTCCCGTACTTCTAAGTCTAAACCTTTAACAATCGGTACATTACGACTGTCATTAACATGAAGATCATCCACTTTTAGCACAACTTTACCTGGAGTAGCTTCATCTTTCTCTGTTTTAAAACTAATCGATCGTCCTACCATAAGGGAAGCTAATTCATCTACTGTTGTTTCTTCAACATTAACAGTTCCAATTCCTACTCCTTTTCTAATTACGGTACAACGATCACACGCTTTCATTATTTCCTTTAATTTATGTGTAATTAAAATAATTGATTTTCCTTCATCTACTAATGATTGTATAATTTCAAAGAGTTCATTAATTTCTTGTGGGGTTAAAACAGCAGTTGGTTCATCTAAAATAAGTACATCAGCACCTCGATATAACATTTTCAATATTTCCACTCGTTGCTGCATACCAACAGAAATATCACGAATTTTAGCTCGTGGATCAACTCGTAATCCGTATTTATCGGAAAGTTCTTGTACTTCTTTTTCTGCTTTTCGTAGATTAATTTTTCCGTATTTAGTTGGTTCACTTCCGAGGATAATATTCTGTGCTACTGTAAATGGTTCAACTAACATAAAATGTTGGTGGACCATACCAATCCCTAAATCATTTGCAATATTAGGATTTGTTATATCTACCTTTTCGCCCTTTATTCTTATTTCGCCTTTTTCAGGTTGATATAGGCCAAAGAGAACATTCATAAGTGTTGATTTTCCTGCACCATTTTCGCCTAACAGTGCATGGATCTCTCCTTTTTTTACCTGAAGAGTGATATTATCATTTGCGACAACACCTGGGAATTCCTTACGAATATTTAACATTTCGATTACGTATTCCATTTTCTATCACATCCCTTGCCTACTATTAAAGATCAATTCAATTAAAGAAAAAGAAGCTGGGGCAAACGTATTTTATCAAAAAAAAGACGAACTATGCTCGATGTAAGACAGCTTCGGAAATATACTTCGCTTTCCTCGGACACGGCCTTAGCTTCTGTAGCTCCTCATTCTAGGTCGCTACAGGGATCTTCGGACTCGTGCTTTATCCATAGGAGTCTACGTATATTTCCTACGCTTAACTAACATATTGTTCGTCCTTTCAGTTGCTCGTTTTATTTATATCCCAGCCACATAATATATTTTATTCTAAACCTTTTTCAAACTCTTCTAATTCTGCTCGTGATTTTGGTACTTCGATTTCTCCATTTTTAATTTTTTCTTCCCATTCACTTACTGCAGATTTAATATCATCTGTAAATGCTTCTTCATTCGTGTCAGCAACTGAGATACCTTCATCTTCTAAACCAAAGACGATATTTTCTCCACCTGGGAAGTTTCCTGCCATTGCTTCATTTGTAACTTCATGAACAGAAATGTCCACACGTTTCACCATTGAAGTCAATGTAACACTTGACGATTTATCGGAAATTAATCCTTCTTCATACTGGTCACGGTCAACACCAATTACCCAAATTTCGCGATCAGGATCATTTTGTTTAATATCCTTCGCTTGTGCGAACACTCCGTTTCCTGTGTTTCCTGCAGCATGATAAATAATGTCAATATCACTATTATACATATTTGATGCAATTAATTTTCCTTTATCTACTGCGTTAAAATCTTCCGCGTATTGAATTTGAACTTCGATGTCTGGATTTACTGATTTAGCTCCTGCAACGAATCCTACTTCAAATTTATTAATAAGGTCTGAGTCAACCCCACCTAAAAATCCAAGTTTATTCGTTTTTGTTTTCATAGCTGCAGCCACCCCTGCTAAAAAAGAACCTTCATGCTCAGCAAAAGTAATGCTTGCAATATTCGGACCTTCGACAACAGTATCTACAATCGCAAAATAATTGTCAGGATATTGTTCTGCAATATCTGCAACAGCATCTTCAAGTAAGAATCCTACTCCAAAGACTAAATTAAAATCATTTTTTACTAATCTAGTAAAGTTAGGTAAGTAGTCACTATCGTCTTCTGATTGTGCATAATCATATCCCGATGCACCTTTTTCTAATCCATGTTCTTCACCCCATGCTTCTAACCCTTCCCATGCAGATTGGTTAAAAGACTTGTCATCGATTCCTCCAGTGTCAGTTACCATTGCAACAGAAAAATCTCCTGCTTCTTCTGTTGCATCTTCAGAATTTTCATCATTATTTGTACCTGAATTAGTTTCCTTTTTATCACTTGAACCACACGCTACTAACAACATACCTAAAGCAAATAATACTAGTAATGGTAAAAGGAATTTACTTTTTTTCATCACTATACCTCCAATTTAATAAATACTTTCACTAAAAGTACAATTTGCCCCCCTTTTACAAGCATCTGGAAAACATTGTAATAGAGTATAACATTTTATGTATATTTGTCATACTGCTACAATTTAATATACCATGATAAAATGGATTTGAGAATCTATATTTATGTATTAAGAGGATTCTTCCGCTTTTGGTTCTACTAACACTACACGAGGTTTATTTCCTTCATATGGACCGACAATTCCTCTATCTTCCATCGCATCTATTAATCTAGCAGCTCTTGTATATCCGATTCGAAACCTTCGTTGTAACATAGAAACACTTGCACTTTGCATCTCTAAAACTAATTGTACAGCATCATCAAATAATTCATCTTCTATTTCATCTACAACATCTGATTGTTCTTCTGGAATCATATCTTCTTGATAAGATGCTTTTTGTTCGTTAATACAGTGAGTCACTACTCGCTCTACTTCTTCATCTGAAAGAAATGCTCCCTGGACACGAGTAGGTTTAGACCTTCCAACTGGAATATAGAGCATGTCCCCTCTTCCTAATAATTTCTCCGCTCCGCCAATATCTAAAATGGTCCGTGAATCAACTTGCGAAGAAACGCTAAAAGCTATTCTCGATGGAATATTTGCTTTAATGACCCCTGTAATGACATCAACTGAAGGCCTTTGAGTTGCAATAATTAAATGAATCCCAGCAGCCCTAGCCATTTGAGCTAATCTTGTAATGGAATCTTCTACATCTTTTGAAGCGACCATCATGAGATCTGCCAATTCATCAACCAATACAACGATATACGGTAGTAAGGGATGATCATCCCCCGTTAAATTATTTTGTTTTTTAATATAGTTATTATATCCTTCGAGATTTCTAGTCCCAGACTCAGAAAATAATTCATATCGGTATTCCATTTCCTGAACTACTTTTTTTAGAGCCATTGAAGCTTTTTTAGGGTCTGTAACTACAGGTGTCAATAAATGAGGGATCCCATTATACACATTTAGCTCAACTTTTTTAGGATCTATCATCATCATTTTTACCTCATTCGGTTTGGCACGCATAAGTATTGAAGTAATTATTCCATTAATACAAACACTTTTACCACTGCCAGTTGCCCCGGCAATTAAGAGATGGGGCATTTTATTCAATTCACCTTCAACTGTGTCTCCTGAAATATCTCTTCCTAAAACGAATAATAACTTTTTATTTCGATTACTAGAAAGATCCATCACTTCACGTAAGGATACTGGTGCAACTTCTTGATTCGGGACTTCAATTCCTACAGCAGATTTCCCTGGAATAGGTGCTTCGATCCGTATATCTTGTGCTGCTAAAGCTAATGCTAGATCGTCGTGTAAACTTAATATCTTACTTACCTTTACTCCCGCTTCCGGATATACTTCATACTTCGTAACGGCTGGCCCTACATGGGCTTTCGTGATTTTTGCTTTCACACCAAAACTTTCGAATGTTTGTTCTAAAATATGAACCGTTTTTTGAATTTGAGATTTTTCTCGTTGCTGACTATGTTTTACAGGTTCAGCCAACAGTTCAATCGATGGTAAAACATAATGATCATTTTTCTCATTATTCCGATCCACTACTGTTACATCTAAGTCATTTAACTCTTCCTCTGGCTCTATTTCTTCTTCCATTGGCATTGCAAGTTGTCCATTATTAGTCTCATCATAGGAAAACTGAACATCAAGATCTTCGGTTGGTTTTTTCAGTTCTTTTATTTCATCTTCTTGCTCCGGTTCGGCTTCATACGATGTTGGTGCTCCAGTTCTTTCTTCTTTTTTTGGTTTTTTCTTTTTTATAGTCTCTTGGAGCTTTTTCCATCTATCAGACATTTTTTCTCTAGTTTTTAAATAAAAATTTCCAATTGATAGATTCGTCATAAAAATGATGCCGATCAAAATAGAAAAAACAGCAACTATTTTGGCTCCTGCAGCCGAAAAAAGATAATAATTAGCAGCAAAAAGGACTCCACCAATTATACCTCCTCCTAATTGACTGCTTACTCCCCTATCATTGATAAAAGCGATAAAATGATCCCAAGTAGCTTTTAAAATAGATGTACTAGCAGGATCTATTAATAATTTTTCAAACGTCTGTATATGTGTGAATAATAGAATGCCTAAAAGTAAAATTAAAAAGCCTATTTTTCGTTTAGTGAAAAATGTTGGAAACCTTCTTTTAATTACTAAAATTATTCCAATTACTAGTAGAATAATCGAAGCAATAAAATACCAAACGCCAAGTAATAATCTAAATATATTTTCTAAACTAGTTGGAATAAATCCTTCGCTGATCATCGAAGCACCACTGCCAAATATGGATAAAAAGATAAAAAGAAGTCCGAGTAGTTCGTATTGAAGCTGTTTAGCTAATCCCTTTTTATTTCTCCGCTTTTTCTTTGCCATTTTTTCACCTCTAAACTTAGGTGGATATTATAATGAATATTAAACCCCTGCCATTTAGGCAAGGGTCGTATGTACTTGTGCTGCGCCTCTAGTATACCATATTATTTCTTAACGTAGTAATCTATCATTAACGTTTATTGTCAACTTAATTTTCTGTGATATTTTCTCTTTTAAGAATCGAACCAGGTATGAATGTATCGTCTAAGAAATCTTGCGGTTCTGTCGATAACAATTGTAAAACTTGGTAGTCACCATGCTCATTCTTTCTTACAGAGATTGATTTCCCTTGATACGTCACTATTTGTACATTCTCCTTATCCGACGGAAAAATTTCTTCTCTTTCCAAAGGTGTATAATGAATCATTCGGAATCACTACTTTCAAGATTGTTTTGCTTCATTTCGTTAATTAATTCATTTAATTTCTGCATGGCATCTTTCACTCCGCCAACATCGTCAATTAAATTATATTTTACCGCTTCTATACCAACCAAATTCGTTCCAATGTCTCGTGTTAAATTACCTTTTGCAAACATTAATTCTTTAAAGTCTTCTTCAGCAATATTCGAATGATTAACAACGAATTGAATAACTCGATCTTGCATTTTATCCAAATACTCAAATGTTTGTGGCACACCTATAACAAGGCCAGTTAAACGAATTGGATGAATCGTCATTGTTGCGGTGGAGGCGATGAACGAATAATCTGCTGATACAGCTATTGGTACCCCTATGGAATGTCCTCCTCCTAAAACGATCGATACTGTCGGCTTGGACATAGTAGCAATCATTTCTGATAAAGCTAATCCAGCTTCTACATCTCCCCCAACAGTATTGAGTAAAATGACGACCCCTTCAATTTTGGGGTTTTGTTCAATTGCAATAAGCTGAGGCAAGATATGTTCATATTTTGTCGTCTTATTCTGTGGCGGTAATTGCATATGCCCCTCTACTTGTCCTATTATCGTTAACACGTGAATATTTGATTCAGGCATAGCAGGTACGTTTGTCTGCCCTAATTCTTTTATTTTTTCTACGATAGCGGAAGGTGAAATCTCTTCCTCGTCTATTTCCTGTTCATTATCTCGTTCTTTATTCAATGGTTTATTCAACTCCTTCTTCTATTAACTAATTTTAGTATGAACAAAACAAAATAGTTCATACTAAATTGCTAAAAAGAAGGCTTTAAACCAATAATTTATGTTATTTGGCTAAACTTTCGCACCAACATAGTGAGTTTATCCAGATACGAGGATTAACTCGAAAATACCTCCATTTGGTATCTTGACAACCTTATCATAATAGAACTATTTTGCACAAAAAACGTCAACTGTGCAAAGTGAAAATTTGTAAACCTTGTAACTGCACCGTTGATTTACGCCTTCGAACAGTTCGCTTTCACCACAGGCATAAAAGCGACATCAGTTCAAGCAACGCTAACACTCGCTTTCACTGTGTCTCCTTTACCGTAGGCACGGCGATCTGCTTCTGTAGCTTCTTGTTAACGAGAAGCTATAGGGTTCTTCCGATGTACAGGATGTACTAGTGCAGACGTTGCCCCAGGACGTGGCATACTTAGTCTGTGTTCCCCTGTCGCTGATCCTGCAGGAGTCTTTGTATTTTTCTTACGCTAGCATGTAAATTTTATTGAATAACATAAAGTATTTTTGTTGTTTTCATTATCTAAATTCAGTCAACAGTGACCATCTTAGCGGCGGAAATATGTGGAGACTCCTATGGGAGCATAGGCCTAGATGAGACTATGCAGTGCGTAGCACAAGGAGGCTCAACAGCCGCCCATGGTAAAGGAGACACTGTGAATGCAAGCGTAAGCGCAGCTCTAACAGATGTCGCTCTTATGCCCGTGGTGAAAGCGAAACATATTTCCGCAGCGGTTAATCAGCTCATTCAAAATTGTAATTACTGCACAGTTTATATTAAATGCGATGATGAAATATCGGTATATAGTTGTATTTTCAAGCAACCAGTTAATTGAAAAAAAGAACCTGCCATATAGTTTCTACATTCCCATAACTTTTGAAGGGATACGGGATGATCAACCAATGAACAGATTCTTTGATTAGGTTTTTATTCAAACTACATAATTAATTCTTTTAAAACTAATTGCTCCTCAGGTGAAAGATCTACGAGCGGTAATCTGACCGATCCAACATCCAATCCTTTAAATTTGAGAGCTGCCTTCGTTGGAGCTGGGGACGGTGCCATGAATAAGCCTTTCATAATAGGCAAAATATTTTGATGAATTTCAGCTGATTTACGAACATTGCCTGAAAAAAAGGTTTTCACCATTTGATTCAGCTCATTTCCAATGATGTGGGAGGCTACTGAAACAATACCCGAACCACCGACAGAAAGAATTGGCAATGTTAAACTATCGTCTCCACTATATACGGAGAAATTTTCCTTCGTACTAGTAATAATTTCTGACACCTGATCTAAATTACCACTTGCTTCTTTTACCGCTACAATATTGCTAATCTCACTTAACTGTACAATTGTTTGAGCTTCGATATGAACCCCACATCTGCTTGGTATATTGTAAAGCATGATTGGAAGATCCGTCTCGGCAGCAATCGTTTTAAAATGTTCAAAGATTCCAATTTGATTAGGCCGATTGTAATACGGAGCAACGAGCATAATCCCGTCAACTCCTAATTCAGTAGCTTTTTTCGTAAGCTGTACTGAACTATTTGTATCATTTGAACCTGTTCCAGCTAAGACAGGCACTCTTTTATTAACAACAGCTACGACGCGTTTGTATATTTCTTCCATTTCTACAGGTGATAATGTCGGTGATTCCCCGGTAGTCCCTGTCACTACTAATCCTTCTGTACCATTATCTAATAAATATTCGATAAGTTTCGTCATAGTAGGAAAGTCAACTTGATTATCTTGTGTAAATGGTGTAACCATTGCTGTTAGTACATGACCAAAATGCATGTCATTTCACCCTTTTCTAATCGTCCATGAGGCCTATTGAGTCGTTTCTTTTTCTCTTTCTGTTATTTTGTTTAACTCAAAAGCTTCATGCAATGCATTAATAGCTGATTTTAAGTGCTTCTCATCAATAAGAACCCAAATGGTTGTATGACTATCGGCGGATTGTAAAATCTGTACACTATTTTTTACTAGCGCATCCGCTATTTTGGCTGCAACACCTGGAATTCCTGTCATTCCAGCTCCTACTGCAGAGACTTTAGCACAATTATTTCTAACACTTACTGCGAAACCTTTCTCCTTCAATAGTAATGTCGCTTTATCCGCTACTATTGAAGGCACGGTATAAATAGCATTTGTTGGTGAAATATTAATGAAATCTACAGAGATATCTGCCTCTGCCATCGTCTTAAAAATAGTAGCTTGAGCTTCTAAATCATCTTCATTAACAGTTACATTAAGTTGAGTAATCGAATCAATATGAGCAATACCCGTAACTAATCGATCTGGAATATCTATGCCTATTTTATCAACTCGAGAAGATGTTATTAATGTTCCTTCATTATTAGAATATGTCGACCGAATACGAAGTGGAATTTTTGCTTGCATCGCAATTTCCACTGCTCTCGGATGAATAACTTTAGCACCTTGATAAGCTAAATTACAGATTTCAGTATATGTGACTACATCAATCCGTTGAGCTGAGTCAACAACACGCGGATCTGCTGTCATAATACCTTCTACATCAGTAAATATCTCTATACATTCAGCCTGAAGTGACGCACCAAATGCTGCTGCACTCGTATCACTTCCACCACGGCCAATTGTTGTAATATCGCCCGATTCCGTTCTACCTTGAAATCCGGCAACGACAACTACGTCATGGTTTTTAAGTTCATGCTTGATTCGATCAGGTTTTACCTGTTTAATTTTAGCTTCATTGTAATTCTCATTCGTAATTAATCCAGCCTGAGCACCACTTAATGCTGTTGCGGAAACTTGATGTTGACGTAACTCATTAGATAAAACCACAGAAGCAATCGTCTCACCGCATGACATCAGCATATCTAGTTCCCGTTTTGAATTATTAGTTGTTGGGTGATCAACCATTTTGAGAAGCGTATCTGTAGCATATGGGTCTGGATTTCTACCTAGCGCAGAAACTACTACAACTAGTTTATAATCTTTTGCAAGTGCACGTTTAATCTGTTGAATCACATGTACCCGATTTTCTTTTGTTTGTACAGACGTTCCACCAAATTTTTGAATAAGCAATCGCATTCTCTTATCATACCTCAACTTTATAATTTTTTTAAACTAACTCATTTTTAACAAGTGCTTGTGCAATTTGAACTGTATTCCACGCAGCACCTTTTACTAGATTATCAGAAACGATCCATAGATGAAACCCATTATTATTGTCTAAATCTTTACGAATTCTTCCGACAAACACTTCTTTTTTATCGGCTGCGCTCAAAGGTGTAGGATATGTTTGTGTAGATGGATCGTCTTCTACTATAATCCCACTCCCATTAGCTAGTGTTTTTCTAATTTCTTCCACTGTGACATTTGATTCTTTCGTCTCAATATATACACTTTCAGAATGTGAAGTAAAAACAGGAAGTCTAACACATGTAGCAGCTACAGGTAATTCAGGCTCATGCATAATTTTCTTCGTCTCGTTAATCATTTTTAATTCTTCTTTTGTATACCCATTATCAGTGAATACATCAATTTGAGGTAACGCATTAAAAGCAATTGGGTAATGTTTTTTATCTGACCCCGCTGGTAAAATTTCTGCAGTCATTTCTTCATCATTTAAATATTGTTTTGTTTGGTTTGTTAACTCATTTTGAGCATCTAATCCTGCTCCTGATACAGCTTGGTAAGTAGATACTATGATTCTTTGTAATCCATATGCATCTTGAATAGGTTTTAAAGCTGCTACCATTTGAATGGTTGAACAATTTGGATTTGCAATAATTCCTTGATGATTTTTTAAATCACTCTCGTTTACTTCAGGTACGACTAAAGGTACATTCTCATCCATTCGAAAAGCACTTGTGTTATCAATAACAATTGCCCCGCTTTTCACTGCTTCTGGAGCAAAACGTTCAGTTACAGCCCCACCTGCTGAAAAAAATGCAATATCAATATCATTGAAACTATCAGCAGTTGCTTCTTCAACTGTAATTTCCTTATTATTAAATGTAATTGTTGTTCCAGCTGATCTTTTAGATGATAATAATTTAATATTGTTCACCTGGAATGGTTTTTCTTCTAAATATTGAATTATTTTTTGTCCTACCGCTCCTGTAGCACCAACAACCGCTACATTATATTGCTTATCGTTTGTCATGTAATTAATTACTCCTTCCAAATCGTGTGAACATTTTTATTTTAGTCTCTAAATTAGACTTTACTGTTTATTTTAACATATTTTAATTCGAATAAGGAATAATAATGGGTTGAATTTGTTTATACTCCAGAGCTTCTTGTACTGTCGGGATTAATAAATCCATATGGGCTACAAGTGAAGTTGGCTTTTTATATGGATTATCCTGACCAAATGGAATGAAATATATTAATTTACTATTCATTAACCGCATTAAATTAACACCATTTAAACCTAACGCATCGTTCGTCGAAACACCAAGTACTACTGATCTCCTGTTTCTTAATGTCGCTTTAGCAGCCATAAGTACGGGAGAGTCTGTAAGCGCATTCGCAAATTTACTTAATGAATTACCAGTTAAAGGGGCAATTACCATACAATCAAGCGGTTCTTTTGGACCGAGTGGTTCTGCCTCTTGTATGGTTGAAATAACCCGACGATTTGTAATTGATTCTATCCTTTCTATATGTTCTTCCGCTTTTCCAAACTTTGTATCCGTGTTTCTCACTGTATAAGATACAATTGGAATAACTTCTGCTTCTTCTTCCATTAACCTTCCTAATTGTGGGTAAACAGCGTCATAGGTACAATGGGAACCTGTTAAGCCAAAACCGATTCTCTTACCTTTTAAAGACATGGAAAAATCAAACCTTTCATCTTTAATCAATCTATCTGTGTTAAATATTCCTTAACAATGTATGTTCTTTAAAATAGTTCTGTTCCATTTAACTAAAATGTTGGCTTTTTACCTAGATAAGAATTAAATAATAAAGAAACGAATATTTAACAAATGCCTTCTATAAACACAAATAAATATGATTTTTTATACTATTATTTCTCTGGTTGGAAGTTAGTCTTATAAATTGTAAAAATACAAAACAACTCTAGCGATGGAAATAGATTTGAATATTACCGTAGACATAAGAGGAACATCTTCCAATGCTGGGTATTACTTGTTTTATACTATCTTATCTTTCGCAAAAGCGGGTATGAGTTCCGACGTTTTAGAACGTACTTATACCGATGAACTCATATACGCTTTTCATTTAATACCTCACTTAGTCTATAAAACAGAAAAAATCCGCATTGATCAAAAATTATTGCATCAATGCGGATTTACAATGGTTCACGTTCTCGTTTCTATTATTCTTCAAATTCAATTAATATAATATCTTGACCTATTTTTTTTATCATTTCCCAAGTGATTATAGATTCCGTTTCTTCTTTTTTTAATCCAAACCATTTATAAGTAGGTACAATAAATGACTCTATCTTTCCAGTTTTTGTGTTAATTTGTAAATCTGTTTGCCCCAATACCCCAAGACGTTCTCCAGTATTAATACTTATAATCTCTTTCCCACTAATATCTTTAAATCGCATTGCACTTCCCTCCTGTATTTTTATACAATAAAACAGGGAGAAATATATTTATGGTAGGATGATTGATTGTGCATATTCTTTTAGAAAGATATCTTGCAACACTTTATTAATCGTTGGTTGATCAACTTGGTCGATTTCTTCAATTATATCATCAAGAGTTCTCTGTCTCCCTAATAATAGTTCATTTTTTCCATTCCGGCTCATTCTACTATTAGTGCTCTCTAAACTTAACATCATATTGCCTTTTAATTGTTCCTTACTATTCATAAATTCTTTTTCAGTTATTCCTTTTTCGACAAAATCTGTAACAATTTCATGTATTGTTTTTTGCAAAAGATCTACACGGTCTTTATTTGTCCCGGCATATATCGCTAACATGCCACTGTCTGAATAAGTGAGAAGATAGGAAAAAACTGAATACGCTAATCCATGCTTTTCTCTTACTTCTTGGAATAATCGTGAACTCATTCCTCCACCTAGTATGCTGTTTATAATTAACAGGGCTGGAATATTCAAATCATTCAACGCTAGGCTTGGATAGCCAATACACAGATGCGCCTGTTCCGTCTTTTTATTTTTTATCATTCTATTCGCTCTAAATATTGGTTTTTCTATTACAGTTTTCTTTTCTACACGATTAAATGATCGAAAGTAATCTTCAATTGTATGAATAAATTCCGATTGTACATTCCCGGCAACAGAAACAACAATATTATTGGGTGTATAAAAGTTTTCCATATATTCATTTAATGTCTGTTTAGTAAAAGTATTGATCTGTTCTTCTGTCCCAATAATAGGTTTCCCTAGCGGATGATCGCCATAAGCTGCTTCTGAGAGTAAGTCATGTACATGGTCATCAGGAGTATCTTCATACATCTTTATTTCTTCCATAACAACCTTTTTTTCTCTTTCAATTTCTTCTTCTAAAAAAGTAGAATTAAATAACATATCAGTTAATACTTCTAAAGCATGTTCTTTGTATGTATCTAAAACACGTGCATAAAAACATGTGTATTCTTTTGAAGTAAAAGCATTCACCTGACCACCTATTGAATCAAAGGCTTCAGCTATTTGTTTAGCAGTTCGAGTTTTTGTCCCTTTAAAAAGCATATGCTCTAAAAAATGGGATATCCCATTATCAATTTCTGTTTCTTGTCTTGACCCGGTTAATACCCATATTCCAATCGTTACTGATCGAACTGTTGGAACAGATTCTAAAACAACACGTAATCCGTTTTGACATCTATATGTTTCAATCATGGTAGTTCCCCCTGCATATCTATTATCTATTTTCACTTAATAAATTTTCAATTGTTCCTATCTCTAAATCTTTTTGTTTTATCTCGGTTATTAGAGGGGATAGCCCTTGCGCAACAGACTCTGTAGGATGCATTAAAACCGTTGCACCTGGATGAATATTTTTCATAACTCGGTTAATCATAACAGAAATGGAAGGATTCTTCCAATCAATCGTATCGACTGTCCAAAGGATCGTTTCCATTTCTAGCTCGTCTGCAATTTTAACTACTTCATCATTAAAGCTACCGCTAGGAGGCGCAAACCATTTAGGTTTTGTCCCAATAATCGCTTCAATAATGTCATTTGTACTTTCAATTTGTTCTCTTATTTGTTCAGAAGACATTTTTGCCATATCTGGATGATTATACGCATGATTTCCTATACTATGATCTTGCTCATAAATCATTTTAACAATATCTTTATTTTCTTTTGCCCACTTTCCCTCAATAAAGAACGTTGCCTTTATGTTCTCTTTTTTTAATGTTTTAAGAATACTTGGGATGTGTTCCGTACCCCAAGATATATTAATTAAAAATGCAACCATCTCTTTTTCAGGGTGTCCTCGGTATATTGGGGCCGCAGACAATTCCTCTAAAGATACAGATGGCTTTATCGAATCAAAAACTAACAGCGAAGAATCAAATTTCCCTTCTTTCTTCATATTTGCATATGACTTCTCAACATTAACAGTTCGCCCATTTCTGCCAGGAGTCTTTTTCCACACGTCATCAATATACGCATCTTGGGCTTCCTCATTATACTTGCTTGCACTTAATTTAATTTCTTGGAGCAGCTCATTTGATTCTTTTGAAACAACTAAAACTTCTCCTTTAGTTTTTGAGACGAAAAAAACATTTTTATCTGCAGTAAGTACAGTTACTAATAGTAATATTGTGAAAACAGCATACAATTTTTCAAATTTTAATTCTTTCATTTCTTCACCCCTTGTCCTAGTTTATGAACAAGGGGAATGGTATATGACTTAACAATATAGGTTAGTCAGATTAAATGAAAAATGATTTTTATCTTAACCTTCATCATGATAAAGCTGTCATGCAGAAAAATATAAATTGCGACTTAATTAAAATGCAATGCAAATTTGAAAAAAACTCGGAATATAGTTGTACAATTGTATTGAGCAAACAAGTACATGAAAATCAACTAAGGAAATGAATCTCCAAACTCCATTCAATTTCAAACTGTAATAACCAAGTAAAATTAAGATCAATCGTTCAAAAAATTAAAAAAGAAACTGGGTTTCCAGCTTCTATTTTTCATACAATTATTTACTTAATTTTTCTTTACTTTCTCTTTCCTCTTGGAGGACATCTTTACGAGAAAGGTTGACTCTTCCTTGTTGATCAATTTCTTTTACTTTAACCATGATTTTATCTCCGATGGAAACAACGTCTTCTACTTTGTTTGTCCGTTTATCTTGAAGTTGAGAAATATGAACGAGTCCGTCTTTGCCTTTAAATAACTCGACGAATGCTCCGAATTTTTCAATTCGTTTTACAGTTCCTAAATAAATTTGACCAACTTCGACTTCTCGAACGAGATCCTCGATAATCTTCTTCGCTTTTTCATTCATTTCTTGGTCTGTTGAAGCGATAAAGACGGTACCATCTTGCTCAATATCAATCTTAACACCAGTTTCTTCAATGATTTGATTAATTTGCTTACCACTTGGACCTATGACATCTCTAATTTTGTCTGGATTAATTTTCATGGTAATTATTTTTGGCGCATAATCAGATAATTTTTCATTCGGCTTGTTAATTGTCTGTAACATCGAATCTAAAATCTTTAGTCGCCCTATTTTAGCTTGCTCTAATGATTCTTTGAGAATTTCTTTTGATAATCCATCAATCTTTATATCCATTTGGATGGCGGTAATACCTTTTTCAGTTCCAGCAACTTTAAAGTCCATATCACCTAGTGCGTCTTCTAATCCTTGGATATCAGATAAAATAGAATAATGTTCTCCAGTTTTCACTAATCCCATAGCTATACCTGCTACAGGCGCTTTAATTGGTACACCTGCATCCATCATTGCTAATGTACTTGCACAAATACTTGCTTGTGAAGACGAACCATTCGATTCTAATACTTCAGACACCAGACGTATTGTATATGGAAATGCTTCATCACTTGGGATTACTTTTTCTAAAGCTCTTTCACCTAATGCTCCATGACCGATTTCCCTACGCCCTGGACCTCTGATTGGTCCGGTCTCTCCTACACTGAATTGTGGGAAATTATAATGGTGCATAAATCGTTTTGACTCTTCTAAATCTAAACCATCTAAAATCTGCACATCACCAAGCGCTCCAAGTGTGCAGACACTAAGTACTTGAGTTTGTCCTCGTGTAAATAAACCAGAACCATGCGTTCTCGGTAAAATATTAACTCTTGAAGAAAGCGGGCGGATTTCGTCTGTTCTTCGTCCATCAGGGCGAACTTTTTCTTCTGTAATTAATCTTCTTACTTCTTCTTTTAACAATTCATCTAACGTAAGCTTCACATGCTTAATCGTTTCTTCATCTTCGTCTTCATACATTGCTAAAGCTTCTTCTTTCACAGCTTGTATGGCATCTTCACGAGCATGTTTCTCTTTTACTTGAATTGCTTCATCCAACTTATCCTTAACTTGGCTCACGACATCTTGTTTGATTTGTGAATCAATTTCAAACACCTTAATTTCAGATTTTTCAGCGCCTACTTTTTCGACGATCTCTTCTTGAAATTCCACCAAACGGATAATCTCTTCATGTGCAAACATGATTGCATCTAAAATAATATCTTCTGGTATTTCATTCGCACCAGCTTCAACCATGTTAATAGCATCTTTAGTGCCAGCCACTGTTAATTCAAGATCACTTTTTTCTTGTTCTTCAATGGAGGGGTTAATAATAAATTTACCATCAACTCGTCCAATGTTTACACCTGCAATTGGTCCACTAAATGGAATATCAGAAATTGATAATGCAATTGATGAACCTATCATAGCTGCAATTTCTGAAGAACAATCCTGATCAACACTCATAACTGTACTAATTACCTGAACTTCATTTCTGAATCCATCAGGAAAAAGTGGGCGAATTGGTCGATCGATCAGACGAGAAGACAGTATTGCTTTTTCACTTGGTCTTCCTTCTCGTTTAATAAACCCTCCCGGTATTTTTCCTACTGCATAAAGTCGTTCTTCATAGTTTACGGTCAATGGAAAAAATGGTAAATCCTTCGGTTCTTTTGATGCGGTTACTGTTGCTAAGACAGAAGTGTCTCCGTAATGTATCATACAAGCTCCATTTGCCTGCTTTGCTAATTCTCCTACTTCGACTGTAAACTTACTGCCGTTAATTGTTGTAGAGAATATTTGTTTTTCATCCGACATATATATTAGTACTCCTTTCAGTCCCTTATAGTCTATATTTTATCGATTATAATATCTCTTGTAAATTTTATCCGTTTGCCTTTAGTATAGGTTAAGTTACAAGTTTTTAATATGTAGGTTTAATTTATTCTATCAGCATTGTATAAAATTAGTTGACAGCATTATTTTTATAAAAAAAAGCAGGATTTCTCCTGCTTCCTTCCATTATCTACGTAAGCCGAGTTTTTGAATAACTTCACGATAACGTGTTACGTCATTTTTACGTAAATAATTTAATAAATTACGACGTTTACCAACCATCTTCAACAAACCACGACGTGAATGATGGTCTTTTTTATGCATGCGTAAATGTTCGTTTAAATTATTAATTTCATCTGTTAGTATTGCAATTTGAACTTCTGGTGATCCAGTGTCATTTTCATGTACTTTAAATTCATTAATAATTTCTAATTTACGTTCTTTTGAAATAGCCATTTTTGGCCCACCTCCTATAATGTCTTTGCATATCCCCATTCCCCCAGCAAACGTCGGAGTAACATTTTGCCAAGCGAAGGTTCTACAAAGTATAGAGTACCTTGTTTGAAGACAAATTGCAAGAAATACAATAAAATTATTGAAAATATTCTTGAACGGTATATTCATCTTGTTTTAACTGTTTAATCAACTCATCAACACCTGCAAACTTCTTCTCTTCTCTTATAAAGTGATCCCATAAAACAGTAATATTCTTACTGTATAAATCGTCATTAAAATCAAAGATGTGAATTTCGATAGAAGGTGTTACTTCGTTTTCATGAAAGGTAGGTTTCACTCCTAAATTAGCCATCCCTTTAAAAAGCTTTTTATTGTATTTAACTCTAACAGCATAGACGCCTTGTTTTGGGATAAGTTTTTCATCATCAATTTTTAAATTTGCTGTTGGAAATCCAATTTGGCGGCCACGCTTTTCCCCTTCTATTACTATTCCTTCCGTCTCATAAGCACGTCCCAATAATTTTTTTACCTTTTCAACATTTCCTGTCGATAAGCTATGGCGAATTTCTGTCGAACTCACTTTTTCTCCATCTAATTTTACCGGTTCTATAGACGTCGTAGTAAATTTACCCTTACTGAATGAATTAATATTATTCATATTTCCAGCGCCTTTATGACCAAATGAAAAATCAAACCCTGCTACAAGATGGACAATATTTAGACCAATAATAAAATGATCTACAAATCCTTGGGGGGATAGATTCGCTAAATCTCTGTCAAAAGTAATTAAATACAGCTTATCTACTCCCATGTCTTTTAATAGTTGTTCCTTTTCTGCATTTGGTGTAATATATTGCATTGGCTTTTCGGGACGATTTAAGACTTCTTTTGGGTGAGGATAAAAGGAAATAACGGCACTCTCTTTACCTTCATCTCTTGCTAATTTAATAGCTTCTTGAATGACTGCTTGATGCCCCTTATGTAATCCATCAAAAAAACCCGCAGCAGCAATCGTTTCAGGGATCTCCGTTTTATTAAACGTGTGAGGATAGGTAAGTCGGATAATTTGCATATTATTCACCTACGTTCTTATAGATATTAAAAACCCGTTCAGGTTTTATTTCTTCATTTTTATGTAGCTTGTAAATTGCTAATAATTCATTATGATGCATTACCTTAAAAGATTCGGTCTTGAACTTCTGAGAAGGTAGTGGAAACTTTTGCCCTTGTAATATTTTGGCTTTAGTTTTCTCATCTACTTGCATCGTATCTAAATGATTTAATCCTCGATCAACAGGTAACAATATATCCTCTAATCTATTTTCATCAACTGCTTTTTCTAGTTCATCAAAAGTGTACGTATCATCTATATGAAATGAATCGCTCTCTATTCGTTTTAAATATGCCATATGAGCTGGATAACCTAGCTTTTTTCCAATATCTACACAAAGAGTTCTAATATATGTCCCTTTAGAACAAGTAACTTTTATTCGGAATTTATCATTAATTAGATAATCATTTAATCGTTTTCTTTCAATCTGAAAAATGGTTACATTTCTTTGTGGTCTCTCTACATTAATGCCTGCTCTAGCATACTCATATAATCGTTTCCCTTTAACTTTAACTGCTGAATACATTGGAGGTATTTGAATGATATCCCCTTTAAATTTTTGGAGAACCTTTTCAATTTCTTCATCGGTAGGAGGTGATGAAACTTCTTTTTGCTCAATCACATCTCCCTCCTTATCTTCAGTAGTTGTAGCTTTTCCAAGTGCAACATCTGCAATATAAACCTTTTTTAAATGAAGTACATAAGGTATTATTTTCGTTGCCTCACCTATGCATATTGGCAAAACACCTTCTACCTCAGGGTCTAATGTACCAGTATGTCCTACTTTCTTGATGTGTAATAGTTTTCTAACTCTCATCACACAATCATGGGAAGTTAATCCTTTCGGTTTATGTAAAGGTAATATTCCATTCATGAAAATATCCTCCTAATAAAAAAGCGGATAAAAATCTGACCCAAACAATATAAGGGTCAGATTTTCTTTATTCTTTGTTCAGTTTACGGAGAATTGAATCAATTCGATTTCCATACTCATGTGCTTCATCAAATTGAAAGACAATTTCCGGTGTTTTTCTTAAACGAATCCGTTTGCCCACTTCAGAACGAATAAATCCGCTAGCTTTCGATAAACCGATCAAGGTCTCCTGCTTTTTCTCTTCATCGCCTAAAACAGAGATAAACACTGTAGCATGTTGCAAGTCGTTGGTAAGTTCCACATCTGTTACTGTAACAAAACCAACCCGTGGATCTTTTATTTTTTGGTTTAAAATTTCGCCAACTTCTTTTTTCATTTGTTCAGCAACTCGGTTTGTTCGCATATTTTCCATTTCTTTCACCTCATAATGTATGACATGATAGAAAACATAAATTATAATCGATCAATTGTAGTGATTGTTCTTTCTAATTCAGGATCATTATCAATCATTTTAATGACCTCTTGGATAATTTTTTCCGCGTATAACAGTTCATTCGCAACCGTAACAATGGCTAATTTGGTTCGTTGCCAGAGATCTTGAAAATCAATTTCAGAAATGGAAACGTTAAAATCTTTTCGGATTTTTGCAATTAACCTTTTAATAACGGAACGCTTATCTTTAAGAGAATGCGTATTGTAAATATGGCATTCTACTTCCGCGTAAACAATCATGTTCTGTCGATTTCCTCCATAATAAATGCTTCGATGATGTCGCCATTCTTAATATCATTAAAGTCTTTAATCGTTATACCACACTCATAATTCTGTACAACTTCACGGACATCATCTTTGAAGCGTTTTAACGCAAGTATTTCACCTTCGTATAAAACTACTCCATTACGAATTAATCTTACACTTGAATTACGAGTAATTTTACCATTAATAACATAGCTTCCTGCGATTGTACCAATTTTTGATACCTTAAATGTCTCTCTAACCTCAGCTTGCCCTATCACTTTTTCTTCGTATTCAGGGTCAAGTAACCCTTTCATCGCTGCTTCCATTTCTTCAATCGCTTTATAAATAACACGGTGTAAACGAACATCCACTTTTTCAGATTCTGCTGCTTTTTGTGCATTTACATCTGGTCGAACATTAAAGCCTATTACGACTGCATTAGACGCAGAAGCTAAAATAACATCTGACTCAGTTATTGCTCCAACACCTGTATGGATAATGTTTATATTGACATTTTCCACTTCGATTTTCTTTAATGAAGCAGCTAATGCTTCGGCAGACCCTTGGACGTCAGCCTTAATAATAACATTTAAATCCTTCATTTCACCTTGTTTTATATGTTCAAATAAATCATCTAAACTAATTTTATTTTGAGAACCGCGACTTTCAACAATATGCTGTTGTTGACGAGTTTCTCCAATTTGTCTAGCTTTTTTCTCATCTTTAAAGACTAAAAACTGGTCTCCAGCTTGTGGTACAATATTTAATCCTGTGATTTCAACTGGTGTAGAAGGTCCTGCTTTTTCAATTCGTTGTCCAACATCATTCACCATTGCTCTAACACGGCCATACGTATTTCCTACTACAATTGAATCACCTACTGATAATGTTCCATCTTGTACAAGTAAACTTGCTACTGCACCGCGACCTTTATCCAATTGTGCATCAATAACCGTACCGAATGCTGGTTTATTTGGATTTGCCTTCAATTCTTCCATTTCAGATACAAGTAAAATCATCTCAAGTAACTCATTAATACCTTCCCCGTTAATAGCAGATATAGGTACAAAAATCGTATCTCCTCCCCAATCTTCCGGGATTAATTGATACTCTGTTAGTTCTTGCATTACTCGATCAGGGTTAGCTGTTTCTTTATCCATTTTATTCACTGCAATAATAATTGGAACTTCAGCAGCTTTTGCGTGATTAATCGCTTCAACTGTCTGGGGCATTACACCATCGTCTGCAGCGACAACTAATATAGCAATATCAGTAACTTGTGCTCCTCGAGATCTCATACTTGTGAATGCTTCGTGTCCAGGTGTATCAAGAAATGTAATTTTCTTTCCATTATTCTCTGCTTGATAAGCTCCGATATGTTGTGTAATACCTCCAGCTTCACCTGCTGTCACTTTCGTATGACGAATCGAATCCAACAAAGTAGTTTTACCATGGTCTACATGTCCCATTATTGTAACGACAGCTGGACGCTCTTGTAAATCTGTTTCGTCATCTTCTTTACGATATTTATCAAAATCCGTATCTTCAAGTATAATTTCTTTTTCTACAGTTACTCCATAGTCACTACAAATTAATTCTACTGCATCATCATCTAAGTCTTGATTTTTTGTAGCCATTATCCCTAAAAACATTAATTTTTTAATGATTTCTGAGACATCTTTATGAAGTTTCTCCGCTAAATCATTTACAGTTAATGTGTCGCTATAAACAATATGGTCAGGAGTTTCTTGTTTTTGTTGTTGCTTATTATTTTCTGCAACATTTTTATTATTATTTCTATGAATTCGTTTGTTTTGTTTGTTTTTTTGCTTTTGTTTTTGTTTTGGCCTATTATCTTTTTTATTATTTTCTTGTTTAGGTTTAGAACTAGTTGTCTTAGTTCCAGATTGTTCACTCTTATTGGTCTTATTTTCCGATTGTTTATTGAACGTTTTATCTAATTTACTTTTTGTATCTGGATTAATCGAAGACATATGATTAGAAACTTCAATATTCATTTTCTTTAATTCATCGATAACTTCTTTACTTGTTACATTATTTTGCTTTGCGTATTCATATATTCGCATTTTAGTCATACGTTCACCCCCAAAATTATTTACAAGAGTAGAGTCTTTAGTTTTGCCGCAAATCCGTCATCCAAAATAGCAACTGCAACTCTCTCTGGTTTTCCCAAAGCCTTCCCTAAGGTATAACGATCTTCTACCTCAACATACGGGATGTGAAAGGACGAACATTTATCAGTTAATTTTTTTTTCGTACTTTCACTAATATCATTAGAAATTAATACTAATTTAGCTTTCTTATTTCGAATATCATTGATGATGTTCTCTTCACCTATTGAGCATTTTCTAGCTCTATAGGCTAACCCAATAATATTTAAATAACTAGTGTTCATTTTATTCGCCTGCAATTTTCTTAAGATCACTATATAAAGAAGGATCAATTTTAACTTGAAATACTTTTTCTAACACCTTTTGTTGTTCTGCCTGTTCAAATACGTCTTTATCAATTGAAATATAAGCTCCACGACCGTTCTGTTTTCCAGTCGGATCGATAAATACTTCTCCTTCCTTATTACGGACGATGCGAAGCATTTCTTTTTTAGGTTTTAATTCATTCGTAACTATACATTTTCTTTGAGGTATTTTTCTTTGTTTACTCATATTAAAAACCCCCTATTAATCGAATAAATAATTATCCTTTTCATCATCTTCTTCATCCTGTAACCAATTATGATCATCAAGCAATTCTTTTTCATCTGTTTCTTTATCTTTTAATAAATTCTCACCGTCAAAATCATTGGTCACAAATTCATTATTCTTTTGTTCAGTTAATAATCCTTCTTCTTTAGCAACAGTCTCACTTTTAATATCAATTTTCCAGCCAGTTAATTTTGCAGCCAATCGGGCGTTTTGGCCTCGTTTTCCAATTGCAAGTGATAACTGATAATCAGGAACAATTACAGTTGTCGCTTTATTTTCCTCATCAACCTGAACATCGATGACTTTAGATGGACTTAATGCATTCGATACATAAACGACTGGGTCTTCGGACCATTCAACTATATCAATTTTTTCATCGTTCAATTCATCCACCACTGCTTGCACTCGTTGTCCTTTTGGACCTACACAAGAGCCTACTGGATCTATTTCAGGATTACTTGCATAGACGGATATTTTTGAGCGATCTCCAGCTTCCCGTGAGATAGATTTAATTTCTACGATGCCGTCGTATATTTCAGGAACTTCCATTTCAAACAATCTTTTTAGTAAACCGGGATGCGAACGTGAAATAAAGATTTGTGGACCTTTATTTGTATTTTCAACCTTTGTTACAAATACTTTGATCCGATCATGAATCTTGTACTCTTCTGTTGCGATCTGTTCTGATCGTGCTAATTTTGCTTCAATTTTCCCTAAATCAACATAAACAAAATTAGGATCAATCCGCTGAATTATTCCTGTCATGACATCTTCTTCTCGATCTGCATACTCATTATAAATCACACCACGCTCAGCTTCTCTTACTCGTTGTGTCACTACTTGCTTAGCTGCTTGAGCTGCAATTCTCCCAAAGTTTTTTGGAGTTACTTCAATTTCAACAATATCGTCAATTTCATAACCTAAATTAATCTCTCTTGCATCTTCCAAAGAGATTTCTTCAAGTTCATCTTCAACTTCTTCTACAACTGTCTTCCGAGCATGTATTTGCATTGTTCCCGATTCTTCATCAAACTTTACAGAAACATTTCCTGCTGTTTTAAAATTTTTCTTATATGCCGAAATCAATGCTGCT
The DNA here is from genome assembly GCF_037071985.1 of Pseudogracilibacillus sp. SE30717A. NCBI lineage: Bacteria > Bacillati > Bacillota > Bacilli > Caryophanales > Bacillaceae > Pseudogracilibacillus > Pseudogracilibacillus sp. SE30717A. The sequence continues at coordinate 41,815 of NZ_JAXHDF010000002.1, read as the reverse complement.
TCCAATGCTTCTAATAAGGTTTCTTTATCAATCCCTTTTTCTTTCTCCAAATAATTTATAGCATTAAACAACTCACTGCTCAACTCTAATCATCCCCCTTTTTTATAACACCACAGCAAGTCTTGCTTTCGCAATTTTGTCATAAGGAATTTGTACCTGCTTCATGCGATGTTTGAACTTATAATTGACCGTCGCAATATTATTCGAGAAATCTGTTAAAATTCCTTCATATTCTTTTTCACCGTCTATATGGACATATAGAGAAACATACACATTTTTCCCAACATGCATCGCAAAATCTTGTGCTGTTTTAAGTGGTTTCTCTGCTCCTGGTGAACTAACTTCTAAATAGTATGCCTCTTTAATAGGATCGTGTTCATCAAGTTTTTCACTTAATTGCTCAGACACAATACTGCATTCTGTTAAATCAACTCCACCATCTTTGTCAATGTAAACTCGTAAGAAATAATTTTTTCCCTCATTTACATATTCAAGATCTTCCAATGTCAAATTTCGCTCAAGTAAAATTGGTTCAAGAAGTTCTTTAACTTTTACCAAAATTCCTTCACTCACATTCATTCCTCCTCAACATGTCTTTATATTAGTATGAACAATGATTGGTATTTTCATTTTAATGAATAAAAAGCATGTATCATCTTACCGATTTACAGTATTGAGTCACCCAAATCTTGTACATCGCAAACATAAAACCCCCGCCGAAACGATGGCAAGGGGAATTTTACGCTGATTATAGAAGAAAGAGTGGGAAAACCCACTCTTTTGACTTGGCATTATAACGACTTTCCTGTATCAGTATAGCATAGAACATTTTTGAAAACAAATAATTCTAATTTTAGAAAAAAGAAAGCTGATTTTCTTCTTCCATTCCTTCTAAACAGCCATGTGAATCTAAAAATTGAAGTACAGTTTTAGAGATTTTACTTCTTTCTCTTAAATCTTCTTTTGACAAAAATTCGCCATCTTCTCTCGCTCTTACAATATTTAATGCAGCATTTGTTCCCAATCCATCCACAGCATTAAATGGCGGGATTAAGGAATTTCCTTCGACAATAAATTCCGTTGCACTAGAACGATACAGATCTACACGTTGAAAATTAAATCCACGTTCACACATTTCCAAAGCAACTTCTAAAACAGTCATCAAACTTCTTTCTTTAGGTGGAGCGTCGTTTCCTTTTTCTTTAATCCCTTTTATTCTATTTCGTAAGGCTTCTGATCCCCTTACCATCGTATCAAGCTCAAAGTCACTAGCTCTAATAGAAAAATAAGCCGCATAAAAGAATATTGGATAATGTACCTTAAAATAAGCAATTCTGACAGCCATAAGTACATAGGCGGCAGCATGAGCTTTGGGGAACATATATTTGATTTTCTTACAGGATTCGACATACCAATCAGGTACTTGATGCTTTTTCATTTCGTCAATCCATTCATCTTGTAACCCTCTACCTTTTCGAACAGATTCCATAATTTTAAAGGCTAACGATGCTTCAAGACCTTTTTGCATTAAATAGACCATGATATCGTCTCGACATCCAATTACATCTCCAATTTCACAAATACCATCATTAATTAGCTCTTGTGCGTTTCCAAGCCATACATCTGTACCATGAGATAGGCCTGAAATGATAACCAGTTCCGCGAATGAATTAGGTTTGGTTTCTTCTAACATCTGCCGGACAAAAGAAGTACCAAATTCAGGAACTCCCAATGTACCTGTTTTACAATCAATTTGTTCCGGCTTTAATCCAATAGATTCTGTGCTGGAGAAAATGCTCATAACTTCTTCATCATCGATTGGTATTTCTTTCGGATCAATACCACTTAAATCTTGAAGCTTTCTTATAACTGTTGGATCATCATGACCAAGTATATCTAGTTTAAGTAAGTTATCTTCAATAGAATGGAAATCAAAATGAGTTGTACGCCATTCACTGTTTCTATCATCAGCCGGAAACTGTATAGGTGTAAAATCATAAATTTCTTTATCATTTGGTACTACGATAATTCCACCAGGGTGTTGTCCGGTTGTTCGTTTTACTCCGGTACATCCATGGACAAGCCGATCTACTTCCGCGCCTTTAAAATGAATATTTTTATCGTTTGCATATCCTTTTACATATCCATAAGCTGTTTTTGTTGCGATCGTTCCGATGGTCCCTGCTCTAAATACATAATCTTCTCCGAATAATTCTTTCGTGTAATTATGGGCTACCGGTTGGTATGCACCAGAGAAGTTTAAATCAATATCAGGTACTTTATCTCCTTTAAAACCTAAAAATGTTTCAAACGGTATATCCTGACCATCTTTCTTATAAGGTTTTTTACAGGTCTCACAATTTTTATCCGGTAAATCATATCCACTTGCATACGAGCCATCTGTATAGAATTCACTGTAATGACATGACGTACAAACATAATGGGCCGGTAATGGATTTACTTCTGTAATCTCGGTTAACGTAGCAACAAGCGATGAGCCAACAGATCCTCTCGATCCAACGAGGTAGCCATCCAATAACGATTTTTTAACGAGTTTGTGAGAGATTAAATAGATTACTGCAAACCCATGCCCTATGATACTATCCAATTCTTTCTTTATTCGGGATTCTACTATTTCAGGTAATGGACTACCGTATATCGACTCTGCATTTTCATATGTAAGTCTACGAACTTCTTCTTCGGCACCATCAATACTCGGCGTATATAAGTCACTTTTGATTGGTGAAATTTTATCAATTTTATCTGCAATTAAATTAGAGTTTGTGACAACCAGTTCGTAAGCCTTCTCCTTTCCTAAAAATTCGAACGCATCAAGCATTTCTTCCGTTGTTCGGAAAGGTGTATTTGGTAAGGTAACACGATTAAGTGGATTCCCTTTTTGGGATGCAATCAGTATTTCACGATATTGCTTTTCATGTTCTTCAATATAATGAGTGTTTCCTGTTGCAACTACTAATTTATTTGTTCGTTTCCCTAATTCAATAATATTACGAATTACATCAATAATTTGCGCTTCTGATTGAACAATTTCTCTATCTAATAAATGAGAATAATTTTCCGGTGGTTGAACTTCCAAATAGTCGTAAAACTCTGCAACTTCTTCTGTCTCATCGATAGATTTTTGAGTCAACGTCTCAAATACTTCTCCATGGTCACAAGCAGAGCCAACTAATAAGCCTTCTCTCATTTTATTTAGTAGCGAACGTGGAATTCGTGGCATGCGGTAAAAATACTCTGTGTGTGAGTACGAGATCAATTTATATAAATTTTTTAAACCGACTTCATTCTGTGCTAATAAAATACAATGATGAGGACGTGAATGCTGATAACTATCGCCTTCTCCCATATGATCATTTAATTGGTTAATATTAGTAATCTCTCTTTCTTCTAGTCGTTCTACTAATTTCCAAAATAAATAACCCGTTGCTTCTGCATCATAAATAGCACGGTGGTGTTGAGTCAGTTCAACATCTAAATGTTTACATAATGTATTTAATCTGTGGTTTCCTAATTCAGGTAAGAGAAATCTTGCTAATTCAAGTGTATCAATGATCGGATTTTTAATTCGTGGTATATCAATCTTCATATAACCTTGATTTAAAAATCCAATATCAAACGTAGCATTATGGGCTACTAAAACACTATCTCCGACCCAATCGTGGAATTTTTTTAACACGTCATCAACTTCTGGTGCCCCTACTAACATGTCATCCGTTATACCAGTTATTTCAATGATTTTATCAGGTAAAGTGCGATGGGGATTTGCAAAACTTTCAAAACGATCAACTATCTCTCCGTTATATAGTTTAACTCCTGCCAATTCAATAATTGTATCATATACCGAAGAAAGTCCGGTCGTCTCCACGTCAAACACAACATAAGTACTTTCTTGTAGAGTTAAATCTTTTGAATTATAAGCAATAGGTACACCATCATCAACAAGGTTTGCTTCTACTCCATATATTACTTTAATATCATTTGCTTTAGCAGCTCCATGTGCTTCTGGAAATCCTTGGACTGCAGCATGATCTGTAATTGCTATTGCAGAATGTCCCCATTTTGCAGCTTGTTCAATAAGTCGTGAAGGACTAACTACAGCATCTAACTGACTCATAGTCGTGTGAGCATGCAATTCTACTCTCTTTTCTTCTGCTCTATCCATACGTAGTTCAACACTAATTTGTTGAATATCATTTGCCATCATCGTTAATTCATTCGAATATAAATCCGTTTGTATCCGTCCACGTGCTTTTATCCAAATACCTTCTTTTGCTTGCGAAAAAACCGCTTCGTCTTCATCATTTCGTGAAAACATCTTAATCTCTAATGAATCAGAGTAATCAGTGGCCTTCATAATTAAAAGGCTTCGACCAGAGCGTAATTTCCTCACTTCAGAGAGAAATACATATCCTTGAACAGTAAACCGTCTCTCTTCTTCTATAATTTCTTCCATCCGACTTGGTTCGTCTTGAATATCGTATCCGATTTTAAACGGGGCATCTTTAACTTGTTTATCATGTTGTTCTTGTCTTTCTTTTTGTTGTTTTGCAGCATTTTGGACAATTTGTCTATCCTCTTGGCTCGTCATTTTCCGAAAGTCTTCTAAATCTTTCTTTTCGGTTGTAACTTCAAAATTTAAGTTATATTTTTGCAAACCGGCATGAAAACAATACTGTTGAAAAGTTTCTTCCATCCTTCTTTTCAATGTTACAGCTTCTGCTTCTGCTTTAACATTAAACGTCAGGTTAGATAAATGGATAGCTGGAGTTTGACTCAAAATCTCTAAGTGATTTGGTAATATTTCTGGCATTGTTTTTAAAAAATGCCTCCAGTAAAGTTCAAGTTCATTTTGTTCGCATTCCTGGTTTTGGCACTGTATAGTTAATCGAATTGATGCAATCTCTTTAAAGGATGTGCATAGTCGTTCATAAAATAATTGATATACTTCGTATGGTAAAACACGTTCTAATCGAACATAAAAATGCCACATTTTTTGTTCTTTATAAACAACAAGCTTAGTAATTTGGCCAGAATTAAAATAGGTTTCTTTAATTTGATCTGGAAGCTGTAACTGTTCTAATAATATACTCATCTTTTTTTCATATGACAGGCTCATAACTAATACCTCCAGTAAAATTAACTAGAAATAAAACATGGCTTTCTTGACATGGTGAAAGAAAGCCAAATTAACAGATGGTCTAATTTTGAAATGTTTTGTTTATAAAAATAAACGTTGGATATCGTTCCAAGTGACTACTATCATAAGTAACATTAATAAAGCAAAACCGATAACATGAAAAATACCTTCTTTTTGTGGATCAATAGGTTTTCCACGTACCGCTTCAATCCCGACAAATAATAATCTACCCCCATCCAAGGCTGGTAATGGGACAAGATTTATAATTCCCAAATTGATACTTAGCATTGCGGTCCACATTAAATAATTCATAAATCCAGTTTGAACTACTTGGTCAGTTACATCATATATACCGACTGGTCCCGACAACATATCAATTGATAATTGTCCTGTAATTAACATAAATAAGTTAACTAAAATTAATTTAGTCGTTTCATATGTTTGTAGAAAACCATATTTAAATGTTCCTAAAAAAGATTTTTCAAAAGCTAGTGTAACACCAACTTGACCGATTGTTACTTCTCCATTCGTCACCTCTTTTGGCGAAACGGACATCGATTCTGTCTGACTATCCCTTTTAACGACGATATCGACGCTTTTTCCAGGACTTTCTTGGATTATTGAAGTGAATTCTTGCCAAGTTGTAATTGAACTGCCTTCAACTTGAATTACCTCGTCCCCAGATTCAAGCCCGGCTTCCGCAGCAGGACTATCCGGCTGGACCTCTCCGATTAATGCTCGATCAGCAGGTACTCCTTGAACAAGTCCGATAATCACAAAAATAAGTATCGCTAATATAAAGTTCATCATCGGACCAGCAAACAGCTGCATTGCTCGTTGACCAACTGTTTTGGATGCGAATTGTCTATCATATGGTGCTATTTGAGTTTCTCTTTCATCCATGAGGAAGAAAGCTTTTCGATCGACCGAAAAGCGCTGAAGATTCGATTCATCTCCCAAATTATAACCATCAATCGTTAAATTATGATCTAGGTCGATCGCTTCCACTTCGATTAAATGTGCATTAGGGTGTTTATCTTTATTGTTTACGATTATTTTGTTCACTTTTCCGTCTTCATTGAATTCAAGTCCAATATGATGTCCAGGCTTTAAATCAATGATTTCAGGATCATCTCCTGCAACCCTAACATATCCGCCAATCGGTAGTAAGCGAATTGTATATAATGTTTCATTTTTCGTAAAAGAAAAGATCTTAGGACCAAAACCGATCGCAAACTCCCTAGCTAACATCCCGGCACGTTTGGCAAAAATTAAATGACCCCATTCATGAACAGATACTAATAATCCAAACATAAGTATAAACGCAATAACCGTATTCAAACAAAACACTCCTTTTCGGTATTAACCGTAAGTAAACTAACAAATTATTCAATAACTCAACCTTTGCAGTGTGAAATAGATAAATAAAATTCCTTAGTTGTATTTTCAATTAACTGATAGCTTGAAAATGCAACAACATTCAAAGATATTTTATCGTCGTATTTGATAAAAACTGTGCAGTAACTGCTAGGTTGTTTTCCGCTACGGACCATTGCTTTCACCACAGGCATAAGAGCGACATCTGGGACTGCCCCAATCGTTCGTCCCATCAAGAACCATTTGCTGTTCCTGCAGGAGTCTTCGTATTTCCCTGCGCTAGTTAGAATCTTTAGCATTCTATAACAGCGTAGAAAATACACGGAGACTCCTGTGGGAGGAAAGGCCTCGGTGAGACTACGAAGTGCGGTGCACGAAGGAGGCTCAACAGCCGCCCACGGAAAGCGAAGTGTATTTTCGTAGCGAGTTATACGCTTTCTCTTTAAATTCATTTTGTTGCAGCGAAAGTTGAGTAATAAAAAGTATAGCCACTAAAAAAATTGAATAATATGTAAAATGATCAGGACAAATAGTAAGCTATCCAGACGGTCTAATATTCCACCATGTCCAGGAAATATTTTTCCAAAATCCTTTACTTTATAGTGACGCTTAATTGCAGATGCTACTAAATCTCCAAGTTGTCCTACAATTGAAATTACGATCGCGATTACGATTACTGCTGTAAATGATTTATCAAAAGGATATATTAACTGAAATAGAATAGAGACAATTACCCCAAATAAGATTCCACCAATTGCCCCACCTATCGTTTTATTTGGACTTATCTCCGGCCATAATTTCCTTTTACCGAAAAATTTCCCAATAAAATATGCTCCCGAATCTGTTGCCCAAATAATAAACAATATAAATAAGAAATAATTCAACCCTTCTATTCTTGCAACTAATAAATAATAAAATGCCGTTCCGATGAAGGTTGTAGCTAATAATAAAAAACTGGCATGATCAAAAGTAAATTTGTTCTTTGAAAAAACAGTCATTGCTAACAAAACAGCAATAAACAAAATAATGATATCAAATTTTGTCACTACAAAACTTGATATAGTAATTTCTCCATGTGGATAAAGCAGCATCCAGAGAAATACAATGGAAATCAATAGATAAGTCGTTTGTTTTCGCTTATTGTACATACGTGTAAGCTCAAATAGTGCAATAGATGCTAATACATATGTAATCAATAAAAAAGGCCAACTACCATATAGTATTATAGGCACTACGATAATTATTCCTATAATTGCAGTTAATAGTCGCTGTTTCATTCATGAGTCAACTCCCTCATATTCCTCCGTAACGTCTTTTCCGATTTTGGTAATCACAGATAGCCTGCTTAAATATTTCCTCATTAAAATCTGGCCATAAAGTGTCTGTAAACCAAAACTCCGAATAAGCAAGTTGCCATAATAAAAAATTACTTAATCGTTGTTCCCCACTTGTACGGATGAGTAAATCAGGATCTTGTAATTCTTTCGTGTATAAATAATTCGATAATAGGTCTTCGTCTATGGATTCTTTTTTAAGCTTTCCTTCATCAACATCTGAAACAATTTGTTTCATTGCTTGAATAATTTCATATCTACTCCCATAGTTTAATGCAAAATTTAATAATAGACCATCATTATATTTAGTCTTTTCCTTGGCATAATTAATCGCTTTTCTCGTATGTTCTGGTAAAGAACTAAATTCCCCTATCGTTTCAATCTTAACGTTATTCTCCATCAGTTCTGGTAAATAGATATGTAAAAATTCTTTTGGGAGCTTCATTAAAAAATCTACTTCTGGCTTTGGCCGTTTCCAATTTTCTGTTGAAAAGGCATATAAAGTTAGTACCTTAACCTTATAGTTTACAGCGGCTCTTACAATTCTTTGAACTACATCCATTCCCTCTTTATGACCAGCGATACGAGGTAGTCCTTTTCTACTAGCCCACCTGCCATTTCCGTCCATTATGATTGCAATATGTTCTGGAATATTATCCGGCTTTATTTCCTCGGTCTTTTTCTGCTTTTTATTAAAAAAAGGTAACCTGATAGACATCATTTGTCCCCCAAAAGGATTGAACTCAGCAATTGAACTTACATTTAGTACTTGCGTATACAGAATGTAATTATATCTTTATTTTGAGTAGTAATCCTTAGTCGTTATTTAGAATTATAATCGATTTCCTTTTATAAAGTGAAATAAAAGCCCTCTTTAAAAAAGAGGGCTGTTTTATCAATTTTCCCTGCAATATTTCGCATATACTTTGCTTTTTCTTGATCTGATTGAATAATTCAAATCCTACTTGAACTTAAGTTAAATTTTCAATCAGATTTTTAATACGAATCTTCTTTAAACTTCCATTATTTCAGCTTCTTTAACCTTTGCAAGTTGGTCAATGTCAGCAATAAAATTATCCGTTACTTTTTGTACACTATCTTGGTTAGTTCGTAATTCGTCTTCTGTAATATCTCCATCTTTTTCAAGCTTTTTAAGCTGTTCATTTGCATCGCGGCGAATATTTCGAATTTGCACTTTCGATTCTTCAGAATATTTGCCGACTACTTTTGTTAAATCTTTCCTTCTTTCCTCAGTTAAAGCAGGTATGTTAATACGGATTACATTTCCATCACTAGAAGGCGAGAGACCAAGATCAGCTTTTTGAATAGCTTTTTCTATCTCACCTATAGCAGTTTTATCAAAAGGCGTAATAACAAGTAACCGAGCTTCCGGAGCCCCTACTTGTGCTAATTGATTTAACGGTGTAGGTGCTCCATAATAATCTACGAATACATTATCGAGTATGCTTGGGTTTGCTCGTCCAGCACGAACAGTCGCTAAATTTCTTGTAAAAGCTTGAACTGCAGTTTCCATTTTTTCACGCATATCTATTATTACATCATTTGACATCTTTTATTTCCCCCTTATTGTCGTTCCAAGAACTTCTCCTTGAACTACCCTTTTAATATTTCCTTCTTCAGTAATGGAAAATACAATTAGCGGAATATCATTATCCATACATAATGATGATGCCGTTGAATCCATTACTTCAAGTCCTTCGTTCAACATATCCATATAGGACAGTTTATCATATTTTTTCGCTTGTTTGTTCACTTTCGGGTCATCATTATACACACCATCTACATTATTTTTAGCCATTAAAATAACCTCGGCTTCAATCTCAGCAGCTCTTAATGCGGCAGTTGTATCTGTAGAAAAGTATGGATTCCCTGTGCCCGCAGCAAAGATTACAACGCGTTTCTTTTCTAGATGTCGAATTGCTTTTCTTCTAATATAGGGTTCTGCAACCTGTCGCATTTCAATCGAAGTCTGTACTCTTGTCGGTATTCCCATCGATTCTAAACTATCCTGCAAAGCAAGAGAATTCATTACGGTTGCTAACATTCCCATATAGTCTGCATTGGCTCTATCCATACCCATTTCACTACCTATTTTTCCACGCCAAATATTACCTCCACCGACTACAATAGCAATTTCTATCCCTAATTCTGCAATTTCTTTAACTTGTCTGGCAATTGACTGTATAACTGTAGGTTCTATTCCATATCCTTTTTCGCCACTTAGGGCTTCCCCACTTAACTTTAATACAATTCTATGATAACGCGCTGTCATAATAACCTCCAAAACGAAAAATTTATTGTTTATGTAATTATATCATGAAGAAATAGGGAACACCACGGTGTCCCCTATATTGTCATTACTTTTTCATTTGACTCATAACTTCTTCAGCAAAGTCCTCTTCTTTCTTTTCAATTCCTTCGCCTACTTCATAACGTACAAATTCCTTAACAGAAGCACCTTTATCAGCAACGAACTTCTTAACTTTAATATCGGAATCTTTGACAAATTGTTGATCTAACAAGCAAATTTCTTCAAAGAATTTACCTAAGCGGCCTTCAACCATTTTTTCAACAATCTTCTCAGGTTTTCCTTCATTCAATGCTTGTTCTTTTAGAATTTGTCTTTCGCGATTAACTTCATCTTCTGCAACGTCGTCGCGAGAAACATATTTTGGATTAGCTGCAGCAATGTGCATTGCAACATCTCTAGCTACTTCTTCATCATTTGTACCTTCAACTAATACTAATGCCCCAATACGGCCACCCATATGCAAGTATGATCCAAATACGTCATTATCTGTTTTGTTTAAAAGAGCAAATCGACGTAATGTAATTTTTTCACCGATTGTTGCGACAACCGAGTTGATGTACTCTTCAATCGTTTGATTCGATTCAGCAATCGTTTGTTTTAGTGCTTCTTCAAGGCTTGCAGGTTTTACGGCAACAATATGTTTTGCCAAATCTGCAACTAACTTTTGGAACTTATCATTTTTTGTAACAAAATCAGTTTCACAGTTTACTTCTAATAAAACAGCGTCATTGCCGGAAGTTTCAATAAATGTTGCTCCTTCAGCTGCAATTCGACCAGCTTTTTTTGCTGCTTGCGCTGCACCACTTTTACGTAAAAAGTCAATTGCTTCTTCCATATTTCCGTTAGTTTCAGTAAGTGCCTTTTTACAATCCATCATTCCTGCACCAGTTTTTTCACGTAATTCTTTAACCATTTTCGCAGTAATTGCCATTGTATAATCCTCCCATTTTCTGTTGACTTATCAAACTAAATGTAACATTACAATTCAATTTATTATTCATTTTTTTCTTATTATCTTCATATTAGTCATCTTATTCCATAACCAAACAATAAATCTTTAAAAAAGGTGATAAAAGGTTATCCCCTTATCACCTCTAAACATCTTTCCTAAAATCTTACTCTTCTACTGCTACTTCTTTAGTTGAAGCTTCTTTAGATTCTTCGGCTACTTCTTCTTTTTGGTCTGATTTAGTTTCATCTAACTCAGTACCTTGTCTACCTTCTACTACTGCATCGGCAATTTTAGATGTTAATAACTTAACCGCACGAATTGCATCATCATTTGCTGGAATTACATAATCAATTTCATCTGGATCACAGTTCGTATCAACAATCCCGATAATTGGGATGTTTAATTTACGAGCTTCTGCAATTGCAATGCTTTCTTTACGTGGATCAATTACGAAAATAGCATCCGGTAATTTCTTCATATCTTTTATTCCGCCTAAAAACTTTAATAGACGGTCTTTTTCTTTTAATAATTCAACAGTTTCTTTTTTAGGAAGAACCTCAAATGTACCGTCTTCTTCCATACGCTCAATCGCTTTTAGACGATTAATACGTTTACGAATTGTTTGGAAGTTTGTTAATGTTCCACCAAGCCAGCGTTGGTTCACATAAAACATACCTGAACGATTTGCTTCTTCTTTAACTGATTCTTGCGCTTGTTTTTTAGTACCTACAAAGAGGACCGTTCCACCCTCTTCTGATAACTGTCTAACGAAATTATAAGCTTCCTCGATTTTTTTAACAGTTTTCTGTAAATCGATAATATAAATTCCGTTTCTTTCTGTGAAGATGTATTTCTTCATTTTTGGGTTCCAGCGACGTGTCTGGTGACCAAAATGTACCCCAGCCTCTAAAAGCTGTTTCATTGAAATAACTGACATAATAATTTCCTCCTTCGGTTTCTCCTCCGTTTAAATCTTATTTGTATATCACCTATTGGCACCAATATACAAATCATTAAACGTGTGTAATATATTGTTAATCAATTATTACCATTTTTAAAATTAACATATTGAATAAAAATTATCAAGCTTTTAGTCTAATTTTTGTTCATTTTTAAAATAAGTTCTACTTCTGTCTTGCCACGATTTAATTTTTTTGCAATTTCTTCTTTTGAATAGCCATTCTGATATAAATGAAAAATTTGTCCTTCAGTAGACGTTTCTAATTGGTCTTCCATTTTATATTTTGGAATGTAATTTGCTTTCGACTCATTTTTTATCGCCTCATTAGGCACTGGACGTGTTACAAATTCCTGTTTTGATTGTGATAATTGTTGCTCTTTAAGGCGAATTTGTAATTGCTCATTTTCTTCTTTTATTTCATGCAGAAATTTAGATAGTAATTGATTGAGCTGTTTTTCTTGGTCTTGGTTATTCATTTGCGTTTGTTGGTACAATCGATAAACAACTGTAAGAAGGATAATATGGAGTAAAAAGCTGATGATAAATAATAAAGAAATCAAATTTAATCCCTTCTATCCACTAAAGTCAATATTCTTTCCTAAGTAAGGATGGTCAATAGGCTGAGCATTTTCAACCTTTATTTTATTTTTCTGTTTTTGTTTCTGTTTTTGTTTTTCGCTGCTGTCCTTGTCTTCTGTACTGTCTTGAACATTTTCATACTCATTTACTTTTCCTCGATTAATAACTTCTTCACGTAATTGTTGCTGAGTTAATGTTTCTTGAAATTGTTGACCTTGTCTCATCAATTGTTCTTGCATTTTACCAGCATCTTGTGACCTGGGAATAGCAACTTGTAACTCAATTGATTTAAATCCCATACGTATCCCATCCCCAAAAGAGTAGTATGATCATCTTTCTTAATTTCAAGTTGTACACACTTAATGAGGAACAATACTTACCTCATTTTTATTAAGTTTAATCGTAACAAAAACATAGTTTTGATCTATTTTTCGTTTATATTTTCCAAATGTTACAATAACATTTGAATAAATGGTGCCTTTTACCCGAAGAGAGGCATCTGCCGCATTAGCAATTGTATCATTCAATTCACTTATACGTTGTTCAATCAAATCTAATTGTTCGTGAGATTTATTTAGGGCATTTTTTAATTTTAATAATGTAATTGTCGACTTTTTCATATGGTCGGGAGGACTTTTTTCGATATTATCAATTAAAAAATTAAGCTTATCTATATTTGGTAAAAGTTCTTCTTTTTTACTTTCTAATTGTTGTAGTTTCACTTCAGATTTTTTATCCAATCCAAATGATAATATCGTTAATGTATTCATACGGTTGCCAACATCTTTTACCTTTATCATTTCTCCTGCATGTGAAACGCCGCCAATTATATTACCATTTTTGCATACTATTGTCTTCGCTGCGTTACAATCGCTATGAAGAATAGAATTATCGACAAATATATTTCCGCCAGAGATAATATTTCCTTGATTTACATAACCAATATGGACGTCTTTTCCAGCCTCAATTAACCCAGACTTTAAGCCGGCCATACCTTCTGAAATAAATACAGATCCCCCAGCGATAATATTTGCTGCTTCAACTAGACCAAAAATCTTTATGTCTCCTGCCGCTTTAATTGTAAAACCAGTTGGAACGTTTCCACGGATAACTACTGTACCGACAAAATCAATATTCCCTGTTTTCATCGAAATATCTTCAAAAATTTCGTAAACAGTTTCTACATAAATCGACTTTGAGTTAATGTTTACTTGTCCTCTTTCAGTTGCATAGTAAGATTGATCTTGTTCATTAAATTCAACATTTTTTCCTGCTCTAAGAAAGACGGGTTTTCCGGGTTTAGAGAGTATTTCCTTCCCTCTTACGTTCCGACCATTTTCTCCATCTGTGGGTGGAATTATTGTAGCTAATTTATCCTCTTTTTCTACTGTAGGAATCCGCATAACTTCTCTAAAGTCCCATTCATCAGTACGTTTTACTTCAGTCGACATGTCGAATTCGTACTTAATCTGACCATCTGTGCCATTTTTAGGTTGTTGTCCAATTGCAATTTTTATTGGAAAATCGGTTAAGGAAACTTTTGATACGAGTTTGTTTTTCTCTTCCTCTATAATTCCAAATTGTATATGTTGCTCATTTAGAAATTCTATTAATTCTTCTTCGGCAATTTCTAATTGTAATAAGTCAACAATTTTTTCTTCATTGTACCACAATTCCGCACTCATTTGATCACTAGCTATTTTTGTATAAAAAAATTTATTTAAGACTGTCATATTATTTCTCCTTTTTCCCCTGAAGGAGTTTAATTTATATGGCTTTTTTTCTTGTTAATGTATCTTTTAATTTGAAAATAGCTCTTTTATGAATTTGTGAAATTCTCGATGTAGTTAAATTCAATACATGTCCAATTTCTGTTAATGTTAGTTCTTCATGATAAAACAGACTAATCACTAATTGTTCATTTTCGTTTAATTGTTTAATATATTTTACGAGTTCTTGATTTTGTTCGGATTGTATAACCGATTGATCGGGAGTCACTGTTTGATCATCAACAATCATATGCGTCAAATCATCTGTTTCATCTGAATCCTGTGTTTTATAAGAAGCGTCTATTGAAAGTACATTTGCTGCCAGCGTGTTTACTACGATGTCTTCTACTTCTTCTGGTTCTTTCCCAATTGCTTGTGCAATTTCTTGTGAATTGGGAGTTCTCATCAGACGTTGTTCAAGTTCTTGCGTAACTTTTTCAATTTTTTTAGATTGTTCCCGTAATGTTCTTGGTAACCAATCTTCTTTTCTTAGACCATCAATAATTGATCCACGCACTCTTATTGTTGCATATGTATCGAATTTTAAATTTCTGTCAGGCTCAAATTTATGAAGCGCATCATAAAGACCCATTAATCCCATACTTTTTAAATCATTTTTATCGATACTTACTGGTAAATAACTAGCAATTCGTTCAACATGGAATTGAACTAAATACATATAGTAATTAATTAATTCGTTAGCTGCTTGTTCATCGCTATGATTCATCCATTTAGTCCACAATGTTTGTACATCACGGGAGTCCTCTGCGTCCATTTTAGCTCCTCCCCCATTATATATTTAATTTTTGTTAAATATATTTTTCACCTTTATTAACAGTTCGTATCTTCAATTTACCCGTAAAAGGATCAAACTCTATCGTTCTACCTTTGTTACCACCGACATCTGTGGCAATAATTGGTATACGATGTTTATCTAAACGGTGTTGCACTGCTTCTACATTTCGAGGTCCAATCCGCATCACATCCGTACCATTACTTAATTGGAACATCTGTGCGCCACCTGCAATCTTTGCTCTTAGACTATATTTTCTTGCATGATTAGCAATCAATTTATCAATTAATATATCGATTGCTGTATCTGCATACTTATATTTATTATCATTTACTTTTTCCAGATTCGCTTTTGGCAACATAATATGAGCTAATCCGGCAATCTTAACGGAAGAATCATAGATTACGATACCCACACAGGATCCGAGACCAGAAGTACGTATCTTCAACGGTGCTCTTGCTATATTTAAATCTGCAATACCAACTCTTACTACTTGTTCTAATTCAACTTTCATACTCAGTACCTAAAGAGGCAAATAGTTTAGGAATTGAAGTAGGATCAGGAATCAATAAGAAGTGACCTTTCGCACTTTCTTCAACTTTATTACCGGTAATTTTAGTATCTATAATAATTGCATAGTCTGTCACTTCCGACAACTCTACTAATCCAGTTACTAAGGTCGCAGCCGCCATATCGATGCTTAAATATGGTACAGTAGTAGTCATATTTAAATTTGTCATGTCAGCTAAAGCCGATAAATATGATCCTGTTAAAATATTTGCAATTTCTTGTAAGGTTGATAATGCGATTTCATCTATTTCTTCATTTAACATCAATTTAATTGATGTATCCATAGTCATTTGCCGAATCAAATCTTCTGCCTCTTCAATTGTAAGTACGAAATAAACTGTTCCAGTAATTTCTCCTCTAATCCGAAACAAAATAGCTACAATGAGCTTTTCAGGACCTCCAATAACTTCCATCATTTCATTAATTGTCATAACTTCAACAGAGGGAATTTCCATCATTACTTGTTTGTTAATTAATTTTGACATAGAAGTCGTTGCGTTCCCGGCTCCAATATTGCCAATTTCACGTAAAACATCTTTTTGAATATTGGTTAGCTTTATTGTTTTCATTTTTAACCTTCCATTGTTTTTAAATCATTTATTTCAGCTTTATTTAAAACTTTTTGTAAATCCAGTAAAATAAGCAACCGTTCATCAAGTTTAATTACCCCACTAATATAATCGACAACAACGGAGCCAATTGCTTCAGGAGAAGGTTCAATATGATCAGGTTGAATATCAATTACATCATTCGCACTGTCTACAATTAAACCAACTGTAATATCTTCCAAGCTAACAATAATAATTCTAGTCTGTTCCGTAAATTCAGTTGATTTATGATAAAATCTTTCTTTTAAATCAATTACCGGAGTTACAATACCTCTTAAATTTATAACTCCTTTTACAAACTCCGGCATATTTGGCACTCTTGTTATCGGTAGTACTTTTTCAATAGCACCAACATGTTGCACTAATAATGCATATTCTTCCTCTTCCAGCTGATAAACAATTACTTTATTTTCGAGTAAGCCAGTTTCACTCATCTTCATTACCCTCCTTCTCTTATTTAACTAGTGCATTACTATCGATAATTAACGCAACTTCTCCATCACCTAAAATAGTTGCACCAGAAATTGCAAACACATTTGTTAAGTAATTTCCTAAAGATTTTAAAACAACTTCTTGTTGACCAATAAATGAATCTACAACTAATCCCGCCACTTTATTACCTTTACGCACAATAACGATTGATACATATTCATCTTCTTCATCCTCCTCGTGAGGAACATCAAAGATTTTATTTAAGAAAGTTAATGGGATTACTTTCCCACGAAAATCGATCACTTTATTGTGATGAGCACTAAATATGTCTTTCTTTTTCAAGATGGCAGTTTCGATAATTGATGACAACGGGATTGCATATTTTTCATTTTGAAGTTCTACTAACAAGACAGATATAATCGATAACGTTAGTGGTAATTGAATCGAAAACGTCGATCCTTCTCCAGGAATAGCATCAATTGAAATTGATCCACCTAGCGATTCAATTGTATTTTTTACAACATCTAATCCTACTCCACGACCTGATACATCAGATATTTCTTCGTTTGTTGAGAATCCACTTGCTAAGATTAGTTCAAAAATCTGTTGGTCTGTAAGAAGCTCAGCTTCACTACTAGAAATAACTCCTTTTTCAATCGCTTTGTTTTTAACTTTCTCTTTATTAATTCCTGAACCGTCATCAGAGATTTCAACAAATACGTGGTTACCACTATGATAAGCTTCTAATATGATTTTTCCTTGTTCAGGTTTTCCAAGTTCTGCACGCCTACTTGGTGTTTCAATCCCATGATCCATTGCATTTCGGATTAAATGAACGAGTGGATCCCCTATTTCATCTATGACTGTTCGATCAAGTTCTGTTTCGGCTCCAATAACTTCGATTTCAACTTCTTTTCCTAAGTCACGGGCTAATTGACGGATCATTCTAGGAAAACGATTAAATACAGTATCAATTGGAACCATTCGCATTGTTAAGATAATATTTTGCAGATCACTTGAAACTCTCGACATCCGTTCAACTGTTTCTTGTAATTCATAGTGATTCAAGTCAGAAGAGATTTGTTCAAGTCTTCCACGATCAATAACCAGTTCCTCAAATAAATTCATTAAAATATCGAGTCGTTCAATATTAACTCGAATTGTTTTAGATTGAGCACCTTTCCCTGTTTGTTGCATTTTCGTATTATTATCCGCTTTTTTTGACTCACGATTATTATCTTTCTCTGGTTTCACTTCTGTTACTTGTTCTTGGATCTTATCCTGTACTTCTTTATAATCTTCTATGGAAAAAGGAGTAATGTTGACTTGTTCAACTTCGGACACCTTCATTATTTTAGCTTGCAATTCTTGAGGATCCTCTTTTGTCACAAACATAATAGAAAAGGAAAAGTCAAAATTTTCTTCTTCAAGATCATTGACGGTTGGATTGGAATGAATCACTTCTCCCGATTTCTCAAGCAACTCAAATACCATATAAACACGGGCACCTTTTAATAAACAATCTTCTCTAAGATGCACTTCAATTTCATAATTATCAAAACCACGATCTTTTGATTCGCCTAAAATAGTAAGTTGGAATTCATCTAAATCGTCGATCGTGTTACTATTAACTTTGTCTTCTTTCTTCTCTTTTTTAGATGTAACTATAGCGCTCTCACCTTTTTCAATTAGATCAAGCTGGCTAATAATTTCTTCTACATCACGTTTACCATTACCTCCATTTGAAATATCTTCAACCATGGCATTCAAATGGTCGACTGCATGAAATAATGAATCCATCATTTCAGTTTGGACAACTATCTTATCATCACGTATACCGTCAAAAATGTTTTCCAGTTTGTGTGTCAACCCAGCTAAATCATCAAATTCCATCGTAGCGGACATTCCTTTTAACGTATGGGCAGCTCTAAATATTTCCTCAATAATCTCTTTTTCTTTAGGATTTTTCTCTAATTCAAGCAATTGTTGGTACAGCATATCTAAATGTTCCATACTTTCATCAATGAAAATATCTAAATACTGTGACGTCTCCAAGTTAATTCCCCCTATTTTTTCGTATAATCAATTAACGCCTGAGCAATATTGTCTATTCTTAATACATCGGTCACAAAATTTGTTTCGATTACAGATTTAGGCATCCCGTTAATAATTGCCGTCTCTTTTGATTCGGCAATAATAATCGCTTCTCGTTGAGATTCTTTAATCGTTTTTACACCTTCTGCACCGTCCTTACCCATACCTGTTAACACAACAGCAATCTTATGTATGTTCTTGATCTTAGCTACAGAATCAAATAAAATATTTACTGATGGACGATGACCTAATCGCTCTTCTTCTTGAGTTATCTCTATAGATAGTTTAGAGTTAGTCTCTATGACTTTCATATGGTAATTTCCAGGAGCAACATATACAGTTCCTCGACGAATAATCTCTCCATGTTCCGCCTCTTTTACATGAATATTCCCAATTTTATTTAACCTTTCTGCTAATGATTTTGTAAATCCGGCAGGCATATGTTGAACAATTAGGATTGGTGTTGCAAAGTTACTAGGAAGATGCTGAATGACCATATGCAGAGCTCTAGGGCCTCCTGTTGAAGATCCGATAGCTATCAAAGCTTTATCAGGATATGAACCTTTTGGCGGTACTTTATTTGTAATGACCTTTGATGGCTTATTTTGCAGCTTAATTGATCGACTTTTCTTTCCATGTGAAGCTTGGATCACTTTATGAAAAATTTCTTTTTCCTTCGACATCAATTCTTGTTTAATTTTTTGATCCAATTTAATAAAATCGATTGCCCCTTGAGATAAGGCTTGTACAGTTTTTGCCGTTTGAAAAACGGTGTTCTCCGCAATCATCAGTATAGGTACCATGATCGATTGTAAGATGATCTTAACTGGAAGTTCATCCTTTTCTCCTTTAATGTTAACGTCTAACAATACAACATGAGGTTTATCTGTTATGATGCTATTTAATCCATCTGTTAAAGATGTGAACAATTGAATGTTCTTCATTTTTGGATTAGATAGGAGCATTGATTTTAACGCCTTTGCAAAAACCTCTGATCGATCAATTATGACTACATTAATTTCTTGCATTTTCGTTACCTCTCCGTAATAACCGTTTTAATCGTTGAACAAAAGATGAAGATTTCAGTTGATTTATATTATTTTTTTCGTACAAATAATTGTTTACTATTTCTTCCACCGCTATCGACACAGCTGCTCGTTTATCATACAAAATATATGGAGTTTGATTAAGAACGGCTTTATGAACTGTTTTATCATCCGGTAACATCCCCAGCTTAGAAATATTACATTTTAAAAATTTTGAAACCAGTTCAGCAAATCTTTCTAGGACTTGTTCTCCTTCTATTGTACTTTCACATCGATTAATTAAGACGGAAAATGGTACATCAGACTGCTTTAATGTAATATGCTTAATCATGCTGTAAGCGTCCATAATGGCGGTAGGCTCGGTCGTCGTGATTACAAAACATTCATCTGCAGCAAGCACGAATGATAAACTGCTGGGAGTAGCACCGGCACCTAAATCAAAGAGAATATAATCATATTCATATACTGCCTTCTCGTACTCCGAAAAAAAATACTCAAGTTTGTCCTCACCTAAATCCAATAATTTATTTAAGCTAGTCCCACCAGTAATATAAGATAAGTCAAAAGGTCCTAGTTCTATAATATCATGAAGTGGCATAAATTCATTAAATAAATTAGCAATTGAGTACTTTGTCTGATTACCTAACAAAATATCTATATTTCCCATTCCTACATCTAAATCAATTAATAAGACTTTTTTACCTTTTTTTTGTAAGGAAATCGAAAAATTTAAAGCCGTGTTCGATTTCCCTACCCCACCTTTACCACTTACAATGGCGATTGTTTTTGCTTGCTTATTTTCTCGTCCTAAACGTTTACGCAAGCGTTCTGCTTGATCATGCATATTCATACCCACTTATCAATAATTTACTAATAAAATCCTTATCCGGCTTCATTATATCATCAGGTACATCCTGCCCATTTGTTATATAAGCAATGTCTTTATTTTCGCCAATTCCAATATTAAGAATTGAACCAAATGTAGCAGTTTCATCCATTTTAGTAAAGATAACTTTTTCAAAAGCTATTTCCTTAAATTGATTGTAGGTTGATAAAATATCAGATGCTTTAGCAGTCAAAGCTAACACTAAGCATGTTTCCATTTTAAATTGTTCAAAATCAACCAACTGTTGAAGTTCCTTTACATAACGAGGATCTCTAAAGTTTCTTCCAGCTGTATCAACAAAAATTAAGTCGTAATCTGAAAAACTAATTAATGCATTTCTGTAATCTTCTAATGAATACGCAACTTCTACTGGAACATTTAAGATTCTCGCATACGTCTTTAACTGTTCTATTGCTGCGATTCTATATGTATCTGCAGTAATAAAAGCAACTTTTTTCTGCTTTTCCAGCATACTTAGGGCAGCAACCTTAGCTAATGTAGTTGTTTTACCAACACCAGTAGGACCAACGAATTGAATAATCTGTTTTTTATATGATAATCCATCAAGAGAAAGATGTTCTAAACTGCGCTTGAGCTCGATTTTTAATTGCCGAACAATTTTTTCTTTACTTATCTCATCCGGGTGCAATTCTTTCTCTATGCCTTTAATAATCTTCAGTGCAATTTGCTCATTGACATCCTGATCCAATAGATACATATATGCATGTTCAAGCATAGGCGGAAAGTTATTTTTAGATTGAAATGATTGTGTCTCAAGCAGATGTTGAAGCTGTTTTATTTCTTCTAAGACAATTTTATTTTCTGTCATTTTATTTATATTCTGAACCGTATGATCAATAACTGGTTTTGTTGACTGATTTGTTTTACGTATGGTCGGTTCCTCATCTAATGCTGCGATAACTTCGATACTTTTCTTTTGAAACAATCCGAAAATACCACCAGATTTTTTTTCTTTACTGTTTAATATAACTGCATTAGAGCCTAATTCTTTTCTAATTTTATTCATCGCTTCCGGCATGTTTTTAGCAATAAACTTTTTTACTTTCATGCTACATTCACCACCCCGACACTTTGTACTTGTACATTTGGCTCTAATTCATTATAAGATAATACGGTAATATTCGATAAAGAGCGGTCTAATAGTTGCTTTACATACATCCGAATTGTTGGTGAACATAAAAGAACAATATTTTCGTGTTGTATCATAGCTTTTTCAACTTCTTGATAAACATTTTTGATAATCTGCTCTTGGTTATGCGGATCTAAAGCTAAATAATTACCATGCTCTGTTTGTTGAACACCACTAGTTATAATATTTTCTATTTCATTAGACAAAGTGATCACTTTCAATGAATTACTATCTCCTACAAATTGTTTGGTTATTTGGATAGATAAAGCTTGTCTCACATACTCGGCCAACAAGTCAGTATCATTTGTCATTTTTCCGTAATCTGCAAGTGTTTCAAAAATTACTGGTAGATTTCGAATAGAGATATTTTCTTTAAGGAGTTTTCCTAATACCTTTTGAATATCCCCTATTGAGAGAGGATCTGGCGTCACTTCTTCGACTAAGATCGGATATTCTTCTTTTAAATGATCTATTAATTCTTTTGTTTCCTGTCTTCCCAGTAAAACATGTGCATTGCGCTTCATTTCTTCTGTTAAATGGGTTGAAACAACTGATGGTGGATCTACTACAGTATAACCGAACAACTCTGCTTCATCTTTTTTATCTTCACTAATCCATTTTGCTGGTAAACCAAACGCAGGCTCTTTTGTATCAATTCCATCAATATTATCGTCATTTAAGTCAGGAGTCATTGCCATATAATGGTCTAGTAGCAATTCACCCTTAGCCACTTCATTTCCCTTGATTTTTAAACAGTATTCATTAGGCTCCAATTGGATATTATCTCTTATTCTAACTACAGGGATCACAACCCCTAATTCAATCGCTAGCTGTCTACGTATCATGACGATTCGATCTAATAAATCTCCACCTTGACTCGTATCCACTAAAGGAATAAGTGCATAACCAAATTCAAATTCAATTGGATCAACATTTAATAAATTAATAACATTTTCGGACCTTTTCATACCTTCACTATCTTCTTGATCCATCTCTTCTTCTGCAATTTCGGGAACATCTTTTGCTTGTTGTAATAAGACATACCCACTTATCGCTAATATTAAAGCAATAGTTGTAGTTAAAAGGAAATTTATTGGCGTTAAACCTAATAAGAAAATTGTTCCCGCTGCTATAAACAAGAGTTTAGGAAATTGGAGTAACTGTCCAGTAACATCAGTACCTAAATTTCCTTCTGTTGTAACACGTGTAACAACAATCCCTGTTGCTGTAGCAATTAATAAGGCAGGTATTTGACTCACTAAACCGTCTCCCACCGTTAAGCGCATAAATGTATTAATCGCTTCTTGGAAAGTCATATCCATTTGTACCATCCCAATAATGAGTCCAAATAAAATATTTATAAGAACAATAATTATTCCTGCGATGGCATCTCCTTTAACAAACTTTGATGCTCCATCCATAGCGCCATGAAAATCAGCTTCATTTTCTACCTTTTCTCTTCTTTCTCTAGCCTCTTGTTCAGAAATCAATCCAGCATTTAAGTCTGCATCGATACTCATCTGTTTTCCTGGCATTGCATCCAATGTAAAGCGCGCAGAAACCTCTGACACTCGTTCTGCTCCTTTCGTAATAACGATATATTGAATGATTACAAGAATGATAAATACGACAAATCCTACTAATGGATTGTTTCCAATAACAAAGGAACCAAATGTGTCAACTACTCCACCAGCTTCCGCTTTCGATAGGATCGATCTTGTAGTAGAAACGTTTAAGCCGAGTCGAAATAGTGTTAATAAGAGTAATAATGAAGGAAAAATAGAAAACTGTAACGCCTCTTGAGTATTCATAGACACTAATATTACAAGTAACGCTAGCGAAATATTACATAAAATAAGCACACTTAACAGCCATCCTGGTAAAGGGATAACTAACATTATTATGATTAAAATAACTGCTAATAGGACGGATAAATCTCTTATTTTCATTCATATTCCCCTAACTAATTAACCTTTTTTTCAAGTTTATATACAAATGCTAAAATTTCTGCAACTGCTTGATAGAATTGCTCTGGAATTACCTCATTAATATCAACCAAACTGTACAGTGATTGGGCTAATGGTTTGTTTTCTACCGTCATTACATCATTTTCTTTTGCGATTTCTTTAATTTTCAGGGCAGTTTTGTCTGTTCCTTTTGCTACAACTATCGGTGCTGCAGCTACTGTTTCATCATATTTAATCGCTATCGCATAATGGGTAGGGTTAGTAATAACTACATCAGCTTTTGGGACTTCCTCCATCATTCTCTGCATTGCAATCTGTCTTTGTTTTTCTCTTAACTTTGACTTAATAAGCGGATCTCCCTCGATATTTTTATGTTCATCCTTTATATCTTGTTTCGACATCCGAATATTCTTTTCAAAATCATACTTCTGATACATATAGTCAAGTACAGCTAAAAATAAAAGAGCAATTGTAGCCGCAATCCCCATTGTAATCGTCACTCGTCCAAAAAAAGCTACTGCATTAATTGGATTTTTTAAAGCAAGCATCATCATTTCATCTTTAAATATCCAAATTACTGCGAAAGTAATACTACCTATTAAAGCAATTTTTAAAAATGATTTTAATAATTCAACTAGTGCTCTAATCGAAAAAATTCTTTTTGCACCTTTTATCGGGTCTATTTTTTTTAAGTCAAATTTTAAAGGTTCTGTTGTAAATAAAAAACCTACCTGCAGTAAATTTGCTGCAATTGATATGATAAATGCGATGATCATTATCGGTGCAACAATCATTGCAAATTGTATTATGACTTCTTTTAACAACTTCATTATCGATTGTTCGGTGATATCCCAATGAATATATTCACTAAAAGAAGATGTATAAAGAGAAATCATGTGTTCCTTCATAAAGGAACCTAAAACAGTTAGTGTTATAAAAGAAAATAGTAAAAGTAATGCAGTGTTTATATCCTGACTTTTAGCAACGCGACCTTTTTTTCTTTCATCTTCTCGTTTTTTCGGAGTAGCCTTTTCAGTTTTTTCACCTGCAAAAAACTGGAGATCTAAATTCAAATGCATATTAGCCACCTCCGAGAATGAGCATTAAATCACGCATTGTTTCAAACATAGTTTCAAATAAAAGTTTAGTGAGCATAACATAGATTGACATAAAAAAAAGTAGGACCGAAAAGCTTACAGCAATTTTTAATGGCAGCCCTACTACAAAAACATTCAGCTGCGGCACAGTCCTTGCAATAATTCCTAACGCTACATCGACTAGAAATAAGCAACCAACTAATGGAATGGACATTTGAAACGCAATTAAAAACATCTTGTTGAATGTACGAATAATAAATTCACTGAAGACGTCGTTAAATGTTAAAAACCGATCGAGCGGAATAAAATGATAACTATTTATAATTCCATCTATTAATAAATAATGCCCATTAACCGATAATAAAAAAAGAAGGGCAAAAATATAAAAATACTGTCCAATTAACGGACTTTGAGCACCTGTCTGTGGATCAATCACATTTGCCACAGCAAAACCCATTTGAAAATCAATAAATCCACCAGCAATTTGAACTGCCGCAATAATAATATAAGCTATTAATCCTATTAACAACCCGACAATTACCTCTTTGATCAAGAGAAAGAAAAAAAGGTGATCAATCTCGAGAAATAAATTATCCATCGTCGTTACAATAACGAGACTTAAGAAAAAGCTGAATCCAATCTTGAACATCGTTGGTATTGTACGATACGAAAATAATGGTAATGTAATAAAAAATGACAATACTCTAGCAAACACTAACAAAAATGTTGGAATATATGATAATTCAATTATATTTAACATGACTTACCCTACAAATAGATTAATATTCTGATATAAATCAGTAGTAAATTCAACGAGTTTTGAAAGCATCCAAGGCCCAAAAAACACAATTCCAACGAGAACAGCAATGATTTTTGGAATAAACGCTAATGTTTGTTCCTGTATTTGTGTTGTCGCTTGAAATATGCTGACAAGTAATCCTACAGCAAGAGCAAGTAATAATATGGGACCAGCAACTAATAAGATTGTATAAATACCTCTTTCTGCAAGTGTTAATACAAGTTCATTACTCAAGCGAAAACACCTTCTTTATCTTTTTAAAAACCTTGCAACAAGGAATGGGTAATTAAATACCATCCATCGACTAAAATAAACAATAATATTTTAAATGGTAATGAGATCATTACCGGCGGTAGCATCATCATCCCCATAGACATGAGAACACTAGCGACTGCCATATCAATAATTAAAAATGGAATAAAAATCATAAATCCCATTTGAAATGCGGTTTTCAATTCACTAATAGCAAAGGCTGGCACCAATGCTGTTAATGGGATATCTTGCACTGATTGCGGTGCATCTTGATTTGTATAATTCAAAAATAAAGCTAAATCTTTTTGTCGTGTATGTTGAGACATAAATTCTTTTATCGGTAAACTTGCACTTTCATAAGCTTCGTCTAACGTCATTTCTTCCTCAAATAATGGCTGAAGTGCTTCTGAGTAAATTTCATTAAAGGTAGGAGCCATTATAAAGAATGTTAAAAACAAAGCAAGTCCTATAAGCACTTGATTAGGCGGCATTTGTTGAGTTGCAAGCGATGTTCTTACAAACGATAATACAATAATAATCCTAGTAAAACTTGTCATTAATATTAAAATGCCTGGTGCAATTGAGAGTACCGTTAATAATAAAATTAATTTTACAGAAGTAGAGATGGCAGAAGGATCAGAACTTGAAAAAATATTTATTAAATCATCCATGTTCAATCATCCTTCTCTCTATACTTATCAATCATCGTTGTTCGATTTTCTTTTAACTTATTCAATTCATGTTGAAGGGAAGCGGTAAAGTTTGCATTTTCTTTTGCTGCCATATCTTCAGTTGATGAAGAATTATTTTTTTTAAATACATTCTGCAGGAAAGATACCGTCTCATTTTCTTTTTCTTGCTGTTGAAATAAAGTATCTTTTATTTCTTCATCTGTTAATTCTTGCAACATTTCTACATTATCTCCAACACCAATAATATAAACTTTGTCTCCGATGCGAACTAGTTGAATTGATTTATTTTGTCCAACAGATATTCCGCCTAGATTATCTAACACATTATTATTCATATGAAGTTTATTCCGCTTTTTTATAATAGTTAAAATAAAATAAATTAATGCTAAAACAAGAAGTAAGGCAAAAATCATTTTTACAAAATTAAAAACTATCGAAGGAGAATTTGTACTTTCAACCACAGCATCGTCTTCATTTTCCTGTATATTATCTAGCTGTTGCTGATCAAACTCTTCTAAGCAGTCTTTACCAGTTTCTAAACATTCCTTTACATTTGTTTCTGCATAAATTTGCATTAAATTTGTATTAAATAAATAAAGACAAAATAAACAAGAAAAAATGATGCATAATTTTCTTCCCATTCTGCTCACTCACTTCTAAGCTAACGCTTTGGATACTGCTTCGATCACCCGATCTGCTTGGAATGGTTTAACAATAAAATCTTTTGCTCCTGCTTGAATCGCATCGATTACCATAGCTTGTTGTCCCATCGCTGAACACATAATTATGGTTGCATCAGGATTAATTGCTTTAATTTCTTTTAATGCAGTAATTCCATCTTTTTCAGGCATCGTAATATCCATTGTTACTAAGTCTGGATTTAGTTCTTGATATTTCTCTACTGCTACATCACCATTTTCGGCTTCCCCAACAACGTTATATCCGTTTTTAACTAAAATATCTTTAATCATCATTCTCATAAAAGCTGCATCATCAACAATTAACACACTTTGTGCCATCTAATATCACCTCATATAATTAGTTAAGTTTCATTAAACGATCTCTTTGGCTTACGATATCAGTAACTCTTACACCAAAATTTTCGTCGATTACTACAACTTCACCTTTTGCGATTAGTTTGTTATTTACTAATACATCGACAGGTTCACCTGCTAATTTATCTAGTTCTAAGACAGACCCAGGAGATAAATCAAGAATATCTTCTACTGTTTGCTTTGTTCTCCCAAGTTCTACGGTTACTTTTAATGGAATATCAAGTAACATATCCAAATTTCTTTGATTATGCTGTGATAAGTCAACTGTTTCAAATTCCGAAAATGATGCTGACTGAATTGTAGAGTCATGACTTACTTGACTACCAATATGTTGAGATGTAGCATGATCAGTTTGAGCAGGCTGTCTTTCCGGATTTGCATTAGCTTGAACTTCAGGTTTAACCTGTTTTTGTTCTTGTATTTGCTCTGGAGCAATTGTAGCTGCTACTTCTTCTACCTCTTCAGGTTCCAATAATTGATTCACTAAAACTTTTGCAAAATCTAATGGGATTAGCTGCATAATATTAGAATCAATTAACTCTCCTATTTTTAATTGAAAAGAAACTCGAACAAATACATCCCCATCAATTTTCCCATGTACTTCTTCTAATTTATCAATATCTTCATATTCTACTAGTGGTGGTGATATATCAACACGCTTATTAAATACTGTTGACATACTGGTTGCAGAAGCACCCATCATTTGATTCATTGCTTCTTGAACTGCACTTAGTTCAATTTCTGTGAGTTCTTCTTTTGGAGTTAATCCGTCTCCACCGAGCATAATATCGGAAATAATCGCCGCATCTTGTGCTTTAATCAGAAAAATATTTTCACCGTCAAATCCATCACTATAATCTACTTGTAAGCTAATATGCTCGTAAGGAAAAACCTCTGTTATCCCAGTTTTCTTAACAATTGAAACAGAAGGTGTTGTGATTTCAACTTTCTGATTTAATAATGTCGATAACGTAGTAGCAGAACTACCTAATGATATATTCCCAATTTCTCCAAGTGTATCTTTTTCAAGTGGAGTTAAATAAGCGTCTGAGTGAGTCTGATCGGCTTCCTCTTCCTCGATATCATCTGTTATATTTAATAGTGCATCAATTTCATCTTGTGATAACATACCGTCATCCATCATAATAACTCCCCTCCTTAATTTCTTCTAAAACTTGAACAGCAATTTTTTTATTTACTTTTCCAGCTTGAACAAGCATTTTAGGCTTATCATTAACTACAAGCTGAAGTGGCTCATCAATCGATTGGTTTAATTTAATAACATCATTAGGTTTTAAATTTAAAAGTTGGTCGACAGTAATAGATGTATTCCCTAATAAAGTTTTTGCATCAACCTTCACTTGCTTAATATGACGAGTGATTTGATTGTACGTTTCTGGATCTCTATCTTTCGTCGTTTCCATCCAATAATGGACGGATAATTTTGGTATAATCGGCTCTAATACAATATGTGGAATACAAATATTAATCATTCCACTAACATCACCTATTTGGGTCGTTAATGATACAACAACTACTGTCTCGTTAGGAGATACCATTTGTAAAAACTGTGGATTCACTTCAAAATCTTCTAAAACAGGATTAATATCCACAATCGTACTCCAAGCTTCTTCTAAGTTTACAATCGATTTCTCAAATAATTGTGACATAATAATTGTCTCAATTTCTGTTAAACTATCAACCTGCTTATTACTCTTACCCTTTCCTCCTAAAACACGATCCATCATACTATATGCGATATTTGGATTAACTTCCATTAATACTCTTCCCTCTAACGGTTCAAAGCTATAAACGTTTAATATCGTGATATTCGGAATAGACCGAATGAACTCTTCATAAGGTATCTGATCTACAGAGGCAACAGAGATATTAACATATGTACGTAATTGTGCAGAAAAGAATGTTGTCAGAAGTCGTGCATAATTCTCATGAACCCGAGAAATGCTCCGAATCTGATCTTTAGAAAATCGTAACGCTCGTTTAAAATCATAAACACGAACTTTTTGTTCATTTTCTTCCTTTTTAAGTTCTTCTGCATCCATTTCGCCAGATGTAATTGCGGATAATAAAGCGTCTATTTCATTCTGTGATAGTATCTCTTCTGGCAAAAAAATCACCTCCTATAGGAGTAATCGTACTACTGTAAAATTTTACTAACGGTATATACATCAGTGATTGTTCCATCTGTCATCACTTCGTTTAATTTTGTTTGTATGGTAGATTCTAATTCAGTTAAATTAGATTTAAACGATTCTTCCTCCATTAATGATAATTCTTTTATTAAAATATTTTTTGTTTGAAATTCTCTTTTTTCTAATTCTTTTAATCCTTGTTTTCCGTCCGTGATGATTTGAAACTGAATGCGAACAAATTTGCCATCTTCCAAATCTGTAGTAACCTCAGGTGTCTCATAGGAATAGGCATTTATATCATCAATTGAACGACTTTCTCCTTTTGTACTCTCTCCACCAATATTAATAAAAACGATAAGTCCTGCAATTACAGCAACCATTAGTACAGTAAAAGATATTATCATTGTTTTCACTAAGCTGTTCATTCTTTCACCCACTCTTTATTCGTTCCAAATAATCCAATTGTTTGGTAATACTCGGTTATTTTATGTAACACTTCAGAAGCTTCAGATTTAACGACGATTTTTTTTCCATTAGTTAACGTAATCGTCGTATCAGGCAATGACTGAATTTGCTCAATCATAAAAGCATTTAACAAAAATGTTTCCCCATTTAATCTTTTCAGTTCAATCATTATTGGCGGGGATGTTAATGAACATCCCCTACCTCCTTATTATCGTTTTAAGTTTACTAGTTCTTGTAAAATTTCATCAGATGTCGTGATAATTCTCGTATTTGCTTGGAAACCACGCTGAGAAACGATCATTTCAGTGAATTCTTCAGCAAGATCTACGTTGGACATTTCTAATGCTTTTTCAATAATTTTACCCACGCCGTCTTGATCCGGAACAGCTAAGCCAGTGAATCCAGCATTTCCTGTCATCAAGTATAGATTACTTCCTACTTTTTCAAGCCCAGCCGGGTTTGAAAAATTTGCAAGTAAAATTTGACCTGCAACTTTAGGTTCTCCGTCTTCATCAATGTAATTAATCGTACCATCTGGGGCGATACTATAACTTTGAGCAGTTGGTGGAATGTTTAACCTTCCTTCCGTTTCACCTATTTCGGTACCGTCTTCAGTTGGTTGTAATCCTTGTAAATAATATCCATCAGTATTAACAATGTTTCCATCATTATCAAAATAGAAGTTACCTGCACGAGTATAATAACTTGTATCACCTTGTTGGACTAGAAACATTCCATTACCTTCAATAGCAAAATCCAACCCTATGCCTGTTGATTGACGGAAACCTTGTGTATGGACATTGTCAATCGAACCGACTTGTGAACCAAGACCGACTTGCATTGGATTAACTCCTCCACGGTTGGCAGTTGCTCCTTGTGCCCCTCTAGTTGTCTGAGACATCATATCCTGAAATGTTACACGGCCCTTCTTAAATCCTAATGTATTTACGTTAGCAATATTATTTCCAATCACATCTAACTTTGTTTGAAATCCTCGCATTCCTGAAATTCCTGAATACATTGAACGTAACATTATTTTTCCCCCTTATATTAGCAACTACATCAATCAGTCAGTAGTTGTTTAAGCTTCCCTATATGGGTCCAGCTTATATTAAAATAGTTCCGTTTATATTGGTAAATATTTTATCAGTAGCCGTTTTACTATCCACTGCAGTAACAACAATATTGTTTTTTGTGTTTACAACAAGAGCGACATCTTCTAGAACAACGAGCGCATCTGTTACTCCTTTACCTTTTGCTTCATTCATTTTTTCACTAATTTGATTCCATTTTTCATTGCTTATATAAATATTTCTTTCATGTAATCTACTTTTCGCATGATTACTTAATTTCACTTCGGACACAGACGATAACACTTGTTTAAACGAAGTGTTAGCTTTAGGAGCTTTCTTTATGATCGCTTCTTTAGGAAAATGATGATGAAGCGGATGAACATAATTATTCATCTGGTGTTTCCTCTTTTTTTGGATCATTTACCTTCATTACACCGTCTGCATAAACTTCTTCCCCATTTTCTAATTCTAAGATTGCCCATCCATCTTTTTGACTAACTGCAATGACAGTACTTGTAACAATCTTTTTTTCACCTGTTTCTTCATCTTCCATTTGATAAGTAACTTCTTTTCCAATCATATGACTATACTGAATTACTGGAGAAACAAGTTGATTTTCGACTAACATATCTATTGACCTGGCCATATACATCATTTGCTCAAGTTGTGAAAAAGTAGCCATTTGTGCAATAAACTCTTTATCATCCATTGGATTTAATGGATCCTGGTTTTGTAATTGAGTCATCAAAATTTTAATAAACTCATCTTTACCCAAATTTGGATTAGGGGTCCGATCTATTGATTGGTTTGATAAATATAAAGACGGATCAATTTTATTCACTTACTAATTCCTCCTCTGCAAATCGTTGAAACCATGTTTGAAAATCTTCATCCGAATCATCCTGACTGTTCAAATCATCAAGATGTTCGTCGGTTTCCTCATGTTCATTTTCATTTTTTTCTTCATCGGATTCCTTATAAAAAAATTCATCTTCACTAATTAATTCATTTCGTTCAATAACTACTTGGTGAGGAGAAAACATATGTTTCAATTGATGAATATTAGATTCTAACATTTCTCGAGCTACTTGGCTTGAAACAATAATCTTAACAGCCATTTCTCCGTCCACTTGTACAAATCGTACTGTCATATTTCCAAGATTTTCGGGCTGGAGTGTAATGGTTAACTGATTTCTTCCATTAGACGATTTCATAAATTGACTTTCTCGAACAATAGTTTGAAACTTACTAAGTAAATCATCGCTAACTCGTTCTACCCTATCTAATTGCTGAACATGGATCGTATATTGTTGAACTTCTGTTAGCGGAACCGCTTGTGAATATCGAGTTGGTATAATAGGTTCAGGCTGCTCCTCAACGTCATCTGAATATCTTTCTATCGCATTTTGCAACCATTGACTAACCATTGATTTATTAATACTTGAATCAGATGT
Organism: Pseudogracilibacillus sp. SE30717A; assembly: GCF_037071985.1. Classification (NCBI taxonomy): domain Bacteria; kingdom Bacillati; phylum Bacillota; class Bacilli; order Caryophanales; family Bacillaceae; genus Pseudogracilibacillus; species Pseudogracilibacillus sp. SE30717A. The sequence goes on along the minus strand of NZ_JAXHDF010000002.1, from coordinate 8,767 downwards.
ATATATGTTTTGTTGTGCAAAGAAATTTCTTTTTTCAATTGTGTTAAGCAAATGTTTCCAAATAGCAGATTCTTTTTCTGTTAATTCATTTTTCAAAACACTCTCTACTTCTTCTTCAGTTAAATGCCCTTTTGAAGAGTTCCATTCTTCAATAATTATTAGAAGGCGGTTTACTAATTTACTAGTTGGAGTGGATAAAGACTCAGCTACTGCTTTTAGAAATACTGAAACTTCACTAGCTATGTCTTTAATCTGTTGGAAGTGAGGCGTTGAATTCTCCATTTCTTTGCTTTGACTATGATCGAGTTCAACATCCTTGTTTTCCTCTTCCAGTATTTCATCATTAACCGATACATTTATCTGATTGTCATGTAGTAAAGTAAGAACAGTTGAAATGTCAAGACTAGTTTCTGCCTTATCAGAATCATTTAACCCATATGACATATCTTCATCTTTAATATCCTCTTGAAAAAGATTTCCTTCCATTAAAGAATCATCAACAACCGTTTCTTCACCAGTATGATCATTTTCACTAGAAACATAATCATTATTTGCTTCTACTAATAGTGAGCTAAAGCTATTTTGTCCATCTTTTTCTACTGGATCTATGACTATAGTTGATTCGGTTGAAGATTTCGCTGTAATTGGTGCATTTACCATTACATTCATTTTTTCACCCCCTCTCCAAATTCACTATACTAACGATTCATCATTTCTTTTGTTAGTTCAGCAGCTTGCTTCGGTTCCATTTCCGCGAGAATGGCTCCTCGTACATCGCCCGACAAATTTGCTAAAATAGGTACAGCGATGTTTTTATCTAAATTTTGGATGATTGGCGCCGCCTTCTCGGGATCCATTTTACGAAATGAAGCAGCAGTTTGTTTTATTTCTTCTTCTTCTTGTTCAGCTGAAATAACTGTTTCTGCTTCAGATTCCGTTCTATTTTCTAGCCGTTTAATATCCATTTCTAAATCAGCAATTATACCTTCTAAACTATCAATCTCTTTGTTTAAATCTTCAATTTCTTCCCTCTGTGTTACAATTGTTTCATCGGCTTTATTTAGTTTATTCTCCATTTGTTTATCCTCTTTTGATGAAACTAAGGATGAAACGACTGGTATGTTTTTTTCCTTTATCCAATTCTGCACATCCTCTCCTAAAAACGGCAAAGTAAACAATGCGATGCCAATTATTACAACGAAAGGAATAACTATAGCAAAAAAGAACAATAAAATTGGATTACTAGTTTGTTTTTTTTCCTTATTTTTCTTTACCATATTGTCACCTAATTTTGAACATGGTTCGTATATTGTCTAATTGATATTTCGTCCATTTCAATCATTTCTAATTTTTTTTCCGTCTCGAATTGCAATTGTTCTCTCTTTTCTATCATTTTTTCAACCTTTTTCACTTCTACATGTGCTTCTGTTAATTTAAGCTGTTTTAGTTCCATTTCCTTTCTTGCTTGTTGTACCTGCTGCTGTAACGCAACTATTTTTTTATTTAGTGTATCAATATATACTGATTGCTCTTTTATAACTGTTATCGTTACCTCAGTCTTCATATATTTCTCTAGTCCAAGTTCAGCTTGTTCCTTTGTTTTAAGCGCATGGTAAAGCTTCTTTGCAGCTTTCTCAAAGTAGTCAACTGCCTTTAACTGTTCCATTTGTGCATCCTGTTTTTCTTGTTCTCGAACATGTAATATTTTGTGTAATACTGCTGTTTGAGCCATTATGAACCCCCACCAGAAAGTAATATTTTCTGCATTTTATCCACTGATTCATGAAATTTTTCTGTCTCTGTAGTTCCTTGCCTTAAAAATTCTTGAATGATTGGGTAATAGACAATTGATTCATCAATATTAGTATTTGTGCCATGTTTATATGCACCAATATTTATCAATTCACTATTTTCTTCATAAACTGCCATCAGATTTCTAATACTTTTTGCCGCTGTTAAATGATCTTCATCTACAATCTGGTTCATAACCCTACTTACTGATTTAAGAACGTTGATAGCAGGAAATTGACCTATCTCTGCTAAACTTCTATCCAAAACAAAATGCCCATCCAGAATTCCTCTAACCGCATCAGCGATTGGTTCATTCATATCATCACCATCAACTAAGACTGTGTAAAAAGCGGTGATAGTTCCATATTCATTAGTGCCCGTTCTCTCTAACAGTTTCGGTAAAATCGCGAACACGGAAGGTGTGTATCCTTTTGTGGTCGGAGGTTCACCTATAGCCAGTCCTATTTCACGCTGAGCCATAGCAACACGAGTTACGGAATCCATCATAAGATTTACATTGAGACCAAGATTTCGGAAATACTCACTTATCGCTGTTGCTGTGTACGCCCCTTTCATCCGCATAAGGGCCGGCTGATCCGATGTTGCTACAACGATAACTGACTTTTTAAGTCCTTCTTCTCCAAGGTCATTCTCAATAAATTCCCTGACTTCTCTTCCACGCTCTCCAATTAATGCAATAACATTCACATCTGCTTCACTATTGCGAGCTATCATACCTAAAAGAGTACTTTTCCCAACTCCACTTCCGGCAAATATTCCGACTCTTTGTCCTTTTCCTACTGTTAAAAGTGCATCAATAGCCTTTACGCCTACTTGGATTGGTTCATCAATAGGTGGACGTATCATTGGATTAGGGGGTGCTTGATCGGTCGCAACTTTTTTTAAGCCTTTTGGTAAATTTGTTTGATCCAGTTTATTACCTAATGCATCAACAGTGTGCCCAATCAGACTGCGTCCTACTTTGATTGTTAAAGGTTTACGTGTAGATTCCACGAGACAACCCGGACCAATTTCGTTCACTTCTGTGTATGGCATTAAAATTACTTTTTCATTATTAAAGCCGACTACTTCTGATAAAATGGGTTGTTGTAATGGAGTATCAGAATGGATTAAGCAAACTTCCCCAATATTAGCTGCTGGTCCGAGTGATTCAATCATTAATCCAACGATCCGTATTACTTTTCCATATCTTTTATATGTATCAGCTTGTTCAATTACAGTTGTTAAAGCCTGTATATCCATTATAGTTTCTCCGATATTTTTTCTTCTAACGCAAGTCGGATCTGCTGTAACTGAGAATCAATGCCGACATCCATTTGACCAAATGGATGTTTGATCGTACAATCTCCTGAATTTAACTGCTGATCCATATAAATGGAGAGTAATTCTCCATCTTCTAGTAATTGTTCCAGTTCTTCTTTTTGCTTAAGAATAAATTGGTAATCTTCAGGGTGAACGTAAATCGTTACCTGTGATTTGTCTTTTAAATCTTCAATTGCCTCCCGAACCATACTTGTAAAATTTTCTGGTTTTTTATCAATCTTTTTTCTAATAATTTTCTCCGCAGCTGAAATAGCTAATTGAATGATCGTTAATTCGTATTTTGCTACCGTACGATGATAATCATTTGTTGCAGATTCTACAATTTTATTCGCTTCTTCTATTTGAGATTGATACGTACTTACAGCCTTTTCTTGCCCTTCATCAAACCCAATCTTATATCCTGTTTGCTTTGCCAGTTCTTGTTCCTTGTTCTTTTGGATTTGCCAATCTCTTTTCTCTTTATCGATTGCCTCTTTAAGATCATGCAAAAGTTTTTCTTTCTGATGCTCCAGTGATGCCAGCTGTCGTTTAGTATTCTCCACTTTCATCTGTAGGGATATATACTTTTCTTCTGCATTTTTATCTGTAGTACTGATTTGTTCTTTTTGCAAAGCTGCGACTTTTTTTAACGAAATCACTTTATGGTTCAATGGGTTTTTTTCATTGATTATTTTAGACAATGATATCGTCTCCTCCACCACGAGCGATGACAATTTCACCAATCTCGTCTAATCTTCTAATTGTCCCAACGATTCTCGTCTGCGCTTCTTCAACATCTTTTAAACGTACTGGTCCCATATACTCCATTTCTTCTTTAAATGTTTCTGCCATTCTTTGAGACATGTTTTTAAAGATAACATCTTTTACTTCATCACTTGCTACCCGTAAAGCTAATCTTAAATCCTCATTTTCTACTTCTCTAATAACACGCTGAATTGCTCGATTATCGAGGATGACTATATCATCAAAAATAAACATACGCTTTTTAATTTCTTCGGCTAATTCTGGATCTTGTACTTCAAGCGCATCTAAAATAGTTCTTTCGGTGCTTCGATCAACTTCATTAAGTACCTCGACAACTGCTTGAATGCCGCCTGTCTGGGTATAATTATCAGTAAGTGAGCTAGAGATATTTTTTTCTAACACCTGTTCAATTTCTGTAATAATATCAGGTGGTGTAGAATCCATCGTTGCAATCCGACTAGCTATATCAGCTTGAACTTCTTCTTCTAATTCCGAAAGAATTTGACCTGCTTGCTCTGGATCCAAGTAAGAAAGTACGAGAGCAATCGTTTGAGGATGCTCCCCTTGAATAAAGTTTAATACTTGATGAGGATCTGCTTTTCTAGCAAAATCAAAAGGTCTTACTTGCAACGAAGAGGTCAAACGGTTAATAATATTCATCGCCTCTTGTTTACCAAACGCCTTTTCTAACACAGTCTTGGCATACCCCACTCCGCCTTGAGAAATATAATCTTGTGCAATAGCAATCTGATGAAATTGTTCAAGTATATCTTCTTTCAGAACACTATCCACTTTTTGTACAGATGAAATCTCTAAGCTTAGTCTTTCAATTTCTTCTTCTGATAAGTGTTTATATACTTCGGCTGATACATCGGGACCTAAGGAGATTAATAGAATGGCAGCTTTTTGTCTTCCACTTAATTGTTTCATCTTTCTAGATATTGTCATCTCCTCCTAGTCTTCAGAAATCCAACTTCTAAGTAACTTTGCAAAATCTTCCGGTTTTTCTTTTGCCATTTTTTCAAGCTGCTCTTTTTGAACATCGCTCTCAGTTCTTGGTTGACTACCTATATCTTCAACTTCAACGTCTTCTAGTGAAGCTGCTAATTCATCTGCCACTTCCTCAGTTTCTTCCGTTCTTCTATTTCTGATTAGAAGCACGATTAACAGAATAATGACTACGAGTAGAATTCCTCCAGCAACATAAACCCATGCCGGAATCATCGGTATCGCGTTACCCGTTTGATTTATATCCTTGCCATTAAATTCTTGAAACACAATAGAAACTTTTTCTTCAGGGTTTATCTCCCCATACTCTTTATCAATCGATGTCATAATCATAGAATTTAAAATGGAGGTAATTCCTTGTTCTACTGTATTTTGTTCCTGTTGAGTTAAATATTGCAGTTCATCGTTTTCAATTCCCCGAACGCTGTCCACTACGACTTGGATACCAAGATCACGTATTTTATATGGTGTTTCTGCAATATCCTTATGAATCCTATTCAATTCATAATTGATTGTATCTTTTACTAGTTCATAGTCTCCGTCTTGCCCTTCAACTAATCCAGGGTAATTAGCTATATCTTCATCACCAGTTCCAGGTACTCCACCTGCTGCTTGATTGCCTTCAAAAGTTTCTGTAATGCTTTCAACACTAACTGGAATACCTTCCATATTGTCAATATCTACTGGTTCTACTAATTCTTCTATTCTTTTTTCATTTGTAAAATCAACATCTGATGTAACAGAGACTACCACGCGATCCATGCCAACCATTACACCTAACATTTGTTGTAATCTTTTTTGAATATCTCGTTCAATGTCTCGCTTAATTCCTTGTTTATCTGAATATTCCTCAACGACTCCATTTCCATTTGCTTGTTCGAAGTATTCAAAGTTTTGGTTCATAATAACAATGTTTTCAGCCGGTAAGTTTGGCACTGCTTTAGATACTAAATGATATAAAGACTCAATTTGATTTCCTTTAAATTCATAACCAAACTGTGTATGTAAAACAATGGATGCACTTGCCTCTTCAACTGAATCACTGACAAAGACAGATTGCTGCGGTAAATTAATCATTACTTGTGCATCTTCAATACCCTCAATACCTTTAATTAGATTCGCTAATTCCGTCTGCATTGCATCTAACTTCATAATATTAAATTCATTATCCGTAATTCCCCAAGATGTATTCTCACTGAAAAAAGAATAATCAATATTTCCACTATGAGGAATTCCTTGTCCAGCTAATTCAACTAATAGTTGCTCACTTTGTTCCTCAGGGACTTTAATAGTTGTTCCTCCGCCTTCTAATTCGTAAGGAATATTTTTGGCATCAAGTTCTTCTTTAATTTGTCCGACCTCTTGAACAGATAAATTCGTATAAAGAGGTACATAATTAGTTGAGGATGTGATAACTGTGATAACAGCTATTAAAACAACTAAAATACTTGATATAGAAATAAAAGCTATTTTTTGCTTTTTTGAACTGTTACTCCATAATAATTTGATTTGCTGTGTAAAACGCTCTAGTTTTTCCCTCATATACTCCCACCGTACTTTATGTAATAAAAAACTATAATTGCTTGAATCAAAATAAAATAATACGGCATCGTATTATACTTGCATCCTCATCATTTCGTTATAAGTGTCGATAACCTTTTGTTGAATCTGTACTGCTGATTCAACCATAATATTTGCTTTCTTTGCAGTAATCATCACATCATGTAAATTATCTATTTTTCCTTGTGCTAATAATTCTGTTTTCTTATTTGAACTATGTTCCGCTTTACTAACCTGATCAATTGCCACTTTTAACGTGTTAGCAAAACTGTACTGACCCTGATTATTTTGTTCCACATTCTGTATCATCTTATCGCTTAATGGTAATGCATTATTAATTGCTTGAATTTGATCACTCAATTTTTCACATCCTCTTCTTATTCATTATCTACCAATTTCTAATGCTTTTAGTAACATGTCTTTCGTGGCATTGATTGAAGTGATATTTGCTTCATAAGATCTAGTAGCACTCATTAAATCCACCATTTCTTTTAATGGATCAACATTTGGAAAATAAACATACCCTTCTTCATTAGCATCTGGGTGTGCGGGATCAAATACGGCTCTAAAAGGTTGTCTATCTTCTATAATGCCAGTAACTTTCACACCTTTAGTACTGCTCTCAGTTCCATATCTTGCTTTATTTAAGAACGACTTGAAGTCATTTGACCCTGGCTGCATAACAACCATTTTACGTCGATATGGTTCAATTTCCCCATTTTCATTTACAGTCGCCCTAGTGGTATTGGCATTTGCGATATTCGAAGATGTGACATCCATACGAAGACGCTCAGCTGTTAATGAACTTGCACTAATGTTTAGCGCATTAAAAATAGACACTATTACCTACCCCCTCTGATTACCGTTTGCATTGTGTTAAACTTTCCATTCAGCCTGTCTACCATGCTTCGATAGTAAATTTGGTTTTTAGCTAGATTCGCCATTTCTTTATCAACATCTACATTGTTACCATTGTGTGAATACATTGTATTATTATTGATGACTGTTTTATAGCCATTGGATAACGTAGAAAATGGCAAATGTTTTGGATGAGTTCTTTTTGCAGAAAGATGATCAATTTCTTCGCTAAGAACATTTTTGAATATTACATCTTTTGATTTATAGTTCGGAGTATCTACGTTAGCTATATTGTTTGAGATCACGTTATTTCGTTCGGTTGAATAGCTTAACGCCTTCTCAATAGAGCTATATGTCTGATCAAATAATCTCATTTTTAATTCTCCTAACTTATTTTCCCTGCAATTTTTTGTCTTTTTTTATCGAATTCACCATTATTTTAGACGAAATTATGCCTAAAGTCTACTATATTCTAAAGAATTATAGGACAAATCCACTAAATTGATTCCAAATAACTAGTTTGACTTCAAAAAATTTACATATTTACTTTTAAAATCATACTTTATGCCTATTAATATTTCAACTAAATCTACGAAATTGTAAACCGGTAATTTTTTATCACTTAAAGAATACCATTGGTTCAAAACATTTTTTATTAGTTCTTTTTTATCAGATTAGATTGCCTACGTCCTAATTTCATGGAATTCTTACTCTATAAACTTCAAATTTTTATATATTGTCGGGATAATAAATCCTTTAACTTCAATCTAAAAGATACATATCTTAAGCATTATCACTTAATCATCTTAGAATCCTATATACATGTAATTAATTTGTAATGCTGTTCTAAGCTCTTTCTTCCAGTTTTCAAATATTCATCTATTACTTTTTAAATGATATAAATCATATCGCATCGTATAGATTGTTTATAAATCCATAAGGCAAACTGACTTCTTTATAAAACATGCATTATTGCTGCGAAAAAATAGAGACATCTTTAAAATTTTTTTCGGAGCTCAATTCAGGAAAGAAGGCTCTTTGTCAAATGTGGTGGTGTATACGAAGTTGCTGAAATGGATAAATTCTTTATAGAAAATTATGTAGTGCACTCCGCAGCTCAAATATGTTTCGCTATCCGTGGGCGAGTGTCGAGCCTCCTCGGGCGTAGCCCTGTGGGGTCTCGCCGATCTCTTTCTTCCCACTGGAGTCTACACATATTTGGGTTGCTAATTATTGTGAATGATCCTACTTGTAAGACATCCTTTTTCATCTACTTCTGTATTTCCGCTTTCTCTTTTTGTTTTTCCTTTTTTTAAATTACAGACCTAATCCTTGTCTCCATAGTATTTTTTTACGTAGTCTTTCGAAGCTTTTAATGTCGTATGACATACGTTTAATCACCATAGCGTAATAAGGAAGACCACCACATTCAGTATAGAGCTGGAAAGAATCTATTTTCAAC